>JBGVDJ010000080.1:0-2124 GCA_045119335.1 Candidatus Choladousia sp. | reverse complement strand
CATATTTGTTGAAGAATCAGAATTTTCCTCCGGTTTCTATGAGCTGATGGGAACGGTAATGCTGGTTGTCGCGGGCTGTCTTTTCTTTGTTATTATAATAAGTAAATTCATGAGCGGACTGCTGGTAAAACGTATCGAACTGCTGACCGGCTGTGTCAATCAGGTAGAAGCCGGAAACATGGAGATCAACATACAGGATGACAATGCCGACGAGGTCGGCATACTGATCCGAAGCTTCAAAAAGATGCTGGGGCAGCTCAACCGACTGATCAATGAAGTGTACCAGGGCAAGATCAAACAGCAGGATCTGGAAATGCAGGCCCTGCAGGCGCAGATCAATCCTCACTTCCTGTATAATACCCTGTCGCTGATCAACTGGAAAGCCATAAGCGCAGGCGAGGAAGATATCAGCAGAGTAACACTGGCGCTGTCCGATTATTACCGGACAACATTAAATAAAGGTGAGATCCTGATCACGGTAGGGGGAGAAATCACCAATATTAAATCCTATCTGGAAATCCAGCGCATGATGCACGACTACGAGTTTGATGTGGAATTTCAGGTGGATCAGACCCTGTTCCCGTACCTGATGCCGAAGCTGACACTGCAGCCACTGGTGGAAAATGCACTGGAACATGGCCTTGATGTGAAAGAAGAAGGAGAAAAAAGGTTGACGATCTCCTGTCAACAGAATTATGATGACATAATCATCACGGTATATGATACCGGTGTAGGTATGGATGAAGAAACTGTGGAGAAACTGCTGAAAACAAAATCCAAGGGATATGGTGTCCGCAACGTAAACGACCGGCTGGCTCTTATGTACGGCGAAAACTACACGCTGCATATTGAGAGTTATCCGGGAACCGGAACGAGAGTAAAGATACATATTCCGAAGAAAACCACAACAGATGGAAAGGACATCAGAAAATGAGTACATACAAAAAAATCATAGGAATGTCCTGCATCGCCGGAACGACGGCGATCGCGCTGCTGGCTGCTGGCTGCACAGGGAAAAGGAATACAGCAACTTCCACAAATGCGGAGAACAGCACAACCGGTGATATGACACAGGAGGAACTGGAAGCTGCCTGGGAAGAAGCAAAAACCACACCTCTTGGAAAATATCCCGAAAAAGTCACCTATACCCTTGGTAAAGTGACAGCGGAGAACAACTCCAATATGCCGGCGGGGGATACCTACGATGATAATAACTATACACGATATATCGAAGAACTGCTGAATGTGGAGAGTGTGGTCGTGCTGGAAGGCCAGGACCACAATCAGTACGAGCAGGTCGAACGGATGGCCATTCTGGAAGGAGAGCTGCCGGACATTATGGTGGTCACCGATACGGCGATTCTGGACATGCTGGTGGAAAATGATCTGATCGAAGATCTGACCGATGTTTATGAAAACTGCACCAGCGACCGCATCAAAGAAATGTATGAAAGTTTTGGGGATGACAAACTGGGCGCCGTGACGTATAATGGCAAACTGATGGCATTCCCGGAGACGGAAGTCTACACGGGGCCGAACCTGCTGTGGCTGAGAAAAGACTGGATCGATGAACTGGGTCTGGAAGAGCCGGCTACACTGGATGAGGCCATGGATATTGTAAAAGCATTCGTGGAACAGAATCCGGGCAGTCACCCGGATGGCAACGTGGGGCTGGTATTCGATCCGTCTCTGGTGGGACAGTCGGACCAGTGCTTCTCTGTGGATCCCGTTTTTGATGCGAATCACGCTTATCCGGGAAAATGGATCAAAGATGACAGCGGAACCATGGTATACGGTTCTGTCACACAGGAGACAAAAGCAGCACTTGCACAGCTTGGCGAATGGTATCAGGAAGGAATCCTGGATCAGGAATTTATGATCCGGAACGTACAGAATCTGCCGGAACTTCTGGAAAACGGCAGAAGCGGAGCATTCTTCGGATGGTGGTGGGCACCAAATAACCCACTGTCCTCCATCTATGATGAGGGTGCTGAGTGGAAACCATATCTTTTTACCGATGAAAACGGTGTAGTGGAGACATCCATTTCTTACGGCCGCCACTACTGCGTCGTAGCCAGAAAAGGGTTCGAACATCCGGAAATCATTCCGAAAGTGCTGTCGGCG
>JBGVDJ010000079.1:0-37297 GCA_045119335.1 Candidatus Choladousia sp. | reverse complement strand
TCCGCCCTTTACACCGAATACCGGTCCGAGGGACGGCTCACGAAGAGCTACCATAACGTTCTTGCCAAGCTTCTGCAGACCGTCTGCAAGACCTACTGTTGTAGTTGTCTTACCTTCGCCTGCCGGTGTCGGGTTGATTGCGGTTACGAGAACGAGCTTTCCATCCTGCTTATCTGTTTCTTTCAGAAGGTTATAATCGATCTTTGCCTTGTAATTTCCGTACTGCTCAAGATACTTCGGATCAATGCCGGCTTTTGCCGCAATCTCCGTAATCGGAGACATGACGGTTTCCTGAGCGATCTCAATATCTGATTTGAATCCCATAGTAAAACATTCCCCTTTCTCGCTAATTGCACTTATTGCTTTTTCATCGTACCGATGATCACGTCACACGCTACGACAAGGTCTTCCGCATGAAATGTTGTGAAATTATCACTGAACAGGATCTGTGATGACGGCGGGAATTCTTCATCCGGTCCCCAGATCTGGAAACGGATAAAAAATCCTTCAAACAGCTCGATCTCATATCCTGCATCTCCTGCGTTAATCTTCTTCGCACCCATCTTTTCCAGCGCAGTCCGGAATGCATCAATGCGGCTTCCGTAGGAATACGCAAGCCTCATCATACATCTGCCGTTGAACTGACGATAATAGACCTCGCCCCAAGGTACTTCACGGTACGTAAGAAACTTTCCTGTCCCGTCTGCACGGCCGCCCTCAATCAGGAACCGGAGCACGAGAATCTGCGCCGCTGTCATCTCTTCCAGCGGACGGAAGGAGTCACCCTCCTGTATGCATTTTACGGTAAACTCCGGAAAACCGACCTCATAATCCTTTCCCAGAAATCTTACCGTAAAACACTTCTTTTCTTCAGAGTAAGGAAAACCGGTACGAACACTGATTTCCTGCGGGTCCTTCTTCACATATTCTTCCTTATAATGTTCGAAAGGAACTCTCTCTTTATTATCCTTATCGTACTCTATATTCATACTGTTCTCCTCATCCTCTATTTTCTGTCTTATTTTGTATTACTCTGTTATTGCCTGTCTGATTATGTCAAAATCCGTTTTTACTTCATTTCCAGTGACGGAAACAGTCCCGCATCTGTATGCGGCAGGAAACAGCATGCTACGAACTCATCCATATAGGTCAGCTCGTTGCTCAGCTCAAGGTATGTCATATTAGCTGCAACTTCTGCCACTTTGGCTTCCGCCTCTGCAGAATACAGCATGGAATATGCACCGGATAAAGAGGAATTTCCAATATAAGTGAACTTCTCCAGTTCAATATCCGGAAACATACCAATACAGATCGCATTCTGCATATTGATGCCGCTGCCGATACCGCCGGCTACATATACGTGATCGATCATGCTCACATCAAAGTCAAGTGACTGGAGCATAACACGAATTGCAGAGAAGATCGCACCTTTTGCACGGATGAAATTATCGATATCCACTTCTGTCAGTTCGATATCTTTCACGGAAGCCGCATCCTCCTTAAAGGCCAGCACAAAACTTCCCATGCCGTACTCATCATGACGTACCCGTCTGCCCTCACGGATAAATTTGCCCTTCGGACTGATAATACCGCAGCGGAACAGCTCGCTGATGATATCAATGATACCGGAACCGCAGATACCTACCGGTTTCTGGCCTTCATCACCCACAATCGTAAAGGTCGGTTCCATGGTTTCCTTATCAATTGTACATGCCTCGATAGCACCGTCTGTCGCTCTCATGCCACAGCTGATATCACCGCCTTCAAATGCCGGACCGGCTGAACATGCACAGCTCATCATGAATTCAGAATTTCCGAATACAAGCTCTCCATTTGTACCAAGATCGATGAACAATGACATTTCTTCCTTGTTCCAGATAGCGCTGGCAAGTGTACCTGCCGTGATATCTCCGCCTACATAGCTTCCGATATTCGGAGCCATGATCATTCTGGCATGCGGATAAATCTCAATACCCAGATCCTGTGCATAGATGGAGTCTGTTGCAAAGAAGGTCGGTATGAACGGTTCCATACGGACCGGATCCGCATTCACACCTGTGAGCAAATGATTCATTGTCGTATTGCCGGCTACGCACATGCGGTATATCTGCAGCGGAGAGACCTTTGCAGAACGGCACATCTCATGGATCAGCGGATTCAGAGTCTCTTTGATGATCGCATCCTGCAGCTTCTTCACTCCGCCCTCTTTCTGCTGTTCGATAATACGGTTGATAACATCGGCACCGTAACGAATCTGTCCGTTTCCGGAAGATGCTTTCGCCAGGATCGCACCGTCCGTCATATCAATGATCAGTGCTGATACGGTAGTTGTACCGATATCCACTGCAAGTCCGCAGATTTTCGCCTCCGCCGAGGCCGGAAGTACATCCAGTATTTCTACCTTGTCTTCCGCTCTGCGAATCACACACTGTACCTGGAATGAGGCATTCCGCAATACCTCCGCCAGTTTGCGAAGAACAAAAAACGGCATTTTCACATTCGATACGCCACACGCAGCTTCCACTGCCCATACAAGCCGCTCATTATCCGGCATTGTATCGTCCAGTGACGGTTCTTCCATCGAAATGCTGATAACTTCTAAGTCATTTTTGAATTCAATTCCGGCTTCCGCAATATCAGCCTTCACCTTTTCAAAAATCCGGAGTTCCTCCGCTGAACTCAAATCCGCAACTTTCATCCGGCTGCGGTATGCAGACGCAATATCCGGAACGAGCACTTCCACATCAGCAACAATTTTGCTGACACAGGACAGTCTCCACCCCTGCGCATATTCCTCGTCTGTGATATGCCGTGTCTTTTTGGACTCCAGCTCACCGCCCACGAGCTTCACCTTACATTTTCCGCAGGCTCCATTTCCGCTGCATGGCGCATCAATCGCTACATTCGTTTTTCTTGCCACCTCAAGAAGGTTCTCACCAAGACCGGCAAATGCTTCAACAGCACCGCCGTTCTCAAACTTAAAAGTCACTTTGAACATACGTTACCTCGCATTAAATACTTATCAGATTCCCTGTTTTTAAGATACCCGGAAACACGGTGTGCCTCCGGGTATTCTTCCTTGCATATATGAACTTCGGTCACAGCTCCTCTGCAGCGCAGCCCCTGTCTGTGACTTGACGGACATCCTGCCCATCTCTTTCCATGATACGATTGAAATACACCTGTAAACAGCTGATTTCACATTTTATCTTTCACAGGAACGAAGTTCTGAATTTTTAGCAGGATTACAGCTCAAGGTAGGAATCTGCGTACAGAGTATTGTTCTTGAATACGTCACAGGACTTAATTGTCTCCATAAGTCTCAGGTCGTTCGGGTTAACGATAGCAGATGTCAGACCCTGCATCATACACATAGCAACCAGAGCAGAATCCATGATCGGACGAATGTGCTTCGGCATTCCGTTGGAGTTGTTGGACAGACCACCTGTAGAATTCAGTCCCATGTCAGACAGCATCTTGATGCACTCAAGAATTTCCATCTGCTTGTCCTGCATACCCTTAACAACGAGGAACAGCGGGTCAAACCACAGATCTGTCGGCTCCATACCCAGCTCCATACCTCTCTCCAGCATTGTCTGGCAGTATCCCATACGCTCATCATTGTCCTTTGCAATTCCTTCGCCGTTGCAAAGAGCGATAACAATCGCATCATTAGCTGCTGCAAGGTCAATATACTCGATACGTCCTGCTGCATCTGCAGAGTTTACGATCGGTTTTCCCTTGGAACGGTTGTATACGGAGATACCAGCTTCGATTGCTTTCTTGTTGGATGTATCCAGTGCAAGCGGAACATTGTCAAAGTTGCTCTGAAGCAGCTGAACTACCCACTTCATCAGGTCTTCGCCATCACTCTCTGCCGGTCCGATGTTGACATCGAGATATACAGCACCTGCATCAAGCTGCTGTTTTGCTCTTGCAAGGATCGGTTCCGGATCTCTTGCTGTAAAAGCTCTGTTGACTACCGGAGCAGTTGTTGAAAGTCTTTCACCAATTGTTACGAATTTAGCCATTGTTTTTCTCCTTTAAATTATATTTTTATGGGTTATTATTACTGCATATCTTTGAAGAACTTAACGAGCTGAACTGCCTCGTTCGGAGCGATGATGATCTCCCATCCCGGAAGTTTTGCTTCCAGCTCACCCTTCAGAACAGCTACCTTACCCGGAATAACAAGCTTTCTGGACTTGATCTTGCCTTCAACATCCTGCTCCGCAAAGAACTTTGCGATGGAGCTTGCTGAGAACTTACCAGCAGCCCAGGATGTCAGTACAGAAAGTCCGCCTGCATCGTTGATGATCAGGTTCATCGGAACACCTGAACGCTCAAGCTCTCCGGATACTACGAAATATGTAAGAGCAAAGTCAACTGTAGTTACACAGATAGAGTTCTCATCTGCTCCGTTCAGCGGGTAGATGCCCGGCTCAACCTTCATCGGCTTCTGCGGGTCTGTAAATACGTTCTGTCTCAGACCATACAGCGGAAGTGCCTCTGCATATGTCATCTGCTCCATAACCACGATGGAACCGTATTTCATTGTGAACAGAGATGCAAGTGCTGCCTGAAGATGAGCATTGCCCTTTGCAAGAACGTCTGCACGAACGATTGACGGATAACCGCATGTACGGTCACTGTCCTTGATTGCTGCTTTACGGAACTGAACAGCTGTTTTGAATGCATCCTTGATGGAAGCTGTACCAGCGTCGATTACAAGGTTCTTGTTTCCAAGTTTCTCAAGAGCTGCAACTGTATCATACAGTTCGTTGATGTCAGCACCCTGAACGCCAAGAACGATGCCGACTTCTGCCGCAACAGCGTTCATTGCCTCATAGTTAGCTGCGTTTGCACCGTTAAGTACCGGCTTGGAATCCTTAACCAGAGCAACGGCTTCCTTAGCAACTTCTACGTCTGTACATCCAAGAATCAGTACGCGGCCAAGACCTGCTGCCTTCTTAACGATATCAAGATATTTGTCCTTGCCGGCATCTGCACAGTAGTTTACATATACGAACTCCACGTACATTCTCTCGCCGATACGCTCATAATCTACCTTCGGAATTGCAGCCAGCTTAGCTTCAATTGCAGCGTCATCCATGCAGTTGCACAGAGATACTGCATATCTTGTCTTGTTTACAAAAGTCTTCTCATGACGGAACAGAACTGTTTCACCGCCAAGTGTGATTTCGTTCTCACCAGCGCCAACCTTGATTGTCTTCATTGGCGGAGCTGTAGCCTCGCTCATAGCAGCCTTAGCATCTTCTGAGAAATACGGACAAGCATCAATAGATACTGCACCCTGAGCAACTTTCATAGAGAAAGCCATACATGTCGGGCTGCCGCACTCCTTACAGTTTTTCTTCGGTGACAGTTTGAAAATATCAAGACCTTTCAGTGCCATATCATTTATCCTCCTTATGCTTCACTGTAATTAAACTAATTCTGTAATGAGAGTTTTAATTGTCTTTACAGATTCCGGATGTCTCAGGATTACAGCGTTGGAACCGGAAGCAAGAACTGCTGCTGCAGTCTCGATTTCCATATCGATACCACGCTCTTCCACGCATCCCCATTCTGGCATATCAGCTTCAGAAGCTGAAGATTCTTTGATACCCCATGTTTCAGAAGCTACCGGAGTGATGATCGGCATCTGCAGTGTGTTGTCGTTCTGTGAAAGAGCAGCTGCTTTGATACGATCCATTGTGGACACAACGTATTCGAAACCATAACCTGCTGCTGCTGTACCAACGTTCATTACTACACTCTTAGCGTCAACACCAAGCTGTGTAAGAAGTACGTTCAGCTGCTTTGCAAGGTTGATATCTACTGCTGACTCAGCACCGACAACCTGCTTGTAAGCAAGACCTGCGGAAGCACCGATTGTCTTGTAGTTCTCTTCTTTTGCTGCAAGAATCAATGCATTCTTGCCTTCCAGAGCTGCTGCTGCCTTATCAAGGAGTTCAGCATCTTTCTCTACGTTCTTGCATCCGCTGACAACGATCGGAAGATCAACAGCATCTGCAACGTCTTTTACGAGCTGTACAAGTTCTTCTGTAGATTTGTTCTTACCGTTCGGATCTCCGCCTTCCAAACGGATACTGAGGAAATCAACGCCCTCAAATGTAGCTGCCTTCTTAGCCATATCAACTACTGTAGCACAGCCTTCGTAGCAGGCTGCAACACATGCCGGTTCAGCTTCGATGCCACCGTCTGTAATTTCGATACCAACCTTCGGCGCATTCTCGATTGCTTCGTCAAATGTGTAGAACGGAAGTACATTTTCTCCACCAATCTTGATTGCTTTGTCACCGGTACCAATTTCAACAGTATTGATTTTTGCGTTGAACTTTCCTGATTTTGCAGTAAACGGCATTTTTTCATTACCTCCTTGTGATTACACACTAATATCGGCGTCATTACAACACCGTATTGTGCTTCTGGTTATATTGTTTTACCCGCACATGGTACGGGGTCCGCGCTGTTTTGTGATTCAGACAAAATATGTAAAAATCAGAATTGAAAAAGCTGCGCTTTTTCTCGTTATAAATTATACAGCGCTCGTGAGAACGGCTGAAAACAGCCATTCTCACTTCGCACCTTATCATTTTCTTTCAGGAATTTACATCATCGGCTCCATGCTGAGTGCCGGATGTCCCTTCTCCTCCAGGAATGCCAGCAATGTTTCCGGATCCTCCGCAACAGTCTCATCACCGATCATGTCAGTGAAGTTGTCAATTCCGTAAAGCTCTTTTGCTGTAGCATTCAATCTGTCTGCCACCTGATCCTTCAGATCCTTCGGCATCCATACAATACGCTCGATACCGCCCTCTGCCTTCATGAACTTCTTGGAAGCGATGAAGTGCTTACCATGTCCCATGAAGCCTGGGGTCTGAACACCGCCACCTGTCATGGAAGCCAGTTCCGGGAATGTCATACCGATCGGAGTCATACCAGCGTACTCACGGTTAGCGATACATACACCGTTTGACAGCGGCTCGATACCACAGATACACTCGAAACATCCACAGGATGTCATCGGTTTCTCAATGATGGAGTACAGAGATACATCTTCCAGAGCGCCCTGGGAGAACTTGCGAACTGCTTCGTTAACATCTTCGTACTCACCGATTCTCTCATCGATACATCTCTCTTTTGTGATGACCTGACACGGTCCCTGCGGATCCAGCTCATTGGTTGCCTTCGCATCCAGCCATGAAACGGCACCGCAAAGTCCAAGTCTCTCCGGAGTAACAACACATACGTGGCTCGGGGAGAATGCCTGGCACATGATACAGCTGTAGTATACGTCTACACTCTCATCTGTCAGAGTATTCAGACGTTCATCACGCTTGTCAAATGCCGGGACAGCAAGATTATGACGAAGATCTGTACACATAGCCGGATCAGTAATGATCTTAACCTGACATCTGTCAACAACTGCTGCAAATTCGCTCTTAACCTTAGCGTAAAGAACCTCACCAAGATGTTTTGCACGGAATCCGGCTGCAAATGCTTCCTTGCTGATACGGATACGGATCATATCACGCTGTCCTGTATGCATTACACCTTCGATACAGTTGATATAGGAATGGAACTTACGCTCAAATACCGGTTCAAAGTCGGACTGCATACTCTTACCTGCTACCTCAACGATGTAGCCGATAGACTGCTTGCTGCCTACTTCGAACTCATCAATATCCGGTCCGATTACTTCGATCTTATGATCTTCGATCTCTGTCAGTTCCTTCATCTGTACAAGCTCAAAACAGTCTACTCTGGAACCATCGAACTCAACCTGCATATCACCGCGGCGGATGATCTCACCTTCGAATGCGGAAGCGAATGCTACCGGAATGTCGATGTTTGTGATCTTAAGCTTAATATCTCTTGCTTCAAGAGATGTAGCGTTGAACTTGCTTACGTCCGGCTGACCGATGATACTCTTCGGAACTTTTGCGTTTACAGCTTCCAGTGTAGCAACATCGTTTGTAACTACCGGGAAACCAAGCGCAACTGCACCTGCACCACATGCTACAACAACCGGATCAAGCGGTCCGAATGCGTTTACGAATGCCGGAACACGCTTAAATGTGTATTCCATAAGAGCTGCAGCATCACCCGGTGTTACGTTACCGAAGATCAGAGCTGCCCTTACTGCTACAGATACTACATGGATAACGGATGTAACATCTTTGCCCAGCGGGATAACACGTACGTTTGCACCTGTCTTGTATCCCTGAGCTTCCAGCTGATCGATCACGCCGCCGACAAGAGTTACAAGAATACCCTGTGACTGGTAGCTCTTAACAAGAGCAACTGCCTCTTCTTCGCTCGGAGCTGAGCCAAGGATAACTGCAACACCCGGGATATCTCCTGTTACAAGCGGTACACCGAGTTCACGGATGATAGCATCTCCGAGATGTCCGTAGCACGGAGCGTCGTACGGTGTAGCACCATCAATGTATTTCAGAACCTCGATGAACTCTGCGCACAGAGCTGTAGCAACACCTGACATAAATACGTCATTCAGTTTCTTGTCTCTTGTCATAAGTGTCTTTACTACACCAAGAGCTTCTTTCAGTTCACCAAGATTTCCAACCTTGGTTCCTGTTACACCGTAGTAGCACGGCAGGCTGTATGCGGTATCCGGGAAAGCAATTGCCTTGTCTGCACCGTGCTGCGCGATGGCTGCATCGATTGCTCCCTCAGTCAATCCGTATACAGTATCATTTCCGCTAAAAACAACATCAAATAAAGTCACTGTTCTACCTCCACTCAATTATTCATTGATATCTATTTTATCTTTAATGCTGCGTATTTCTTCAATCAGTTTCTGGCTGAAATCATATGGAGACTGTCCCTGTCTGTCCGCATCAATCACGTCCGGATTATAATGGATGAATCCGAGCAGATCCTCTGCCGGGATTTTGGAGCGGATAAACGCTTCATCTTCCTCGCTTCGAACCTTGTTTGCCACCACACGTACCTGCTTCACGCCAAGATCGTCTGCCAGTCTCTTGACATTCTTATACGTCTGTACGCTTCTCGCTCCCGGTTCAATCACAACGATAAACTCATCCATTCCACTCGTTGTTCCTCTGGCCAGGTGCTCCAGCCCTGCCTCCATGTCCAGAACGACCACGTCCTTGCTGTGGAGCATCAGATGACTGATGATGCGCTTCAGCATAACATGTTCCGGACATACACAGCCGCTTCCTCCTGTCTCGATCGTGCCGAGAACCAGGAGTTTCACGCCGTTGCAGGTCTTTGCATATGTATCCGGGATATCATCCACCTTCGGGTTCATTCTGAAGATCTTGTTGAACTCATCTGCTCCGGTACGCTCCGCAACAAGTTTTCTCATCTTGGAAATCGGAACTATCGCATCCAGCTCTTCCTCTGAAAAACCGAGTGCCAGTCCCAGATTCGCATCCGGATCCGCATCAGCCGCCAGAACCGTTCTGCCTTCATCGGCATACATTCTTGCAAGCGTTGCCGCAAATGTTGTCTTTCCTACTCCGCCTTTGCCGGTAATAGCAATCTTCATGTTTCAGTCACCTCATAATATATATTTGATCTCATCAGATCTTTGACTATCGGAATAAAATACAATTCCGCGTTCGCAGTTGTCATCAGATTCCGATTGCAGCTCTCTTCTCTTCGATTCTGTCGATCATCTGCTGTGTCAGAGCTTCGATATCTGTATTTACAGTAAATCCAGCCTCAACCCAGTCTCTTACGCCTTCTGTAAGGATCTGACCAACTTCAGCAGAACCGCTTACATACGGATCAACACCGAGGAATGTATCGATACCAGTTGCAATTACGTAGTTACCGATGGAAACAGCCTTCTCGGACATCCACTCCGGAGCGCATCCTACTACCGGAAGCTGAGAAATCTTAAGACCGGAATCCTTAGCCAGTGCAGCAACCAGCATCATCATACGGCTGATATCTACACAGGATCCCATGTGAAGTACCGGCGGGATATCTGCCAGTTCACATACTCTCTTCAGACCGGCACCGCAGAGATTCTTTGCTTCTTTGTCCATCAGACCTGCTCTTGCAGCTGCCTGTGCAGAACATCCTGAAGCAACGATGATGATATCGTTAGCGATGAGCTTCTTCATCATTTCAATGTGAGCGCTGTCCGGACGAACCTTCGGGTTGTTACATCCAACCATAGCTACTGCACCACGCAAAACACCGGATGTTACACACTCGATGAGCGGCTTTGTTGTTCCCAGTTCATCTACCTGAGAGTTTGTAACACCGTCAAGAACCTTAACGATAGCTTCCAGAGAGTAACCAACTGTTGCTTTCTTCTTCATCTCCGGGATGTATACCAGCTCCTGCTTTCTGTTCTTGAAGTTCTCGACTGCCATCTTAACGATAGCTTTTGCGTTCTCGCCTGCATTTTCCGGTGAGAAACGGATGAAGTCTGAATCCGGAATCTGAGCGATCGGAGATGTTGTGATGAACTTTGTATGGAAGCACTTGCTCAGAGGTCCGAGTGCCGGGAAAATACACTGAACGTCTACTACCATAGCCTCACATGCACCTGTAAGGATAACATTTTCCTGCTGCAGGAAGTTACCTGCCATCGGAATACCGCGACGCATTGTTACTTCGTTGGAAGTACAGCAGACACCGGATACTGTGATACCCTTAGCGCCCATTTCTTTTGCATATGCGATCATTTCCGGACTGTCTGCGTATTCACAGATCATTTCGGAAAGTGACGGGTCATGTCCGTGAACAACGATGTTTACGTTGTCTTTTTCCATAACACCAAGGTTTGCCTCTGTCTCGATCGGTGTCGGTGTACCGAACAGTACATCAGAGAATTCTGTACCGGCCATGGAACCGCCCCAACCATCGGCAAGACCTGTTCTCAGAGCCTGACGAACCAGCGCCTTCGGATCGGAAGAACATCCCATATGTGTCATATGAAGTGCTGTTGTAACCTCGCGGTCGATTGCACGCGGCTGGATCTCAGCTGTTTCCCAAAGTTTCTGTGTATGCTCCGGCGCTCTCTTGATAAAGTTCTGGAATCCATGAACCTTACCATACTCAAGCATAGCCAGATCAGACATCTCATGAGCCAGATCATAAATGTCTTTACCCTCTGTCTCAACACCCCACTCTTTTGCGATGCGGATCAGCTTAGCCGGATCTTTTACCTGATAGTTGCCGTCCGGAGCTGTACATCCCAGTGTATGGCAGATCTCACGGCCATGGTCTGAGTGAGCAGATGCTCCTCCGGCTGTGAACTTCAGATAATTACGTCCTACGATACCAGCTGCATCACAGCCGCAGATTCCTCTCGGAGCCTTCGGTGTAATACGGCACGGTCCCATAGAACAGATTCTACAGCAGACACCCTGCTCACCGAATTTACAGTGCGGTGTCTGGTTCTTTACACGAAGCTGCCATGAATCAGCACCAACTTTGGCACCTGTCTCCAGCAACCGGGCAGTAGCCGCTTCAAACTCATCTACTGTGTTTAATTTAAAGTCTCCCATTATAAACCTCCTTAAATAATATTAATTAAAATGGGTGCATATCATATGCAATCCGGAACAGCCTCATGTCGCAGCAGCCTCAGATCACATTCAAAACCTTCTATATAATATAAAGATTATAAAGAAAGCTTTTTGATAATTTCATCCAATGCCAGGCGTACCGGTGAATCATCCGGAAGCGTAACAGTCGGCTTGCCGTCACAGTCATACTCATATACCTGGTCATCATGCGGTACAACTCCGAGAAGGGTCAGACCCTGTTTCTCAATCTCTTCCTTCGTACCTTCATTCAGCTTGCCCTCCGGCGCGCGGTTTATGATCAGTCCCATGGTTTTCGGTGTCATACCGCATTCCCTTGTGAGTTCCGCAATCCTTCCAGCTGCCTGAACTCCCCGTCTGGAACAGTCACTGACAAGAATAATGGTATCAACTTTCGGAAGAATGCCGCGGCTGATATGCTCCATGCCGGCTTCATTGTCTACCAGTACATATCTGTAATTCGGCACCAGCTTCTGGAGCTGTGACTGAAGCAGACCGTTTACAAAACAGTAGCATCCCTTTCCCTGTGTTCTTCCCATTACGAGCAGATCAAAATCGTCATCTTCGGCGATACATCTCTGGAACATGATTTCCATATAGTCTGCCTTGGTCATGCCTGCCGGAATCGGATTCTTTGCACTGGTCTCTGCACGAAGAACTTCTTCCCGGACATCTCCCAGTGTCATTTCCACCTCAACACCAAGCACTTCATTGAGATTTGCATTTGCATCTGCATCAACTGCAAGAACAGGACGTTTGTTCATCCTGCATAAACTCTGAATGAGCATACCGGAAAGAGTTGTCTTCCCAACTCCGCCTTTTCCTGCAACTGCGATTACGTGCGCCATGTAGTAAGCCTCCTAAAATATCATTTACAGTATGTGTCGCACCGATCCCTGACAGGTACGCGATCATCTCTGTATTCAAACCTTAAATCTTAAAACAAACCAATGTACGGGTACCGGGTGCATTCATGATATCCGCCGCATCCTTTCGCCTGTTCCGTACGTACAGACGCTCTCTGCTGATACCGGGTGCGCGGTACTCGCCGATCTGCCTGATTTCATACTCAGGCAGGCATTCCCGAAAAGCTCTTCGTCCCTCCCGTTCTGTCTTGGTCGGGAAGAATTCGGATGAAAGGAACGGATTCCGCCATCCTATCCGGGACTTTACTTTCGCTGCGCTGCTCACCTCCCCGTTTATTTTTAATTACACATGCCGGATGTATCCCGGGATTCTGCTCCGGTATACGGATCTGCACCGGTAACTACAGGCAGTTGATCTTCACAACTCCGCCGGTCAGATCAACCATTGCAATCGTTCCCTCTACCGTCTTTGAATCGCCCATGACATCAAATAGTGTAATTTTGTTACCATCCACTTCAATACGACTGACAAATTCAAGAATAATACTGTCAGGTTCGTTCGTCTTGTATGCAGTTGCCAGGCACATGCTGTCCACCTCCTATGCATAACCATTTGCAGGGAATCAATCCTCTTTCACAAGAGAAAGTGCAAGACTCAGATAGAGATTCCCCTTCTGATATTCATCCACAGCTTTCTTGATCTGCTCTGCTGCAGCATCTTTGCCTGCTGCGTGAAGCTTTGCGGATACCTGATCCAGTTCTGCTGCATGATGTTCATTATGCTTCAGCATATAATCAAGCAGCGCTGTCAGCTTGTCGCCCTGAACAGGCTCATTCGTATGCTCATGAGTATGTCCGTGGCTGTGACTGCCACATCCACTGCATCCTTCTGAAGAACAGCCGGAGTGCTCATGTGTATGATGATGGTCCTCTTCATGCCCATGCTCGTGACTGTGTACATGAGAATGTTCATACGTATGCTGATGCACGTGTTCATGATCATGAGCATGTGCACAGAGATTACCGTTCTCATCGTGAATTAAATGCATGACACGCTCTCCTTTCGTTATAGATTTGTTAATTTTTTGACATATTTATATCCATTATTACATTTAGTGGTATTATAGCATATCCCTTAATTCTTCTCAAGAATTGTCATGTATTTTTTTTAGAACTTTTTGAACAATCCACAAAAAAAATCACAGCAATTCATTATGCAGAATTAACCATGATTTTTTTTGTTTTCAATAATATTTCATATTCTATTCATTTGTTAAATATTCAACGATGTTGACGGCCACGGAATCAGAGAATTCTCCTGTCTGGAATCGCGCAGCATCAGCTCAGAGACCGCTTCAACCGGATCCTTTCCCTCAAACAGAATCTTGCAGACCTGTTCAATGATCGGAAGCTCCGTGTCATATTTACGTGCAAGTTTTACCGCTGCCCTGGCTGAATATACACCTTCGACCACCATGTTCACTTCTTTCATCGCCTGATCCATGGAATATCCTTTGCCGAGAAGGATACCGGCACGTCTGTTTCTGCTGTGCATACTTGCACACGTTACGATCAGATCCCCGATTCCGGTCAGTCCGCTGAAGGTCTCCAGCTTGCCTCCCATCTTCATACCGAGACGCGAGATCTCCACCATACCGCGTGTGATCAGCGCAGCCTTGGCATTGTCCCCATACCCCATGCCATCCGCGATTCCTGCTGCAAGCGCAATCACATTCTTCAGTGCTCCTCCCAGTTCGATTCCAAGAACATCCGGACTGATGTAAACGCGAAAAACAGGACTCATAAACAGTTTCTGCAGCATTCTGGCCGTCTCTTCACGCTCTGCTCCGATCACACAGGTCGTCGGCAGACTGCGCGCCACTTCTTCTGCGTGACTGGGACCAGAAAGCACTGCTACCTCCGTCTGCGGAACCAGTTCTTCAATAATATCTGTCATTGTATACAATGTACTCTCTTCGATTCCCTTCGCAGCGCTGACAATGACCGTACCCGGTTCTGCAAGAGAACTCAGTTTTTCCGATGTCTCCCGCACACAATTGGACGGCACCACAAGCACCAGAACCCTTTTTCCTTTTACGGCTGCTGCAAGATCAGAAGTCACCGCTATTTCCTCCGGTATTCTGACCCCCGGCAGCTTTGAGGCATGCTCATGTTCCGCCCGGATTCGCGCAGCCTCCTCCTCTCTGTGTGACCAGAGAGTCACTCTGTTTCCATTTTCATTCAGCAAAATTGCAAGAGCCGTTCCCCAGCTGCCTGCACCGATTACTCCGATTTCTGTCATGCTTTTTCCTCTAAATTAGTTGGTCTTATTCTTCTTAAACAGATACGTCTTCCGTTCTTCCCCGCGAACAAGACGTCCGATATTGGCACGGTGCATCCAGAATGCCAGAACCGTCAGACAGGCACCGATCAGATACATTTCATTCAGATATCCCTGTGTCATTCCAAATGTTCCATTCTGTCCGAAAATGATCAGTTCAATTATGAATCCGATATAAATCAGCAATGAACCGAGTGAAACGTAATGAGTAAGTGCGAAAACAGCCGCAAAGGTCAGAAGTGCAAGTCCCGTCATCGGCAGATTCAGCGCCAGGATCAGGCCTCCCGTTGCCGCAATCCCCTTTCCTCCGCGAAATCCCAGATAAAACGGAAAATTATGACCAAGGATGACTCCTGCTGCCGCATAAATACTGAGCAGAGGAAGAATATCTGCACACTTCTCTCTGAAGATCGCTTTTACCAGCAGTACTGCAAACACACACTTCAGTGCATCTCCCAGAAATGTAATTGCGCCTGCTCCCGTGCCAAGCGTACGAAGCATATTGGTGGTTCCGGCATTTCCGCTTCCATGGCTTCTGATATCAATACCATGCATTCTGCCATAAATATATCCGGTCTGAAACAATCCGAACACATATCCGATTCCCAAACAAATGATACGTTCCATTCTATTCTTTATCCTTTCGTTCTCTGATAATAAATTTCAGTGATGTACCGCGGAATCCAAAGGTATCACGTATCTTGTTCTCGAGATAGCGTGTATAGGAAAAGTGCATCAGCTGTTTGTCATTTACGAATATGACAAATGTAGGCGGCTTGACCGATACCTGTGTAATATAATAGAGCTTCAGTCTCTTTCCCTTGTCTGACGGCGGCTGCTGCATTGCAACGGCTTCCGCCATAATCTCATTCAGAACACCGGTTGCCACGCGCAGCGTCTGATTCTCGATGACCATATCGATCGTCTCGAACAGTTTCGGAATACGCTGTCCCGTCTCCGCTGAAATAAACAGAATCTCTGCATACGGCATATAGGAAAGCACCTGACGCACGTCGGTCGTATATTTATAGATCGTCTTATCATCCTTTTCGACCGCATCCCATTTATTCACCGCGATCACGACACCTTTTCCGCGGTCATGCGCAATTCCCGCAATCTTGGCATCCTGTTCCGTGACGCCTTCCGTTGCATCGATCATGATGACAACGAGATCCGCACGGTCGACAGCCGATACAGTACGGATAATGCTGTACCGCTCAAGCTCTTCTTTGATCTTGTTCTTTCGTCTCAGTCCGGCTGTATCAATAAATACATATTCTTTTCCCTGCCACGTAACTGCCGTATCGACAGCATCTCTCGTCGTACCCGCAATATCGGACACAATCAGTCTCTTCTCGCCCAACAGGCGGTTGATCAGAGAAGATTTTCCGACATTCGGCTTGCCCACGATTGCAATTCGCGGCCGGTCATCTTCTTCCTCGACCATCTCATTCGGGTTGAAGTAGCTGATCACCTTGTCCAGCATATCTCCGATACCGAGCTTGTTGCTGGCAGAAACAGGATACGGATCGCCGATTCCGAGATTATAGAACTCATACACATCCGCCATGTTCTTCTCAAAATTGTCGACTTTGTTCACGACCAGTACCACCGGCTTGTGTGAACGGCGCAGCATGTCTGCCACCTTGGAATCTGAATCGACAAGTCCCTGACGGCAATCCGTCATGAACATAATAACGTCCGCCGTATCAATGGCGATCTGTGCCTGATCACGCATCTGTGAAAGGATCACATCGCTGCTGTCCGGTTCGATACCACCGGTATCGATCAGTGTAAAACTGGTATCCAGCCATTCAACATCAGCATAAATACGGTCACGGGTCACACCCGGTGTATCCTTGACAATTGAAATATTCTCACCGGCCAGCGCGTTGAACAGTGTTGACTTTCCAACATTCGGCCGTCCTACGATTGCTACGATTGGTTTACTCATTCACATCCTCCTTTGAATTTGTCACTGCATGGACAAAATCATATCCGCTTGATTTTACAATACGGACCCTGGTTTGTAAAGCTTTTTCCAGTTCTGTGACAGTAATATCATCCAGAAATACTTCCTCACCGCTCCTCAGCATACTGCATGGAAGCAGCAGTTCAGCACCAAGTTCTTTTCCCCGGAGCTGACTGATCAGATCCTGCCCGGTCAGCAGTCCCGATACAGTAATACGCTCTCCGAAGAATTCATTTCTGATACTATATATATGAAGCTTCACATTCGGAAACTGTTCCGCAATCATCCCGGCAAGCGTTTCCATAAACGGTGCCGCAAGCTTTCCTGTTGCCAGAGAGATCTCTCGCATGCCTGCCTGTCCGCATATGCCACGACCGGACTCATCTGACTGCTGATGCGCTTCTTCCTTCATCTGCTCCAACGCATCCTTTGTCTCTTCATACAGAAGGCGCATCATACCGACTCCGTTTTCCAGCTGCAGATAACTGTCGTACCGCTTTTCCTCCGGGAACGGTCTTCCGGCAAGAACGTACCATTCATCAGATGCATGAATAAAATGAATTCCATGCTCCTTCATCACTTTTTTCTGCCATTCCTCAATCTGATCAATGACCATGCCGGCATCCTCTGCACTGAACGGTTCCAGCGGATACAGGCCGTCGCGGAATTTCGTCAGTCCAACCGGTACTACCGATACACTGCGCAGGTAAGGCAGATACTCTGTCAGCTTCCGGATAGAATAGTCCAGTTCCGCTCCGTCGTTGACCCCCCTGCACAGTACGATCTGTCCGTTCATTTCAATACCGGCTTCCGCCATCCGCTTCACCTTCGGAAAGATATCCCCTGCAAAACGGTTGTTCAGCATTTTGCAGCGAAGCTGCGGATTCATCGTATGAAAGGAGATATTGATCGGCTCGAGATGATAGCGGATAATACGGTCAATGTCGTGATCGCTCATATTGGTAAGGGTCACATAGTTCCCCTGCAGAAAGGAAAGACGCGAATCATCATCCTTAAAGTAAAGTGTATCACGCATTCCCTTTGGCATCTGATCTATAAAACAGAAAATACATTTGTTGCGGCAGGAACGGTATTCGTCCATCAGAGAGCTCTCAAACACTATGCCGAGATCCTCCTCAAATTCCTTCTCTATTTCAAGCTCCCATTCCTCTCCGTCCGGCTTGCGCACAAGCACCGTCAAATATTCTTCATTTATATAGTAATGGTAATCAAATACATCATCAATCTCCTGTCCATTCACAGAGATCAGTGTATCTCCCGGCTCCAGCTCCAGTTCCTCTGCAATACTGCCCGGTATTATTTCTTTTATCTTATGTTCCATTGTACCTTTTTTCATAATCAATTCCTGCCTGATATCCTCGTTCTTTTTCTGTATCGTCTGCGGACATACCGGCAGAGAATCTGCCCGTCCCTGTTCATGATGACATGCTTTCTTCGTTCAAAGTATACTATCTCTTTGTTTAAAATGCAACTGCCTTCGAATACAGGACTTTTTGCGCTTTATTCCGACATTTTCCGCCTTTTTCTTGACGCAAATCATCCGAGATGATATACTTTGCACGTATTCCGGACTGCCTCGGAAACGTTTCCGTCTTCGATGCATGGAATTATACGACATATTATGGAGGATGTTATGGCTGATAACAACAATATGGAACATATTTTACCTGTAGGTACATTGAAAATAGCTGCTCTGGAAGGATGCCGTGATCTCGGTGCGGCGGTTGACCGGCAGCTGGTTCGAACCAGAAAGGAAACCTGTGCAAATGTCAGCAGTCTGGCTGCTCTGCCCGGATATGTTTCTGATTCCTATCTGCTGGATTGCCGCTGTCCGCGATTCGGAAGCGGTGAAGGCAAGGGTCAGATCAATGATTCAGTCCGCGGCGCCGACCTGTATATTCTGGTTGATGTATGCAATTACAGTCTGACCTATTCAGTATGCGGTTTTGAGAACCATATGTCTCCTGACAATCATTTTCAGGATCTGAAGCGAATCATCTCCGCTGCTACGGGAAAGGCAAAGAGAATCAATGTTGTAATGCCATTTTTATACGAAGGAAGACAGCACAAGCGTACAAAGCGTGAATCCCTTGACTGTGCGCTGGCTCTTCAGGAGCTTGTGGATATGGGTGTATCCAATATTATCACATTTGATGCACATGACCCGCGTGTTCAGAATTCCATTCCGCTGAGCGGATTTGACTCTTTCATGCCGACTTATCAGTTCCTGAAAGCTCTGGTGGACACCGTTCCGGATCTTCAGCTGGACAATGATCATCTGATGGTCATCAGCCCTGATGAAGGCGCTATGAGCCGTGCTGTATATTTCTCGAATATTCTTGGTGTTGACATGGGTATGTTCTACAAACGCCGCGACTATTCTATCATTGTAAACGGAAAGAATCCGATCGTTGCCCATGAGTTCCTTGGTGATTCTGTAAAAGGCAAAGATGTTATTATCGTAGACGATATGATCTCTTCCGGTGAAAGTATGCTGGATGTAGCAAAGAAACTGAAAGAGCGCGATGCAAAACGTGTATTTGTCTGCACCACTTTCGGTCTGTTCACAGACGGACTGGAGAAATTTGATGAATACTATGAAAAAGGATATATCACAAAGGTCGTGACCACGAACCTGAACTATCGTGATCCGGAGCTCTTAAAGAGACCGTATTACGCTGAAGCTGATATGACACGGTTCCTCGCAGTTATCATTGAACATCTGAATCACGATATTACACTAAGCAAGGTAGAAACACCTACCCAAAAGATCAACGATCTCCTGCAGTCTGTGCGTCAGAAATAAATTATCATTCAAAAAGGTACTGCCGGATCCATTCGGAATGCAGTACCTTTTTTATACTTCTTATACGCTTTTCTTCTTTCCTGTTTATCCGTTCTCCGGCATTATACTTCATCGCATACAGCTTCAGCAGATTGGCTACAGAGCATACTTCTTTGGCTGCTAACTGCAGATTCCGAGGAATGCCGCCAGATTCCCCCGCTTTCCATGGGATGCACGATGCGAAAAAAGAATATCCGGATTGCAGCAGGTACAGATGTCCGTAACTTCGATCTGTCCTGCCGGTATTCCCGCATGAAGCATATTCTGCCTGCAGGCCTCCCACAAATTCAGCTGATATTTCCCATCTCTGACACCTTCCGTGAAGAGCTGCGGCCACAGTACTTCCTCGTAACGTTCACGGAACTGTTCGATCACATCTTCGCTCACCTCATAACATTCCTGACAGATTGACGGACCTATGGCTGCCAGCACGTCGGACGGCCTCGTACCGTACTGCTCCTGCATTACACGGACCGTTTCCCCTGCAATATTGCCGACCGTTCCCCTCCATCCGGAATGAGAAAGTCCGACAGCCCGATGGACCGGATCAATAAAATACAGCGGCACACAATCCGCATAGAATGTAGTCAGAATCACATCAGGGACATTCGTAACAAGACCATCCACATCCGTATAATCCCGCTCACACAGATAGCCCTTTCCGCAGTCTTCCTCTGTCACCACACGGACATTTGTGGTATGAGTCTGATGAGAACAGACAATCCTTCTGTCATCAAATCCGATTGCCGCTGCAATCCTTCTGTAATTCTCCCTGACACGTTCCTCATCGTCACCACGCGAAAAGCTGAGATTCATCTGCGCAAATTCATTCTCACTCACACCGCCAATCCGGCTGCTGAATCCGTGAATATATCCGCCCGCTTTCTCCAGAGACGGGAAAGTAAAATAAATCACTCCGTTTTTGCAGTTTTCCTTTAATACCTGTTCTTTCCTTTTTCGAATCAAATCTGCTCCTCCTGAATTTTCTGTCACTCTGTCAGCACTGAAACGCATCACGGATGAGCGTCACCCGCTCTCCAAGAAAAGATACGACATCGAACCGGCATGGCTGCTCCGGAATCCTCTTCTCCATCAGATACCACTGTGCTGCACGGATAATCCGCTGCTGCTTTCTGTAACCGACAGCTTCCGTTCCATATCCGGCCATACTGCCTGAGCGGTACTTCACTTCAATGAAAACAAGATAATCGCCGTCTCTGGCGATCACATCAATCTCACCTGTTTTTCGCCGGTAATTCCGCTCGATGATCCGATATCCTTTTTCCTCCAGATAACGAACTGCTTTTTCCTCATACGCAGTTCCTGTTGCACGCTTATTCAATAAACTGTTCCTTTCTGATGTCCTTCCTGTTCGATAAAATACGCTTCTGCGCTGTTATACCTGCTCAAACAGAAAATACTGCTTATACAAAATTCCGGATAAAAGTCGCTCTGTGAATCGGAGACGGACCGTATTTGCGTATCGCCTCAATATGCGCCGCGGATCCATACCCTTTATGCCCGGCAAATCCATATTCCGGCATCACCTTATCATACTCAACCATCAGCCGATCCCTCGTCACCTTTGCCATCACGCTGGCAGCAGCAATCGACAGGCTCTTCGCATCTCCTTTCACGATCGGTTCCTGCGGCAGATCCAGATCCGGAATGCGCACTGCATCATTCAGCAGCATCTGCGGAGCCGGATCAAGTGCTGCCACTGCCTCCCGCATCGCTTCATAAGTAGCCTGAAGAATATTGATCTCGTCAATCCGTGCCGGAGAAGCCATTCCGATTCCCCATGCGATTGCCTTTTCCCTGATTTCTTCATACAGTTCCTCTCTTCGTTTCTCCGAAAGCTGCTTGGAGTCGTTCAGATACAGAATCTCGCAATCCTCCGGAAGAATTACCGCTCCGGCCACCACCGGTCCGGCCAGCGGTCCGCGCCCTGCCTCATCAATACCGCAGATCAGACCCATATGTGCAAATCTGCGTTCATATTCACGCATCCGGTAGAGACGTTCCCTCTCCTGTACCAGCTTCTCCAGCTTTTTCCGGTACTGCTTTATGACTGCTGCAACACCGGCTCTGCCATCATTTCCATAGACATCAAACAGCATCCCCAGTTCTTCTGTTGATGCAGATGCAAATTCCTGCTTGATCTCTGCTATATTTTTCATGTAACCATCCTTCCTCCGATACAAACAGCGACAAACCGTCCGCTTTACTCTGTACTTTTTCTCAAAAAAGGACTCCGCATTCCCGCGCAGTGCACCTTCCGGGCAGCTGCAGGGCGCGAAGTCCATCTCATTGTTCCTGTTGTGATATACCGGAACTTCTACTGATATTTCAGCAGTCCAATCTGATTCAGCGGCCAGATGCGCATCCACGCACGCCCGATGATCTGATCCCGATTGATATTCCCGACACTCGGCTCCCTGCTGTCTGCGCTGTTGTTTCGGTTGTCACCGAGTACAAAATACTCGTTCTCTCCAAGAGTGATCGCCTCTGAAGCCAGTCCGGGATTACGAATTTCCTCATATCCATAGGACTCCTCCAGAACCTTGCCATTAATATAGATTTTTCCTTCCGAAATCTGTACCGTCTCTCCCGGAAGCCCGATAACTCGCTTGATGTAAAAAGTATCCTCCTGATAACGGAACGGGAAAACAACAACATCAAAGCGCTTTGGATCCGCGAAACGATAGGATATCTTGTCTACGATCAGATTGTCGCCGTCGCTCAGCGCCGGATACATGGAATCGCCGCGCACTTCCGTACGTTCTCCCACGAAATGAACGATCAGATACACTGCCGTGCAGACGATTACCAAACAGCATATCCAGCTGAACACCTCGCGCAAAATACTTTTTTTCTTTTTGTTCTCCCCGCTCAATTTTCTCCCCACTTTTCCTTTACTGGTGTTTCAGGAATCCGATGTCAGACAGTGGCCAGATACGTACCCATGCGCGTCCGATGATCTGATCACGCGTTACATTGCCTACTCTCGTGCTTCTGCTGTCCGTACTGTTATTGCGGTTGTCACCGAGCACAAAATACTCATCCTCGCCAAGAGTGATCGGATCTATCGCTCTTCCCGGATTCTTAATCGTCTCTTTTCCATAATCTTCTTCAAGAATTTCACCGTTGATATAAATGTTGCCTTCTGTATCGATCTGAACTGTCTCTCCCGGAAGTCCGATGATTCGCTTGATATAATACTCATCTGTATCATACGGTGGGAATACAATAATATCAAAACGCTCCGGATCATTGAAACGGTAGGAAAGTTTTTCTACTATAAGGTTGTCTCCGTTATGAAGCGTATTCTCCATGGACTGACCGTCTACTCTCGTACGCTGTCCCACGTAGGTGAGAATCAGATAAGTCAGAATAATTACAAATACAATATAAAATGCCCAGCTCAAAAGTTCCTTCTTCCAGTCTGTTTTCTTTTCCTGCGTTTCATTTGACGCATTCGGTGTTGTTTCCTGATTCATTTTCTGTCACCACTTTCTGTTAAATTTTCTCTGTGTGTCTATTCCCCGGATGTCTCCGGCACGGATTCTTCCATCTCCGGACACTCAAGTGTGATCCTGCCAAGTCTTCCGCTGCGGTAATCATCCACCAGAAGAGCCGCCGTTTTCGGATAATCCGGAAGATCGCCCTTCAGTCTGCAGCCGCGTACTGCTGCGATCTTCTCCAGTATCTGCACCGGTTCGCCGCACTCTTCAATCTGATAACGTTCCGCAAGCTTGCCCGGATACTGTTCACACAGATAGTAAATGATCCAGAGCGCCAATTCCTCCGCCTGAAGAATCTCATCCTTGATTGAACCGATCACCGCCAGTTTCATGCCGACCGTCTGATCTTCGAACTTCGGCCAGAGAATACCAGGTGTGTCGAGCAGCTCTACGTTTTTGTTCAGACGGATCCACTGTTTTCCTTTGGTCACACCAGGCTTGTTGCCTGTTTTTGCGCATGCTTTTCCGGCAAATGTATTGATGAATGTGGACTTGCCGACATTTGGAATCCCGACTACCATTGCCCGGACCGGACGGTTCAGAATCCCTCGTTTCCGGTCACGTTCAATTTTCTCCTTGCAGGCCTCCTGAATAATTCCCTGAATCTGCTTCATTCCTGCGCCGCTTCTTGCATTGATCTTTGCTGTAAAGTAACCCAGTCCCTGAAAATAGCTCTCCCACTGGGCCGTCCTGCGCTCGTCTGCCAGATCAGCCTTATTCAGAAGGACCAGTCTTGCCTTGCTCTTTCCAAGCTCATCAATATCCGGATTGCGGCTGGAGAGCGGAATACGCGCATCCGTCAGCTCAATCACGAGATCGATCAGCTTGATATCCTCCTGCATCATACGTTTTGCCTTGGTCATATGACCGGGATACCACTGATAATTCATTCTTTCCTCCAGATATTATTTGTTTCAGTCCTCCAGAAAACCTCTGTGTTCCGACGGGGACAGTACAAACCATACTTTTCCTTCGATGTACTCGGATCTGACAACTCCGACATCCGCGAAGCGGCTGTCGTCGCTGTTGTTGCGGTTGTCGCCAAGTACAAAATATTCCTTGTCGCCAAGCGTAATCTCTTCTGCAGCCATACCAGGGTTCGTAATAACAGGATAACTCTTTTTCTCCAGATATACAACACCATCTATATAAATCATGCCATCTTTTATCTGAATCGTATCACCCGGCAGACCGATGACTCTCTTGATACTGGAATGACCTGTGTTGCTTCCGTTCGGCTTAAACGCGATCACATCTCCGCGTTGGGGACTTCCCAGCTGATAAGTAAGCACGTTCAGCAATACCGTATCACCGCCTGACAGAGTCACATCCATGGACTGTCCGATCACCGTACGCGACTGTCCGAAAAAGTAGACAACCACATAGGCAAACAGGATCACAACAAGAATTTCAAAAGTCCACAGAAGAATATTGCGCAAAACAGAACGTTTCTTCCGCGGTGCCATAGTCGGCTGCATGAACTCCACAGCAGCCGTTTCCTGATGTGCGGCTCTCTTTCTCATTGTACGCTCCTTTGTTCTGTACGGCATCGTATCTGCATACAGTGACCCGGATACCGCACAGCAATCTGAATTTATGTCTGATAAGCAAACAGGGACAATATACATAAAGTACTTGTCCCTGATCCATTCATTATTTTACCAGTTCTTTTACTTTGGCTTTCTTTCCAACGCGGCTTCTGAGGTAATTCAGCTTCGCACGTCTTACTTTACCATGTCTGATAACTTCTACCTTCTCAACTGACGGAGAATGTAACGGCCAGGTCTTCTCAACACCAACACCGTTAGAGTTCTTACGAACTGTGAATGTTGCTCTTACTCCACCGCCCTGCTTCTTCAGAACGATACCTTCGAAAACCTGAATTCTCTCACGGTTTCCCTCTTTGATCTTTCCGTATACTTTTACAGTATCACCTACGGAAAACTCCGGTACATCAGCTTTCAGCTGAGCTGCTTCGATATTCTTGATAATTTCGTTCATTGTGTGCCTCCTTATATTCTCGGATGTTCTTAATACCTTCGGTAGCAGAGGACCATCTCTTTCTCACAACGCCAATAAGTTTATCATGGTTTCCTGGAAATTGCAAGATGTTTTGTCAAAATTCTCTTTTCTTCTTCTGTCAGCTTCTCTTCCTCCTGATCATTGATCAGAGACCGAAGGAACTTGCGGTCCTTTTTGTCAAATTCCACACCATCAAGAAGCTCGGGACGGCTGCGAAGCGTACGGATGATCGACTGATTTCTGCGCCACCGGTCCACATTCCCGTGATGACCTGACAGCAGTACCGGCGGTACTGCCCTGTCATGCCAGAATTCCGGGCGGCTGTATTGCGGATACTCCAGCAGATTCCCCTGAAAGCTCTCTGTCTGTCCGGACTCCTGATTGCTCAGAACACCCGGCACCATACGTGCAATGGAATCCATCATAACCATGGACGGAAGTTCTCCGCCGGTCAATACATAATCTCCGATAGAGACAAAATCCGTCGCAATCTCCTCAAGGACACGCTCGTCAATTCCCTCGTAATGACCGCAAAGGAAGATCAGATCCTCCTCCTGCGCAAACTCTTCTGCCATCTTCTGATTGAATACGCAGCCTGTCGGAGTCAGATAGATCAGACGCGGTCTGGTACCGATCCTCTGCGTCAGATCCTCATATGCGCGGAATACCGGTTCCGCCTGCATGACCATACCGGCTCCTCCGCCATACGGATAATCATCAATCCTGCCGTTTCCGGTGACGGAATAATCACGGATATTCACCGTCGTAAGCGACAGCAGACCTCTGGCCATGGCTCTTCCGATAATACTCGTATTCATCCCCTGCTCGATCATCTCCGGAAAAAGTGTCATCACATAGTAATTCATTCCAACAGGCCCTCCAGCAGGTGAACTATCATTTTATTATTTTCCACATCCACATCCAGGATGCACTGACGGATAGCCGGAATCAGAACCTCTTTTCCGTTCTCCATCTCAACCACATATACGTCATTTGCCCCGGTCTGCATCACATCTGTCAGCGTTCCAAGACAGTTTTCATCCTCTTCATAGACTTTCATTCCGATCAGATCTGCAATAAAGTTCTCATTCTCTTCCAGTTTTACAGCATGATCGCGCGTCACATACAGATCCTTTCCCTTGAATCCCATGACATCTTCGATCCGGTTGTGATCCCTGAATTTCAGAATCACCATATTTTTAAAAAATTTGACCTGAACGATTTCAAGCTCCTGCATACCTTTCCCGGTATCCAGCAGTACACTTTTCAATTTTTTGAAACGCTTCGGGTCATCCGTTGTCGGGAATACTTTCACCTCACCGGCGATGCCGTGAGTCGTGGTAATTGCTCCCACCCGTAAAATATCCTGCATACTTTCCTCCAGTGGCGCGTCTGCAGCGCCTCAATTCAGTGATAGGTGAGCCCGCATCCTGTGAGACAAAAAACTGCTGCGTCACATGTACGCAGCAGCCTATGTTTTACTGTAAAATATCTACAATCACCTTTTTGTCTTCCTTGGATGCTGCAGCTTTTACAACGGAACGAATCGCTTTCGCGATCCTTCCCTGCTTGCCGATGACCTTGCCCATATCGGACGGAGCCACCTTCAGCTCGAGAACGAGTGCTTTTCCGCTTTCCTTCTCAGTAACTACTACTTCGTCGGGATTATCGACCAGAGACTTTGCAATTACTTCTACTAACTCTCTCACTATGCTCACCTCTATCTTACTTCTCGATTCCAGCTACTTTGAAGAGTTTGCTTACAACCTCTGTCGGCTGAGCACCATTTGCAAGCCACTTCTTAGCCAGCTCCTCGTTAATCTTGAATTCACTCGGATCTGTGTTCGGATTGTAGGTACCGATTTCCTCGATACATCTTCCATCTCTCGGAGATCTGGAATCTGCTACAACGATTCTATAGAAAGGAGCTTTCTTCTGTCCCATTCTTCTTAATCTGATCTTTACTGCCATTACTTTCACCTCCTTAAGGATTTCTGAATATGTTAAAAGGGAAGCTTGAACTTTCCTCTTTTACCAGCTTTGCCTCCGAGCATTCCGGAGTACTGTTTCATCATCTTGCGGCTCTGTTCAAACTGTTTGACCAGCTTGTTCACTTCGCTGATATCAACTCCTGCACCATCTGCGATCCGCTTCTTGCGGGAAGGATTCAGAAGTTCCGGATTGGAACGCTCCTTCGGAGTCATGGAGAGAATGATTGCCTCGATCCGGCTCATCTTCTTTTCATCGATTGCATCTTCCAGCTGCTTCATCTGTGCACCGCCGACACCCGGCATCATACTCAGAATACTGGAAATCCCGCCCATGTTCTTCATCTGGTTCATACTCTCCAGATAATCATCAAATCCAAACTGAGCCTTGCGCAACTTCTGTTCCATGGAGCGCGCCTTTTCCTCATCAATGGTCTCCTGTGCCTTCTCGATCAGAGAAAGTACATCCCCCATTCCGAGAATTCTTGAAGCCATACGATCCGGATAGAACTGTTCCAGATCAGAGAGTTTCTCTCCCATACCGGCATACAGGATCGGTTTGCCGCAGGTAGCTTTAATAGAAAGCGCCGCACCGCCTCTCGTATCACCGTCAAGCTTCGTCAGAATCACACCGTCGATACCGATCTTCTCCTCAAACATGGAGGCCACGTTTACCGCATCCTGACCGGTCATCGCATCGACTACAAGGATCGTCTGATCAACAGACACCGCATCCTTGATCTGCTGCAGCTCATGCATCATATCCTCATCCACATGAAGACGTCCTGCCGTATCGAGCATCACGATGTTAAATCCGCTGTTCTTCGCATGTGTGACTGCCTGTCTTGCAATCTCCACAGGACTGATCTTATCACCAAGTGAAAATACCTCAACACCCTGCTTCTCCCCGTTCACCTGCAGCTGCCTGATCGCCGCCGGACGGTAAACATCACACGCCACCAGCAATGGTTTGCGTCCCTTGGATTTGAACTTGCCGGCAAGCTTAGCCGCCGTCGTCGTCTTACCTGCCCCCTGCAGGCCGGCCATCATGATGACCGTAATCTCGGAACCGCTCCTTAATGCAATCTCAGTGGTCTCGGACCCCATGAGTGCAATCAGCTCATCATTTACGATCTTGATGACCATCTGTCCCGGATTCAGACCGTTCATGACATCCTGTCCGACCGCCTTTTCCTGAACTGCCCTGATGAACTGCTTTACTACTTTGAAGCTGACATCCGCTTCCAGAAGAGCCATTTTTACTTCTTTCAGCGCTGTCTTTACATCTGCTTCAGTCAGTCTTCCCTTGCTGCGCAGATTTTTAAACACATTCTGCAGCTTCTCTGATAAGCTCTCAAAAGCCATATTATAACTCCTCTAAAATCTTTTCCGAAATACTGTGAACCGTCTTCGCCAGCACTTCCTTTTCAATCGCTTCATACTGTGCCGACACGGACTGAATCTCCTGCACACTGCTGCGGATTCTGAGAAAGCGTTCTACCAGATGAAGCTTTTCCTCATAACCGGTAAGAATCTTATTGCACCGCTTCACCAGCTCGTGAATCCCCTGACGGCTGACACCGAACATCTCGGCAGCCTCAGAATAGGAAAGGTCATTCTGCACTACTTCCTCATATACATTCTGCTGATGCTCCGTGAGCAGTTCGCCGTAAAAATCATACAGCAAAGATTGCTTTAATACGTCTTCCATGTCAATCACCTTCGCTATCATACACGGAAAGCATTTCAGTGTCAAGTATTTTTTATTGACAGAATGTATTTTTGTAAATACTTTTTACCTGACACCCGATATCTGCAGATTTTACAGATGCGCCGCTTTCTGGATCGGCTTGTAGCCGTTTGACTCCAGCGCACTGATGATCTTGCTCTTGTGCTCTGTACCAAAGGCCTCCATGGTGATCCTCAGTTCCACAGCTGCATTTCGGTTCGTACTTACGAACTGGTTATGGTCAAGCTTAATAACGTTGCCCTGCTCCTCTGCGATGATGGATGCCACACGCACCAGCTCGCCCGGACGATCCGGAAGCAGAACGGATACTGTAAAGATACGGTCACGCTGAATCAGACCATGCTGTACCACAGATGCCATTGTGATTACATCCATATTTCCGCCACTCAGCACAGAAACCACTTTTTTATTTCTGATATCCAGATGCTTCAGCGCTGCTACAGTAAGAAGACCGGAATTCTCAACGATCATCTTGTGATTCTCCACCATGTCGAGAAATGCCACGATCAGCTCGTCATCGCTGACTGTGATAATGCCATCCAGGTTCTCCTGAATATACGGGAAAATCTTTGAGCCCGGTGTTTTTACTGCAGTACCGTCAGCAATAGTGTTTGCAGACGGAAGTGTTACGACCTCTCCCGCTTCCAGCGATGCCTTCATACATGCTGCGCCCTCCGGCTCCACACCGATGACCTTGATCTTCGGATTCAGCAGCTTGGCCAGCGTGGAGATACCGGTGGCAAGTCCGCCTCCGCCGATCGGCACAAGAATATAATCTACGAGAGGAAGCTCCTTGAAGATCTCCATGGCGATCGTTCCCTGACCTGTTGCCACTACCGGATCATCGAACGGATGAATGAAGGTATATCCGTTTTCCTCCGCGAGCTTATATGCATATTCGCATGCCTCATCATAAACTTCACCGTGCAGGACAACTTCCGCACCGTAGCTCTTGGTCCGGTTCACTTTGATCAGTGGTGTAGTCGCCGGCATGACGATAACGGCCTTGCAGCCGTAAGCCTTTGCCGCATATGCAACACCCTGTGCATGATTTCCGGCAGATGCCGTGATCAGTCCCTTTGCACGGTCCTCCTCCGACAGTGTACTGATCTTATAATAGGCACCGCGAATCTTGTAGGCACCCGTTACCTGCATATTCTCCGCCTTGAGATATACTTTATTTCCGGTCTGTGCGCTGAAATATTCACTGTAGATCAGTTTTGTCTCCTGAATCACACGTTTCACACACTCTGACGCTTCTTCAAATGTCTCTAATGTAAGCATGATCTTCTCTTCTTTCTTAATAATAAAATGAAATATTAATTTATTTGTCCTTTACATCAAACAACGCATTTACGAACTCATCCGCATTGAACTTCTGCAGATCATCGATCGACTCTCCGACACCGATATATTTCACCGGAATTCCCAGCTCCGAATGAATTGCCACGGCTATTCCACCCTTTGCAGTACCCTCCAGCTTGGTCAGAATAATACCGGTAATATCTGCCACTTCCTTGAACTCACGTGCCTGCGCCAGTGCATTCTGTCCCGTAGTACCATCGAGAACGACAAGTGTCTCACGGAATGCCTCCGGATATTCCCGTTCCAGAATACGGTTGATCTTACCCAGCTCGTTCATGAGATTCTTCTTGTTATGAAGTCTTCCGGCCGTGTCACACAGCAGGACATCGGCATTACGCGCTTTGGCGGCGGCAATCGCATCATATACGACGGATGCCGGATCAGAACCTTCCTGTCCGCCGATGATATCCACACCGGCCCGGTTCGCCCACTCGGTCAGCTGCTCTCCTGCCGCCGCACGGAATGTATCAGCAGCAGCAAGAACTACTTTCTTTCCCTGATCCTTCAGCTTGCCGGCCAGTTTGCCGACGCTGGTCGTCTTTCCTACACCATTTACACCGATCACAAGCACTACGGACTTACGGTTCTCGAACTCATATGCAGTCTCGCCCACATTCATCTCAGCCTTGATACTGTCGATCAGCAGCTGTTTGCACTCGGACGGCTCCTTGATATTCTGTTCCTTTACCTTCTTTTTCAGATCCTCGATGATCGAAGTCGTTGCATTGATTCCGATATCACCCATTACGAGGATTTCCTCAATCTCATCATAAAAATCATCATCAATACTGGAGAATCCGCGAAAAATCGCATCAATTCCGGATACGATGTTATCCCGCGTCTTGGTCAGGCCTGCCACCAGACGTTTAAAAAATCCCTTTTTCTCTTCCATATTCACTCACTCCAATCCGCCCGGATTCTATTGATCCAGATCGTCTTCTATCAGATTCACGGATACCAGCGCCGATACGCCCTTCTCCTGCATGGTGATACCGTACAGGCGGTCTGCCGCTGACATCGTTCCTCTTCTATGGGTAATAATAATAAACTGTGTATTTTTTGTCAACTTATGCAGATAGCCGGCATACCGGTCTACATTGCTCTCATCCAGTGCTGCCTCGATCTCATCCAGCAGACAGAACGGTGACGGCTTCAGATTCTGGATTGCAAACAGCAGTGCAATCGCCGTCAGCGATTTCTCTCCGCCGGAGAGCTGCATCATGTTCTGAAGCTTCTTTCCCGGCGGCTGAGCGATGATCCGGATACCTGCCTCCAGAATATCTTCATCCTCCACAAGCTCCAGCGTTCCGCGTCCGCCTCCGAACAGCTGCTTAAATGCCTTGTCAAACTCTGTCTGAATACGTGAGAACTGTTCACGGAACTGTACACGCATACCGTTATCCAGTTCTTCGATGATCTTCAGCAGAGCTTCTTCCGCCTTCAGAAGATCCTCATGCTGTGCGCTGAGGAACATATGACGCTCAGACAGTTCCTTATAATCCTCTATCGCATTTACATTGACATTACCGAGTTTTTTGATCTCACCCTTCAATGCTGCGATATCTTTTTTGAGCGCAGGCGCATTCGTATACTGCTCATTGCGCAGCTCCTGTGCGGAACCGAAGGTCAGACCGTATTCTTCCCACATATAATTGACCTGATTATCCTTCTGTTCCGTCATTTTCTCAATCTGTGCGGTCAGACGATAATTCTCACGGTCGAGAAGATTCATTCGTTCAGACAGTTCCTCCCGTGTACTGAAGAATTTCTTGTGCACTGCGCTCTTCTCATCCTTCTGTGCAGAAAGCTGCAGGATCTCATCCCTGATCCGCTGCTCGGAAGACTGTGCTGCGGCAATCGTCTCCTGGATCTGTGCGATCTGCTGTTCTTTATCAAGAACGCTTCCTGCCGCATCGTCCATATCCGTCTCATACTGTGTTTTTTCCTGAACAAGCTGTTCTTTCTCCTGGCGGATACGCGCCAGATCCTGACGGATAAAAGATTCTTTCTGTGTCAGCTGTGATACCCGCAGCTGCGCAGCCTGTGTACTTTCCACAGCATCGTGTTCAAGCGAACGCTTTTCTTCCAGCTCCGCCTGCTTCTGCTGAACCAGTGATTCAATTTCTTTTTCTTTCTTCTCTGATTCAGCCAGCTGTGCAAGCTCCTGCTCACGGCTTTCCCGGATCTCCTTCATCTGCTGTTCGATCTCACCGCTCTCACTGCGAAGTCTCTTATAGACCTGCGAAGTGCTTCCTGTTTTCTCATTCAGTTCATTCAGCTTCATCTTCGCCGTATTCTGGGCAAGATATTCCCGCTGCAGGTCATCCTTCAGACGGACGATCTCGTCGCGCATTCTGTTGCGGTCCGTACGGCAAATATCTATTTCCTTCTGAAGCCGGTCAAGAAGCACTCTGCGATTCTTCACCTTCTGCTCCAGTTCCTCAATCTCTCTTCTTCTTCCCAGCAGGTTGCTGGAATTTTTGAATGCACCGCCGCTCATGGAACCGCCCGGATTCAGAAGTTCTCCATCCTTGGTGACAATTCGGAGAGAATGCTTGTACTTTCTGGCCAGGGCAATTGCATTGTCAATCTGATCCACCACAACGGTCTTGCCAAGCAGGAAAGAGATCAGCTCCGAATATTTCGCGTCCGCATGGACCAGTGCACTGGCCAGACCTACCACACCGTGTTCCTTCAATGCCTGCGGACTGGAGATCCCCCCCTTTCCGGAAATGCCGGACAGCGGCAGGAATGTGGCACGTCCGAACTTGTTGCGCTTCAGGAACTCAATCTGGCGCTTTGCAGTCTCTTCCGTATCTGTAACGATATTCTGAATACTGCCTCCAAGTGCTGTCTCCACAGCCACTTCATATTCTTTCTCAACCTTAATGATATCAGCTACAACACCGAGAATCCCCGGCTGTCTGTCTTTCTGCTCCATGACACGGCGAATACTGTTGCCGTATCCGTCGTATCGCTCTGCAATATTCTTCAGCGATTCCAGTCTGGAAAACTCTCTGTGGTATTCCGTCTGTTCCTGGTCGATTTGATGATTCTTCTCCGTCAGCTCCTGCTGTACCGCAGAAAGCGTCTCATTCACTGCTTCACTGCGTTCGGTAAGTGTCTCGATCCGCGCGCTGACTTCGTCGTACTCATCCTGAATTTCCTGAAGCACAACTGCCTGTTCAGCTTCCTCACTCTTCAGTTTCAATGCCTCCTGAGAGACCTGAGCCTTGCGGATTTCCGTCTGTTCCAGCATCGTATCATAGCGCTGCATTCTCGCCTTGACAGATGCTCTCCGGTTCAGCAGTTCAATAATATCACTCTTGCCGCTTTCAATCTTCTGCTCCAGCAGAGTGATTTCCAGATTCAGTACATCATACTGTTCGTTCGCTTTCTGTTCCTGTTCCGAAGCCTCCGAAAGCTCATTCTTCAGGACCTCCAGTTCTCTCTGAGAAGCAGATTCCTGCTGTGTCCGTTCCTCCATCTGCTGCTCAATAGCAGTAATACGTGCTTTCAGATGTTCATCACTGGCTCTTGCCGTATTGATCTGCTCATGCAGAAGCTGAATCTGATTCTCGAACTGCTGTCTCCGCAGCTGTCCCTGCGTAACACTCTCACGCTTTTCCTGCAGTACTCCCTCCAGCTGTTCGATCTCTGCCTCCAGCTGCTCATATTCCTGCTTTGCCTGTTCATATTCACTGCGGGTATCCGCAAGCTGTGACTCTGCCAGTTCCTGCTTCTCCTGTACCTCCAGCATTTCCTTACGAATGCGCTCAAATTCCAGAAGGAACAGGTTCACATCATAAACCTTCAGTTCGTCCCTCTTCTGCAGATATATCTTCGCTGATTCCGCCTGCTTCTGCAGCGGTCCCAGCTGTCTGGTCAGCTCGGTCAGAATATCGTTAACGCGGACCAGATTCTGCTTCTCCGCCTCCAGCTTTTTCTGGGCAGTATGTTTTCTTCGCTTGAATTTTACAATACCTGCTGCCTCATCGAACAGTTCACGCCGCTCCTCCGGTTTACCGCTCAGGATTTTCTCGATCTGACCCTGTCCGATAATAGAATACCCTTCTTTACCGATACCGGTATCGTAGAACAGTTCATTGATATCCTTCAGCCGCACCTGTGTTCCATTGATCAGGTATTCACTCTCACCGGAGCGATACACACGGCGCGTCACCGTGACCTCATCATAGGATACCGCAAGCTTGTGGTCAGAATTATCCAGCGTAATGGAAACGGATGCATATCCGAGCGGCTTTCTCGTCTCTGTTCCTGCAAAGATAACGTCCTGCATACTTGCACCACGAAGCGACTTTGCACTCTGCTCACCAAGCACCCAGCGCACTGCATCTGCAACGTTGCTCTTTCCGCTTCCGTTCGGTCCGACGATCGCCGTAATACCATTATGGAACTGGAACACTATTTTATTTGCAAATGATTTAAATCCGTGTACTTCAATACTTTTCAGATACATACTCAGCTGTTATTCCCTTTCAATCCGATGATCGCACGGTAAGCAGCCTCCTGCTCCGCAGCCTTCTTCGTGCTTCCGCATCCGGTACCGGCTACCATAGCTCCGATTCTCACTTCCACTTCGAACGTCTTGGCATGATCCGGGCCAGACTCTCCCGTAATCACATACCGGACCTCTTCTTCCTTATAATCCCGCTGCACTATCTCCTGCAGAATAGTCTTGCTATCATAAAAGAGCTTCTTATGTTCGATATCAGTGAGCACAAAACGCTCAACAAACTCTTTTGCATTAGCAAAACCACCATCCAGATAAATCGCTCCGATCAATGCTTCCATTGCATCTGAAACGATAGAATTACGCGTACGTCCTCCTGTATGCTCCTCCCCCTTGCCAAGCAGCAGATAATTGCTCAGGTTGATCTCCGCTGCGCACAGCGCCAGTGTCGGCTCACACACAATGCTGGCACGCAGCTTTGTCAGCTTGCCCTCCGGCATTTCCGGATAATGATGAAACAGAAAATCACTGCTGATCACCTCCAGAACCGCATCCCCGAGAAATTCCAGACGTTCATTGTCATGAATCGACTGATTGCGATGCTCGTTTGCATAGGAGCTGTGGCACATAGCCTGACGCAGCAGCATTGGATTTCTGAATGTATAGCCAATTTTCTGTTCCAGTTCTTTCAATCTGAATTCCGCCATTTTTCCTCCTGCAGCGCATTTACTGCGCATTCCTCATTTTCCTGACGCAGCGCATTTGCTGCGCATTTCTCACTTTCCTGCCGCAGCATATTTACTGCGCATTCCTCATTTTCCTGACGCGGCGTATTTACTGCGCATTCTGCATTTTCTTTCTCCTGCACCAAACGGCCGCCTTGCAAAAAGGAGGCTTTGCAGCCTCCCCTCTGAGTTAACCTAATGCGCTTTTGATTGCCTCTGCAGCATCTCCCACTGTGACAATGGTCTCAGCCTTCTCGTTCGGAATCTCTATATCGAATTCTTCCTCAATTCCCATAATAATCTGAAATACATCAAGAGAATCAGCTCCAAGATCGTCTACAAAAGTAGTTTCCGATGTAATTTCATCCGCGTCAACATTCAGTACTTCCGCAATAATGTTCTGTAATTTTTCAAATTCCATGACTTAAACTCTCTCCTTATTGACATCTTCAATTTTGATATGCTCTTTGATCTTTTCATTGATCTGCTGTTCTTTGAACTGAACACACTGGTAAATGGAATTCTCGACCTCGATCGCTTTGGAACTTCCATGTGTCTTCACCACCAGTCCCTTCAGACCCAGCAGCGGAGCGCCGCCATACTGGCTGGCATCAAATGCTTTCAGTGTACGTTTCAGTGACGGCTTGATCAGGAGCGCACCGATCTTGCTTCTCAGGTTCTCCATCAGAGAACCTTTGACCATTTTGATCAATGTTCCTCCGACACCCTCGTACAGTTTCAAAATAACATTTCCGACAAATGCCTCACATACGACTACGTCACATGCGCCTGCCGGAATCTCTCTCGCCTCCACACTGCCGATAAAATTGATATCATCGCACTGCTTCAGCAGCGGGAATGTCTCTTTCACGAGTGCATTTCCTTTTTCCTCTTCTGCACCGATATTCACGATTCCGACTCTCGGATTTTTGACTCCGAGAACACTCTCCATATAAACGGATCCCATCTTTGCAAACTGCACCAGATGGGAAGAACGTGCATCGACATTGGCCCCACAGTCAATCAGAAGGGAAACTCCGTCCTTCGTCGGGATCAGAGGTGCCAGAGCCGGACGCTCAATACCTTTGATGCGGCCAACAATCGTCTGACCACCAACGAGAACCGCGCCTGTACTGCCAGCCGACACAAACGCATCTGCTTCACCGCGGCGCACCATCATCAGACCTACGACGATGGATGAATCCTTCTTGGTCCGAATCGCCGCTACTGGCGGTTCTGCCGTCTCAATCACCATGGATGTATGCACAACCTCGATCCTGTCAGCCGGATACTGGTATTTGCCAAGCTCTGCTTCTATCGCATCCTTGAGTCCTGTCAGGATCACGTGAATATTGTCATGCTTGTTAACGGCCTGTACAGCACCTTTTACGATTTCTCCAGGTGCGTTATCGCCGCCCATGGCATCGACTACTACACGGACTACTTCACTCATATTAATTCCTCCTGCATTTCTATTACCTAATATACTAAACATCATTCTAAAAAGCAACAGAAAAATATCCGGACAAAAGAAAAGGCATCTTTATTCCAAAGACGCCCTCAGTATCACCAGAAATTAAATTAATCCATAGCGATGATCTCTTTTTTGTTGTAAGTTCCACAAGCCTTGCAAACTCTGTGCGGAAGCATCAGCTCGCCACATTTTGCACATTTTACAAGAGTCGGAGCAGACATTTTCCAGTTAGCTCTTCTCTTATCTCTTCTTGCTTTGGAAGATTTATTCTTCGGACAGATAGACACGGTTACACCTCCTTAAAATTACTGAAAATATCAAGGATTTTTGCCATTCTTGGATCCAAATCTG
>JBGVDJ010000078.1:0-20861 GCA_045119335.1 Candidatus Choladousia sp. | reverse complement strand
GGCGCAGCTATTACAACAAAATTGGTATTACCATGTGCTTCCTTTGCATCCAGTGTTGCAGTCAGATCCAGTTCCTTTTCAGCCAAATACTTTTCGATATGCTCATCCTGAATCGGAAACTTTCTAATTTTAATGAGTTCTACTTTTTTCGAAATAATATCCACGGCATAGACTTTATGATGCTGAGACAGAAGCGTGGCTATTCATAATCCCACATATCCGGTTCCAACAACTGCAATTATGTAATTCTTCTTCACTATATTTACTCCCCTGCCTTATATGGAATTTTGTTTATCATTTTGCACATTTATCAATGATGACCTGACTGTTCACCCACTGTAAGTATTAATCAATACGATTTTAATATATAACTTATCTATTCTATTTTTTTTATTGCTTATACTTTATAAGCAATACTCTAACACTATAATACAGGCACATAAACTCGCTAAAGTGTATGATTCATATGGATGATAGCATCCCCCAAAAAGCTTGTCAAGTTTTGAATCCCCTTCCCCTGCCTTTTCCTGCCTCATTTTGTTCCCTTTTCAGATATTCGAAATCATTTATCAATAAATCCAGCTTCTCATTCTTTACTTGCCGAATGAATTTCTTCTTATATTTATAGTCACACCAATAGTCAAATATTTTTTATATTGATCAAGAACATCTTTATTGCAAAACAAAATGGATGAGACCCCGATGACATACTGCTCGCCATCTGATTCTCATCCACACTCTGCCTATATCTTCCATGCTTTATATCATTGATACACTTCTGTGCACTCTCCATTACCAATCCAACGCTTCACCACATCCGCTTCTTCTCCTGTCGCTCAATCTCTCCCGCAGGAAATGCAATTCATCACATTGCAATTATAAGCCTTTATGAACTCATGTTAATTAAATATTCCTTATCATTACATATTATACATATATTATTTAAGATACATTTTATCTGATAGTTTCGAAAATACTGTTCCGTATCACCAAAGGTTTCCGGTGATACGGAGCAGCATCAATCCACCCTGCTGCGATGAAGTTTGTATACAGGATCTGCCACAAGTGATTTTGACGAAACTTTCAATAAATTCAGGGGAAATAGTGTGCAAAAAGGCGATTGAAACACTTCCCCAAATCTGTTATTCTTTCGCGGGGGTATTTTTATGAAAAATTGGTCGAAAAAGCTGAGGTTCAAAAAGTTCTACTGTATCATTTTCACAATGATATTTCTGCTTGCCGGAATGTATTCTGCTGAGATCAGAACAGATTCCTTTTTTGCGTCCGCAGAAATCAATGCACTGCCTCATGTCCCGAAAAAAATCAGATGCATTCCGGACACTGCCGGCTGTATGGAGGAATTGCTGGACACACGAAATGCCATACATTTTGCTGCAGCGCAGGAAGACTGTGACGATTCGGACAAATATGCTTCCCTGACCGCTTTTTCTTTGATAAAAATTTCTTTCAGACCTGCATACCGCTTTCTGGAAACCCAGATCAACGGACTTCACAACCAAAGCATCGCAATTATCATGTGCTATGTCCATCAGCAGGATGGGCAGAAACACCGTGTGTGACCATTGATCGATCCGTGTGCACAATATGCTGATTTTTCATGCGCAGGCATGGATATTTTACATGCAGATCAGAAAACGCACACACCCGGACAGCCTGAAGGTTCCGGTTCTGTCTGTATGGAGAAAAAACAAGGAGGATAAAATATGATAACACAGATCACTGCTGTTGTAATATTTCTGGTAATGTTTCTGTTAATTGTATCTGAAAAGATCGAACGTCATCTCGTATCAATGGGGTGCGGAATTCTGATGCTCACTCTGGTATTTGGTGTGCTGATGCACGATTCTTCCGCCATTTTGGAAACGCTGAATCTGCGTTGTTTTCTGACGCCGCAATTCTGGTACGAGGCCGGTGAGGCAGCCGAGGAATCTGCCGGAATCAACTGGGCGACCATCCTGTTCATCACCGGTATGATGCTGATGGTAGAGGGTATGGGCCGTGCCGGATTCTTCCGTTGGCTCTGCCTGTGTATTGCCAGAGCTGTCAAATATAAAACGACCCGGATTTTTATCACATTTATGGTAATGTCCTTTGTACTGGCAATGTTCATTGACAGTATTACGGTAATTCTTTTCCTCGCCGCAGTCACAGTGGAACTGGCACAGCTTCTGAGTTTCAGTCCGGTACCGCTGATTCTGGCCGAAATCTTCTGTGCAAACCTCGGCGGCTCGGCAACCATGTGCGGAGATCCGCCAAACATCATTATTGGTACATCGCTCAATTATACATTTGCTGACTTTGTCAAAAATACAGGTGTGATTGCAGCTATCTGCCTCGTATTCATTCTGGTCTACTTCTATTTCTGCTTCCGCAAAGAACTTTCCGGCGGCTGCGCGGAAGCGACCGCCGGCAGTCTGGATCCGAAAAGCGCCATTGCAAGCAAAAAGGATTTTGCAGTCAGCTGTGTGATTTTTGCCGCTGCTGTCGTAATGCTCGTAACACATGCACAGACGGGATTGACAGTTGCCACGATTGGAACTATCATTGGAGTAGTAACACTGCTCACTTCGGGCAGGGATGCAGTGATTCTCGTGAAAAAAGTCGATTACAAGACACTGCTGTTCTTTATCGGTCTGTTCATTGTTGTAGGCGGTCTGGAGCAGACGGGAATTCTCGTGATCATCGCCAATTTCATTGCAAAGATCAGTGGAAACAATGTAATGCTGATGATCGCCATTGTACTGTGGATCTCCGCGATCGCAAGTGCATTTATCGACAACATCCCGTTCGCTGCGACCATGATTCCTGTCATCCGCAGTCTCGCTCAGACACAGGGAGTTGATCTGGGTGTACTTTCCTGGGCTCTTGCAATCGGAACAGATATCGGCGGAAGCGCAACACCGATCGGCGCATCTGCAAACGTAGTCGGAATCTCTGTCGCAGCCAAGAACGGTCATATGATCGGCTGGGGCAAATACTGCAAGGTCATGGTACCGGCTACTGTTCTTGTTATGTTTCTTGCAATGATCTGCATTTATGTCAGATATTTTTAAAGGGGGAAAGAACATATGGAAAAGCAGGTGATTATTTCTGTAGGACGTGAATTTGGCAGCGGCGGACATGTGATCGCAGAGGCGATCGCGAAACGGTTTGACCTTCCGCTGTATGACAGCAACCTTCTTGAGTGCGTGGCAGGAGAAAAGAGCGTGGACAAAACGCATCTCGAGAAATACGATGAGAAACCGAAATACAAACTTTTTTCAAGAACTGTCCGTGGATATTCGAATTCCATGCATGAGAATGTTGCATATATGCAGTTCGATTTTCTGAAAAAAATGGCAGAAGAAGGCAAATCCTTTGTGATCGTCGGCCGGTGCGCTGAGACGGTACTCAAGGATTATTCCGGACTGATCTCCATCTTTGTACTGGGTGATTATCCCTGCAAACTGAAACGTGTCCGTGAAAAATATCAGCTCTCCGATGAAGAAGCGCGCCAGCTGATACACAAAGAGGACTGGCAGCGCAAGAGCTACCACAATTACTACTGCAAATGCAAGTGGGGCGATTCAAGAAATTATGATCTGTCTGTAAACAGCAGCCGGCTCGGCATTGAACGCACGATAGATATGCTGGAACGTTACATCCGGGATCGACTGGAAGACTAACGTTCTGAAAATCGAATGATTCTGCAGGTACAAAATAAGGCGGGGGATTATCCTCCGCCTCATTTTATTCTGAAATTATTTTGAGAACAGAAATGTTCTGTTCTTTTTATGTCCATTACACAGCCGAACAGACGGCCTGCCCCGTCTGCTGTTGAAGATATCTGATCGGATTTCCTACACTACCAGCGCATGGTAAAGCGCCCGGATAGCAGCCTCGAAATCATCATTTTTCACACCGATGGTACAGTTGATCTCGTTGGATCCCATATCGATCATTTTAATATTAACGCTGGCCTCACCGAGACAGGAGAAGAACCTGGCGGCAATACCGCTGACGGAACGCATTCCCTTGCCTACCACAGTCACAAGAGCCAGATCAGGATCGACACTGATCTTATCAGGCTGAAGCAGACGGTTGAGAGATTCCATAATGGAATCTTCCTTCTGCGTATATTCTTCTTTCGGAAGAATAACAGAAATCGTATCAATGCCGGACGGCAGATGTTCAAAAGTAATATCATTCTCTTCAAATGCCTCCAGCAGCTTTTTGCAGAAACCTGCCTGTGCATTCATACGGTTCTTGGCAATGCTGACTGCCACGAAATTCTTCTTGCCGGCGATTCCGGTAATCGGCACTTCATCCTCCGGACGGATCTGACGGCTGATGACGGTTCCTCTCTCCTCCGGTGCATTGGTATTTCGGATATGAATGGAAATGCCTTCTCTTCTCACCGGATAAACAGCCTCCTCATGCAGTACGGTCGCACCCCGGTAGGAAAGCTCGCGCAGCTCGGAGAATGTCATGGCATCAATTTTTTTCGGGTTGTCAATGATACCAGGATCCGCCAGAAGAAATCCTGATACGTCTGTCCAGTTCTCATACAGATCAGCCAGCACAGCTCGCGATACGATCGCTCCGCTCACATCAGAACCGCCGCGGGAAAAGGTATGAATATTGCCCGCATCGTCAGCACCGTAAAATCCCGGGATGACTGCCCGTTCTGTCCTTGAGAGTCTCTCCTTCAGAAAGAAGTTGGTACGCTCATCCTCAAATTCGCCATCCCTGCTGAAGCGCACCACCTCCGCTGCATCTACAAATTCATAACCGAGCCATGCTGCCAGCAGAATTCCGTTCAGATACTCGCCGCGTGAAGCTGCATACTGCTCCCCGGCCTGGCCAAGAAATGCCTGTTCGATCACTGCAAATTCTCTTTCCAGTGACACATCCAGTCCCAGTTCGTCAATGATCTCCTGATATCGTGCCTTTATCTGATTCAGCAGACTGATATATGCGCGGCCATGGCTGGCCTGGTCATAGCACTGATACAGCATATCCGTTACTTTCGCATCGGTGCTGCTTCGTCTGCCCGGTGCGGACGGTACCACGTACCGCCTGGCCGGATTGCTTTCTATGATTTCTTTTACCTTCCGGAACTGCTGTGCATCCGCCAGTGAGCTTCCGCCAAATTTCGCCACTACAATATATTCTTTCTGCATCACTTTTCTCCTGTTTCATGTCCTTACTTTTGTCTATGCAGCTGTGAGGGCTGCGGTGCATCTTCTTCATGCAAACCACTGTTTCCGTCTTTTCGCAGATTCTTCTGCCGGGCTCTTCATTCCTGCTTTTCCGCAGATTCTTCTGCCGGACTCTTCATTCCTGCTCTTCTGCAGATTCTTCTGTTCCCGCTTTTCCGTAAATTCTTCGCCGGATTTTTCCCACCTGTCCTTCATACAGACTCCTCTGCCGGACTCTTCATTCCTGCCTTCACGCGTGAATCTTCACGGACTATATCCCGAAGCTTCTTTATATATTCATGAAATTCACATTCTTCTGTCCCGTATTTCATCTGCAGGTCATACTCCAGAGGCAGCCAGGTCGACAGATCCGCCTCGTTGTGCTGAATCAGCGCTTCCAGCTTGTCTAATGCCTTGTACAGCTTCGCCTCCCGTGTTTCGAGTGCATCCATCTCTGCAAAGAGGGCTGTGAGTTCTCCGCGCTGAGGCTGAGGAAGATGCTGCAGCAGTGTCTCCACTGCATTTGCCTCCACTTCCGTATCCTTTTCTGTCTTGACAAATGCCGGAATATCACCGGTCACTGCCTCTCCCATATCATGAATAAGGCACATCCGGATTACCTTCGTCATATCAATCTCCGGCAGTTCATCCTTCAGCAGAAGTGCCATCAGGGCCAGCCTCCAGCTGTGCTCTGCAACGCTCTCATGCCGTCCTGACGAGGTCCAGGAGTGACGTGTGTTGCATTTAAGTTTCTCCGCAATTGCGAGAAAATCGAGAAAGGTTCTGATTTCCATAATGCCTCCTTCTGACTTTGCTTTTTCAGATATGATTCCACCCCGACATCATATCATTCCCTGGCAGAAATATCTATCTTTTTGTTTTGTTTTATCATCAGGATTTTCTGTCCCACCGCAGTGCAGTCCCCGCTGAAGTGTTCTTCATAGAAAACTTCGTTCCAGAACTTTCGTTTAATATAAAAAACAAGAAATACCCGGCATGTACCGGGTATCATCTTCCTATATCCTAATGTCTGCCGCTAGCGCAGGAACATCTCCACCATCAGCTTCTTCCATCCCTTATACGGCTGATAACGCATGGGCAGATCAATCCAGTTGTATTTCTTCACGATGCTTCTGCGATGGCTGAATGTCTCAAAACTTTCTTTGCCGTGATAGCTTCCCATACCACTTCCGCCGACTCCGCCGAATCCCATCTGACTCGTAGCCAGATGAATGATCGTGTCATTGATGCAGCCGCCTCCGAAGCTGCAGTATTTCAGCACCTTCTTCTCAGTGGCACGGCTGGTCGTGAACAGATACAGTGCCAGCGGTTTCTCACGCCGTGTCACGAAGGAGATTACCTCGGAAATATCATGGAAGGTCATGACCGGAAGTACCGGTCCGAAAATCTCCTCCTGCATGATCGGACTCGAAGGCGAAACATGATCCAGCACGGTCGGTTCAATCTGCAATGTCTCACGGTTCGTTCGGCCGCCCACACGGATGTCTTCATTCTCGATCAGACCGCATACACGTGAAAAGTGTTTTGCGTTGATCATCTTTCCATAATTGCTGTTTGCCAGCGGATCACAGCCGAACTGTCTGCGGATACACTTCTCTATCTCATTCAGCAGCTTCTCCTTCACATCCTCATGTACGAACAGATAATCCGGCGCAACACATGTCTGACCAAGGTTCAGGTATTTACCGAACACGATCCGCTTCGCAGCTACCTTGATATTGGCCGTGCGGTCGACAATACAGGGACTCTTTCCGCCCAGTTCCAGACACACCGGTGTCAGATTTTTGGAAGCTTTCTCCATGACCAGCTCGCCGACAGATACACTTCCTGTAAAGAAAATAAAATCAAAGCGCTGTTCCAGAAGTGCTTCATTTTCCGCACGCCCACCCTGAACGACACTGACAAAATGAGGTGCAAAACATTCGTTGATCAGCTTCTCGATCACAGCCGACGTTGCCGGTGCATATGCACTCGGTTTGACCACAGCACAGTTGCCGGCTGCGATCGCTCCGATCAGCGGCTCTACTGCCAGCATGAACGGATAATTCCACGGCGACATGATCAGGACAACACCGTACGGTTCCGGAGATCTGAAGCTCTTCGAATGAAACTGTGCCAGAGGAGTCGGAACATGCCGGTTCTTTGCAAATCCACGCAGATGACGCAGCATATAATTCAGCTCGCTGAGCACCATTCCGGTCTCACACATATAGGATTCCATCGGTGACTTTCCAAGATCCGCACGAAGTGCTGCTTCAATCTCTTCTCTGTTATTCAGAATCGCACGACGCAGTGTCTGCAGTGCACCGATACGCCAGGATATATTTCTTGTCTTTCCTTTATCGAAATATGATCTCTGTTTTTTTACAAGTACCTCTATCTCCATACTCATTTACCTCTCACCGCTCTGATCTTCCAGGCGATGTCATTCCATAAAATATATTCAACAGTATCAGCTTCCCGAAAGCAGCATGGCTCTCTGATCACTGATGCTGTTATCTTACCACAAAACAGACCGAATGTCTCCCGCTCTTTAATAACATACCTCAAGAATCCGGATCACTGCCTCATACGTTACCTGACGCGGATTCACGATCACTGCTCCGTCGTTCAGTGCTGTCTTCGCCACCTCCGGGAACATAGCCGGATCCACACCGGCATCCCTCAGCCTCATCGGAAGCCCGGTCAGTGTATGCATCTGCTTCCGCAGGCGGATCACTTCTGCGATCGCACGCTCGGCACGCTTCTGTTTCGGTGTCTGCAGATACACCTCCGGACCTGCCAGATGCAGCAGCAGTTCACTGTATGTCTCCCGGCAGACTTTCCTGTTAAATAACATTCCTGCCGGAAGAAGAATATTCATTGCATCTCCGTGCGGCACATGGCAGACTCCGCCCAGCGCATGCCCGATGGCATGCACCACCCCTACCATACTGTTGCTGAATGCTGCTCCTGCCAGAAAGCTGGCATTAGCCATACTGAGACGTGCCTCTTTGGAGGAGCCGAACCGTACGGCACGCACCAGATTTCTGCGCACAAGATCGATCGCACTCACCGCATACGCATCGCTGACCGGATTCTTCTGCAGACAACTGTATGCCTCGATCGCATGACAGAGCGTATCCATACCGGTGGATGCCGTGATTCTCGGAGGAAGTGTCTGTGTCATACGCGGGTCGAGAATCGCCGTATCCGGCAGAAGCTGCTGAGAAATGTATTCCATCTTGATATTCAGTGCTGAATTTTTGATAACTGCTACAGCAGTTGTCTCGCTTCCTGTTCCGGCAGTCGTCGGAATCGCTACAAACGGAACCGGTTTTCCCTTCGGCAGACACTCACACCCCATCAGGTGCAGCAGATCATCTGCCTCCTGTCCGATCAGAAGCCGGACTCCTTTGGCGGTATCGAGCACGCTGCCGCCGCCCACTGCTACCAGGGCATCGCATCCGAATTCGCGGTATTCCTTTGCGATCTGATTCACCGTATCTACACTGCTGTCCCGCGGAATATCGGTAAAGATCCGGCCAATCTTCATTTCACCGAGTGCATCCGTGACCAGCTTCAGTGTACCGATTCTGGCCAGCATGGAATCACTCAGAATCATCGGATGGGATACCCCCAGTATTTCAAGCTCATATGCAAGATTATCAACTGCACCGTTGCCTGAGCAGAGCTTGGTCGGGTTTGTAAATTCAAAATATTTCACGTCATTATCCTCCCGGTCGATTTATCATTCATTATCTGAAATTTGCTTTTCTGATTTTCTTTCTGAAATCCACAGTCCTGACGGCTCTTCTCTGTATACACAGAGCCCCAGATGTCAGTGTACATTCTCCAGCAATACCTGTGTATATACCTGCAGGGAACTCACCTGTTTCTCCGGAATCTCTTTCAGAATGCGCTTCGTTATGAACTTCGGAAACAGATATGCCTCCAGGTAATCAACACAGCGCACAAAGCTCATACTCTGGAAAATATCTCCTTCCAGAGAGAACAGATGCTTCGCATATCCTTCGGCCACGCCGATCTGGCCGCTCAGCAGCCGGAATGCACCTTCCACCGATTTAAATCGCATAGTGATCGCGGTATGCTGTGCACGTTTCAGCCGAATAACTCCGTGATCCGCATCCCTGCGTATAGCCAGTACAGCACCACCCGGTCCGCACACCAGCTTCAATGTCAGTCCGTCCGGCCAGCTGTCAATTTCTTCTTTTATCCGGCTGTCATCCCGATACAGCACCCGAAAGGCGCGGTACAGTACAGCCAGAACAACTCCGTTAACCTGATTCAAAATTTCTTTTTTCATATTTGATTGTTTTCCCCCTGCTTTTTCATGTCATCGGTCGCAGATTGTTCGTCTTACGAACTGTTCATATTGTGAACAATAGTAATCCAAAAAAAGGAAGCTGTCAAGGCAATGTGTGCCACAGCCTGATCAGCTCCCCTGTAAACGGCTGACGAAGCTCTGCCCTCCAGGCAGTGAGCCTCATCCGCATCTCTCCATTTTCGTTTAAATCATATCCGGAACGTACATTCATCCATGTTCCGTTCTTTTTTGTTTCACAGCACATACTTTTTTCGTCGGACTCATGCTCTGACTCTGTCCGGTCGTTTCCATACAGAATATCATGCACGAGCGGATGTCCGATGGATGCCATATGCACACGGATCTGATGTGTACGTCCCGTCTCAATACGAACCCGCACCAGGGTATTCCCCTCCTGCACTCCCAGTATCTGGTAATGTGTGACTGCCGGATCCCCATCCGGTGTAACGCACATCTTCATCAGCTCTCCCGGCATTTTTCCGATGGGAGCTTTGATCGTACTCCAGATCTTATCCCGGCACAGTTCATCCAGCTTCTGAGGCTCCATCCTGTCCAATCCGCCAATGCCGTCTGCAGGGCACCGGATACATGGGTTTTCCTGTACTGCCGCACTTCTGATTTCTTCCCGTACTGCTGCGCTTCCGATTTCTTCCCGTACTGCTGCACTTCCGACTTCTTCCCGTACTGCCGCACTTCCCCGTTCTTCCTGCACTGCTGCGGATTCTGCCTCCTTCATCACACCTTCGCAGACAGCCAGATACTCCTTCCAGAACCCGCCTGTCTCTTTCTGCTTCCACAGTCTGGCGGCCGCGACCTGATTTCTGGCAAACACAACGATTCCCTCTGTATCACGATCCAGCCGCCCGATACTGCGGATCATCACCTGCTCTCCCCGCTCCTGATAATACGCATGGAGCCGGTTAGCCAGCGTATCCTGATAATGACCATGCGAAGGATGCAGAACCAGTCCGGCCTCTTTCCATACAGCGATCAGATCCTGATCCTCATACAGAATATCGAGTGCCCCCGGCGACGGCACCATCTGACCGGATGCACAGTTCTTATCTTCCAGCTGTACTTCCAGAATATCCCCCTCCTGCAGTACATAACTGACACGCACACGCGCGCCGTTTACCTGCAGTCCGTTTTTCCGGAATTTCATACTCTTTATCTGCGCTTTTGTGAAATTCAGCCGGTTACGCAGATACCGTTCCAGTATCACGCCCGCCGCATCCGTATCAATCGTCTGCTGCAGTTTCTTTCCGTCCTCTGAGCGCTGTAGATCCACCGCCATATCCAAACCTTCCATATAGTATGTACTCTAATGTTTATCCATGTTCGCCTTAAACACATCCGCCACTTCACTGATCGTAATATATGCAGCCGGATCCAGATCATGCACTATATTTTTCATCTGTGCAATCTGAAAACGATTCACTACAAAGTAGATCATGGTCTTGGATGCGTTGGAGAAACCGCCTCTCGCCTCGATCTTTGTCATTCCCGATTCAAACCGTTCGGAAAGCGCTGCACAGATTTCGTCCGGACAGCCCGTCACGATCATTGCTGCCTTGGATCGATCGATACCTTCCACTACAAAGTCAACCGCCTTCAGGGCTGCCGCATACGTAACGATAGAGTACAGTGGAAGAATCCAGCTTCCCAGGACAAGACCACATATAATGTACAGAGCCACATTGTAGATCATAACAAAGGTTCCTACGGTCAGACCGATCTTCTTTGCAAAAATAACCGCCATTACTTCAATTCCATCAATGGCTCCGCCGAACCGGATCGTCATACCGCTTCCCACACCGGAAATCAGTCCTCCGAAGATCGCACACAGAAGCAGATCCTTCCCCGCCAGAGGCGAGACCATACTGACATCCACCGGAAACACATCTGTGATCAGCCACGTACCAAGGGAATAGATCATGACAGCATAAACAGAGTAGATCGTAAAAGAAGCACCCTGCCGTTTCAAACCAAACAGAAACAGCGGGATATTCAGGAGAATCAGGAAGAACGACAATTGCAGATAATCCGGTGTCACCTGCGCCAGCAGCATGGAAGTACCGGATATTCCGCTGTCATACAGATTGACCGGATACAGAAATATGGTCACTCCGAACGCATTGATCAGACCTGCAATGGTCAACAGCAGAAAGTTCAGCCATCTGAGCTTTGGTAACTGGAAAGTCATCTTCTTTTTTCTTTTCATGTAGTGTCCTCCTTTTGCCAATATACGAATCAGTATAACACATTTTTCTCGCATTTACAGTCAAGTTTTAATTTACTAATATTTTTTCGGTGCTATAATGGAAACACACAGTAAAAATAAGGCGGAAACACAAAATGAGCAAAAATTCAACAAAACACAATCCAAAAAATTATTCCCTGGCCGGAAATACTTCGGTCCTCCTTCAGGGTATGCGTGACGGTATCCCGATCGGACTCGGTTATCTGGCTGTCGCATTTTCTCTTGGCATCGCCGCCCGCAGTGCAGGACTCACCGCATTACAGGGCTTCGTGGCCAGTCTTCTGACCAATGCTTCTGCAGGCGAGTACGCAGTCTTCACCCTGATGGCAGCCAATGCTGCATACCTGGAAGTAGCCATTGTCACTATCGTGACAAATGCACGCTACCTGCTGATGAGCTGCGCGCTGAGCCAGCGTCTTGCTCCCGGTACACCGCTGCTTCACCGTCTGTTGACCGGATTCTGCATTACGGATGAGATCTTCGGTATCTCCGTTGCACAGCCCGGCTATCTGAACCCGTGGTATACCATTGGCGCACTGCTGTTTGCATCCCCATGCTGGGCTCTCGGTACCGCTCTCGGCATCATTGCAGGCAACCTGCTTCCGGCCCGGATCGTCAGCGCTCTGAGCGTTGCCCTGTTCGGTATGTTCCTGGCGGTCATCATACCGCCTGCCCGCAGGAACAGAGTGGTGGCCGTTCTTGTTCTGGTGAGTTTCGCTGCCAGCTACGCTTCCACCATACTGCCGATGCTCTCCGCACTTTCCGACGGAACGCGCACGATCATCCTGACCGTTGCCCTCTCCGCACTGGCAGCTATTCTATTTCCTGTAAAGCAGGAGGAAGAGGTGAACGAACATGACGCATAATACCTGTATCTACATAGCCATCATGGTAGCACTTACCTACGCTATCCGTGTACTGCCCCTGACACTGATCCGCAGTCAGATCCGGAACCGTTTTCTGCAGTCCTTTCTGTACTACGTACCTTATGTAACTCTGGCAGTCATGACATTCCCGGCTATTATCAATGCAACACAGTCACCGGTTGCCGGAGCCGCTGCTCTGCTGATCGGAATCGTCCTCGCATGGTGCGGTGCAGGACTGTTTCCTGTAGCTGTAACCTGCTGCGTGGCAGTATTTGTTCTGGAACTGTTTTTATAATTCCATAAAAACTGCCAGCAGGCAACAGCACCTGCTGGCAGAAAAAGTTTCATTTTCTGATCTGATTCTATGATCCGATTCTAATAAAGGAACTTCTTATTTACATATCCATACCTGTCCAGTTTGGCAGAATATACATACCAGTAATCGGAATCATCTTTCTCTATTACCTGAACTGTCTCTCCGCTGTAAAGCTTGCCGATCTCGTTGGCAGAATCATAAGCCTTCGCCGTTCGCAGTGCCAGGTATCCTTCACTCACACTGACTGTCCATGTCTCTACACCGCCGCCGGTCAGATAATTCCTGTTCACAAAACCGCTCTTGCCGAGCCGCGGTGAATACACGTACCAGTATGCGGAATCGCTGGTATCGATCAGCTGCACCGTATCACCCGTGTACAGTTCACCGATCTCGTTTTCCGCCTCATATGCCTTCGCCGTTCTCAAGGCCAGATAACCCTCGCTGACACTTACAATTCTCGTCTCGCAGACACTTCCGCCCACCAGATAATCCTTGTTTACAAATCCGCTTCTGCCAAGCTTCGGCGCATACACATACCAGTATGCAGAATCTCTCGTATCAAGCAGCTGCACTATATCGCCGCTGTAAAGCTTGCCAATCTCATTTGCTGCATCATATGCCTTCGCCGTTCTCAAGGCCAGATAACCCTCACTCACACTCACGATCCCTGTGTCACAGGAGCCTCCGATACTGCCTCCGTACAGATAATCCTTATTCACGTAACCGTACTGCCCGTATTTCGGAGAATAAACATACCAGTAGGTCGCATCACTGGCATCATACAGCCAGACCGTGTCGCCGGAATACAGTTCCCCGATCTCATTGGAGGCATCATATGCCTTCGCGGTCCTCAGTGCCAGATAACCTTCGCTCACCTGCACCGTCCAGGATGAACCCATCGCAGAGATCAGATAATTGCAGTTTACATATCCGTACTGTCCCAGCGTCGGTGAATACACATACCAGTACGTATTGTCGCTGTAATCCATGACTTCCACCGTATATCCCGAGTACAGTCTGCCGATCTCATTGGAAGCATCATATGCTTTCGCAGTTCTCAGTGCCAGATAGCCTTCGCTCACACTGACCGTATAGGTATCAGTTCCCGCGGCACGGACTGCTTTGCCAGAACCCGGAAGCGCAACGGCTAAAACAAATGCAAACATTACGAGCCATTTCACAGCTGAAGCTCTGAATAATTGAGTTGCTTTTCTCTCCATACCTTTTCCCCCTTTGTAAAAAATCTCCTGTATTCATTATATGAATTTCAATGCTGCTCTGCAAGTATTTTCCAGTATTAATTTGCCCCGACAGAGGCTGCCAAGTGAAGCCGGCAAAATTGTCCGATGCATTTTTCTTTTTACATGGTATAATAGAAACATCTTCACAAAACACCTATGGTACAGAGAGCGATTTCAGCACTCACTGTACCTGAGAAAGGATTGATGATTACGATGGCAGAAATCAGAAAAGCAACAGCTGCTGATGCTGAAAATATTTTAGAGTACTGTAAACGAATCGGTGGTGTTCAAAAACAAAAAACCGCTGCAACTTCCATCCTGCATGAGGATGAAAATTGCAGCGGTTTCTTTATGCGGAATGAATATCCTTTCGGATGTATTTCCAATAGGCAGCGACAATTCCAACTGTCCCGAATATAAGACCGATTGCAATTAAAGTTCCATCTAAACACCCGTTGCTCACAATATCAGCTCCTTCACAATATCCGAAAGGTGTTATGTATTTCAGAAACTCCGCAGCCTCGGCGATGTTGGCGATCAGGTTCATAAAATACATCATCACCGCAATGCCAAGTCCCACGCCGATGCTTCCTTTGCGCAGAAACGCAGAGATACCAAAGCAAATGCCCGCCAATTCAATTTGAAGCAGATAGTAAGCAAGGTGCAACAGATTTACTTCTCTCCAGGGAATCTCCTCACCGATCATGGCCATGGAACCGACGGAAATGGCATAGATGATCAGATTCAACGCTGTTATTTGAATCAGAACAGCAATCAGCTTTTCCGTAATGATTCTGACACGGCTGACAGGATGGGGCAGGAGAAATTCGGCAGTCCGCTCTTTCTCCTCTTTACTGAGAATACCTACGGCACAAAGCGCAGCATAAAACGCACCGCCAAGTCCCAACACATTTCCGCACTCAATGGCATAAAAGCCGACCAGTGTGCCGAAATTCAGGCGATCCATACCAAAGGCCGCCGTAAAAGAACCCATAGAGGCAAATACATCACTGATGCCATCCATTTCCCCCTTCATTTCCGGGAACAAAAACACGCAAACTGCAAGCAGCATGGCGATTGCCGCCGTCCATATTAAAAAGGATTTTTTCCCTTGCTTTAATTCGTGCTTTACCAGCGTCATACCCTATCACCGTCCTTTTCATAATAATGCAGGAAGATTTCCTCCAGATCAGGCTCCGAAATATGGATGTCGGAGATGTCTCCGCCTGAAAGCTGCCGAAGCAGTTGGTTCATATCGCCGCTGAACAGGAAGCTGCTGGTTCCGTCTACCGTAACCTGATCCCGAATCCCGGTCAAATCCGTCAGGTCAACAGTCCCCCGCAGGGACACCCGTTTGGCATTTGTTTTTGCCAAAGTATCCACACTGTCGCAGGCGATCATTCTGCCTTCCCGAATAATGGCGGCACGGGAGCAGTTATGCTGCACTTCGGACAGAATATGGCTGGAAAGAAATACGGTCGTTCCCTGTTGATTGCGCTCCCGGATGATTTCAAAAAATTCACGCTGCATCAGCGGGTCAAGGCCACCGGTGGGTTCATCCAATATCAAAAGCTCCGGACAATGCTGCAAAGCACAGACGATGGCGACTTTCTTTCGATTGCCAAAGGATAATTCGTCTACCTTTCGGTTTCTATCCAACTGCAAACGCTCGCAGAGGGATTTACTTTCGGCTGCACAATTCTTTTTGCGCAGGTCTGCAGATAGTTTTAAGATGTCCTTTACCTTCATGCCGGGATAAAAAATCGCTTCCGACGGAAGATACCCGACCTTCTGCAAAACAGTTTCCTTATTCTTTACCATGTCCATCCCGAAAATCTGAGCGCTGCCTTTTGTGGGAGATACCAGTCCCAGCAGGGTACGAATGGTGGTAGATTTTCCCGCACCGTTTGGCCCGATAAAGCCAAACACTTCGCCCTGCTCCACAGACAGGTTCAGATCCATAATACCTCTGGATTTCCCGTAATATTTGGTTAGGTTCTCTGTTTTGATTGCTTCCATGATTCTCACTCCTTCCGCAGATAGATGCTTTTCCAAAAGGCCATCAGTTTTGTGAAATCCTTTTCCATTTTCTCTATATCCACATTGCCCTGCTGTACCATTTCCCAAAGATAGCCCTCCGAAGCCCAATACATTTCCCGATACATCATAGGAATGTCCAGTCCTGGGATGAATTGAGAGGGATCGAGGTTCAAGCGTGTCTTATCCGCTTTCAGGTTGAAATACCTGTGATAGCTCTCCTGAATAGCTGCGCTGATCCCTGCATCCTTTTCGTAAAATGCCTTGATGGTGAAGTTGCCCATATCCGGGTACAGGCGAATGATCTCCATTTTCGCCCGCATACCTCGTTCCATGCTCTCAAACAGCTCCGTCTGTCCGTAGCACCCATATTTGGTCAGAAATTCAATTGTCGTTTCGGCGCATTTGTCCCACAGGAACAGGTACAACTCTTTCTTGTTGTGAAAATAATGGAACAGCAGAGATTTGCTGATTCCCGCCTCGGCGGCAATCTCACTCATGGGACTGTTTTTATAGGAATTTTGTGAAAATACCCGGTAGCCTGCATTGATGATGGCTTGCTGCTTCTCTGGCGGCAGGGTATAAAAGCGTTCGTTCATCGTGTTACCTCCATGAACCGTTTCGGTCAAACACATCATATATCCGTTGACCGATTTTGAGAAGACCACTGCAAAAAATAAGTGGGGAAATAGGAAAACTGCACGCAGGATTTCTCCCACGGCAGTAAATAATGATCATTGTCTTTTCGCTTGCCATAGTAATATCAGTCCAACGGCTTTCCTAATACAGTTGCACCTCCAGCCCCTATAGTTGATGAAATCAAAGCCGTAATAATAGCCATAGCTTTTTCCTCTGTATTTTTCACTTATATATCATCATTTAAATCTTTACATATCTTTGATTTCTACTATTAGGTTTATCCGGAATAGTCATACGAATCAAATTCATATCTATTGCTGGACGCAAATAATTTCTGCGAAATCCTTCTTTTGATTTCAGCCCCAATTTTTCCATAATTGCTTTGCTTGTATAAGGAATATCATATTCCATAACATCAAGCATTTTCTTAATGTATTCTGAAATTTGTTCATTTAGCTCACTAATCTGTGTAGAAATGTCATCCAAAACTTTATCAATCTGAGATAACATAAATTCGATAAAACTTGTAGATTCTCCATCCACATGACATTTCGCAATCACATCATAATATTCTTCTTGGAACTTTTCTATCTGACTTTCAATTGGAACATACTCAAATACAGGCTTCCATTTTGAAAGAATCGCTGTATGCCATAATCTCGCCATTCTGCCATTACCATCAGAAAACGGATGGATAAAAACAAATTCATAATGAAATACGCTACTAAGAATCAATGGATGAACACTTTTTTTCACTTCATTCATCCACTCAAAAAGATCGTCCATTAACTGTGGAACGAATCGCGCAGGTGGGGCCATAAAAATACACTGATCACCATTAAAAACCCCTTCCTCTCCACGACGGAAATCACCAGATTCTTCCACAGCATATTTGGTCATAATACCATGAAACTTCTTCAAATCAAGTATACTGTATGGATTGATTTCAGAAAATTTTTCGTAAGCAGCATATGCATTTTTTACTTCTTGAATTTCTTTCTGCTCTCCCAGAACCGTCTTACCATTAATAACATCTCTAACCTGTCCTAATGATAATGAATTAGCCTCAACTTTCAAAGAAGAATGAATAGATTTAATACGATTATTTTTCCTTAAATGTGGTTTTGATTCTAAATTACTAGTCGCTGTAATACGCCCTATCTTTTCCGAAATAGATGACACATATGATAATATCTCATTTGTAATTGAAAAAGGTGGTTTGTATTCTCCCATGAAAGCACCCCATTCACTTGCGTATTATCTTACGCACTTTCTTCCTCTATAATACATTGAAAAATTGAAGTTAATCTGTTTCTATGCGTCTATCTTAATTCATTTAAAATATGTATCAAAGATTCGCATTTTCCATATAATTAAGTTATAACAAATTTTCGTTTTATCAAAACTTTTTTGGATATCAAAAAAGTGGTTGACTTTAACGCAAGTTTTGTTATAATAAATGTAACTCATCTAACATGTTTAGAAGGAGAATCCGGTTTTCGCACAGCGATTACCGGTTTTTTATTTTACGCGCTTTGACGTTTCAGATAATTCTGATAGTCCATCTCATAATCCTTTTTCGCACTTAAATAAAAAATAGGATACGCTGTAATAAACACTACTCTTTGCTCACTCTTTTCTTCTAAAACAATAAGAAAATCTATTTCTTCTTCTTGATATCTTAAATAGAGTCTATTCTTTTTGTTAGAATGTGCTTTTTCCCAATACTTGACTCTGGCATCCCCTGCATTGTACATCTCAATGACAGGTTTAATCCAACTCATTCTAACAGCTCGATAGATACACTTTTCACGCTCCACTCCATTTATAACAATTGAGTCCGCCGCCATAATACAATTATTACCACAAAATGATGAAGTAATATCATTATTACACGGAAGAATATCTAATTTCGCTTTTGGTTCAATACTGGCAGAATGCCAGAAGATTTCCGCCTTATAATCCAACCATTTTAATGGAACCATAATTTCCTTTCCCTTAAATAGAGGTTTGTTTTCCTTTGATGTCATTGTATCTTTGAAAACATCATGGCATTTATTCATGATATCTTCTATTTTATCAAGGCTACTGATGTCTATAGGGATTAGTTTACTCATTTACTTTCCCTCCCTATGTTCTTGGCTTCCATATAAACAGATTAAATTTCTGCTCACATCTAGCTGTATTTCTATCCAAATTGCATTTCTTCTGCAATTCTTTAACCAATAGTTTTTTACCTTCATTAGCCTCCGGGTTTTCCGTTAATTTTCTATGGTAGAATCCAATTGCACCATTAATCAAATCAGCTATTTGCAAAATTTCTGATTCTCTAGAATTGATCTGCCCAATTTGTTTAATGACTTCTCGCTTAAAGTCATATTTATTATTGCACAATACTTCCCGAAGTTTTTCAACTCTTTTTCCCCCTCTTGAATCTTTAATATCAACTAATATCTGATACTCATTTAATGGATTAATAATCGGATCAAGCATTAAATAATACATTTTATAGTACCACAAATCGCTATCACCATTGTTATATTTCTCATGATTTAACTCTTCCTTCCCAGAAGCAACTAAACCTCTATACGATAAATACGTATTATCCCAAAAATAATTCATTACCTCTATATAGAAATCAACTTTAGAAGCTGATACCTTAGTCCACTTGATTTCAAATCTACTGTCCAATCCGTGCTTGACTTTAATTGCTCGTATATCCTCAAATATTTCTCTTTTATGCTCACTTGGACATGAAACAGCTCCTAAAATCATGACTGGTGATTTATCATACCTCAAATGACAACTTTCGTCACAATACACATTGTATTTCATAACCTGTCCTTTCCTCGCTACGACAACTTTTAGATATCTTCATTTTTTAATTTGAATTTTCGTTTCAATATTATATCCAACATATCGCGCAATGCCAACAAATCATCTTTACTTGCATTTTCCGGAATAATTATTTTAGCCACTTTACCATTTTCAAATGTATAGGACTGAATAAAGTATTCCTTTTCTGAAAATACACTTTCTTTCATTTCTTCTGTTACATCTACATCTTTTTGCTTTTTTATAGGTGTAGTATTATTGTCAATTTCATTCCTTGATTCATTAACAGATTGTTTCTTTCCTGTCCCAATCACGAGAGTCCCTTCTTTTTCTTCTACAAGAGAAAGCATTTTAAATATCTCAATAATCGCTCCCGCTCCTGCTCTTGCCGAATTGCTGTTCCCAGCAGTAGATGAAAAAACAATATGATTAACAAACTCTAGTTTACTCATCTTTCCTTTTATTTGTATTGCGGAAAGCATTCTGCTCAGAAACTCATCATTATCAATTATTTGATTCCAACAATTCTGAATCTGTTCACTCATATTTAATTCATATGCTTTCCCCATTTGTTTACACAATTCTGTAGGTGCTTTTTTGTTTCCTTCTGATATTAATTTTATTTGAACCAAAAATCCATTGTTCCTACTTATAACCGGCTTTGACATCCCCGTAGCTTGAACAAGTTCATCTAGTGATATTGCAACACCACTTTTCCCAAAAGAATATGCCTTTATTATTTTTACTAATTCTTCATATGAAGAACCTGGTAACTTGTATATCTCGGCCATCGTTTCCACATCTCCTACTTTATTGTATATCATATTACCACTACATTTATTCCCTGTCAATATTGCGCTTGTATTTTTATTATTGCGCGCTATTTGTATTTTTACACACAACTTTTATCTCTCTAAATCATCATTAGACGCACACCGCTTTTTAACTTCAAGAATAGAAAAACACTGCTGATGCGATCAGCAGTGCCCGATATAATTATCCTATATTCCTTCTCTATTTTTTACTCCCGTAAGTTCATCAATACTTACACTAAGTTTTACACATGTATCCGGTTTACGGTTGCTCATTTTCTTCAAAAGAGCCACCGTCTCGACTGT
>JBGVDJ010000077.1:0-2297 GCA_045119335.1 Candidatus Choladousia sp. | reverse complement strand
ATGCATGCGAAGAAATCATCCGTACATTTATGGGGGATTGAATTTCAGATCTGGTTATGGGAGAGTTTTTACGGATAGCTGCTCTTCTGATCCGGTTATGAGAGAACGTTTACGCGGGACTGCTTTTCTGATTCGGTTATGCAAGAGCGTTTACGGGGGGACTGCTTTCCTGATTCGGTTATGGAAGAGCGTTTACGGGGGACTGCTTTTCTGATTCGGTTATGCAAGAGCGTTTACGGTGTCTGCTTTTCTGATCCGGTTATGCAAGAGCGTTTACTGAGTCTGCTTTTCTCATTCGGTTATGCGAGAGCGTTTACTGAGTCTGCTTTTCTCATTCGGTTATGCAAGAGCGTTTACTGAGTCTGCTTTTCTCATTCGGTTATGCGAGAGCGTTTATGGGGGGACTGCTTTTCTGATTCGGTTATGCGAGAGTTTTTACCGAGTCTGCTCTTTTGATTCGGTTATGCGAGAGCGTTTACTGAGTCTGCTTTTCTCATTCGGTTATGCGAGAGCGTTTATGGTGTCTGCTCTTCTGATTTAGTTATGAAAAGTCATCTGCTGAAAATGTCATACCGTCAACTGAGAAAAAAGGAATCAGAAAAGGGTCATTGAACTGCCCTGCTCTGATTCCTTTCAGATTTTAAAAGCTCCTCATGTGCTGAAAAAATACGAAAAGTTTTTATATTACAAGTATCTTCCATTTCGCCGCAATTCAGTTCTCGCTTCCATTTCGCCGCAATTCAGTTCTCGCTTCCATTCCACCGCAATTCGGTTCTCGCGGAATATTCTTTTACAGGAGATAAAATATGACGCTACCAAAGTTTCCTATGAAATAGAAAAGTATCTATGCAAAAAAATCTTACTGCCAGATCCAATTTCTATAAAAATTTCATCGGAATCACCCGTAATTTGGGTCTATGGAAAATAAATAGTCTTCCAGATACCAGAAAATCAAAATTTGAAGGTCCAGGCGCAAGTTTTTTGGCTATAGATACTTTTATATCCTTATCCTGTATCTCTGTTTTGTATCGTTATCTTATGTCTCTATTTTGTATCTCTGTTTTGTAGCATTATCTTATGTCTCTATTTTGTATCTCTGTTTTGTAGCATTATCTTATGTCTTTATTTTGTATCCCTGTTTTGTAACATTATCTTTTGTCTTTATTTCTTTCCTTAATTTTATACCCTTATCTCGTGTCTCTATTCCCATGCCCGCATACTGCGCATCAACCGCTCAAACATCTCCAACAATCCAACCTCTGCCTTCCATCCAAGTGCATTCAGTTTCTCTGAATTGATCAGCATCCGGGAGGTCGGCGCATAACCGAATTGATTGGCATCCTCCGGAATATCAAATACGAGCTTCGATCCGCTCTCCGGATAAGCACTCACCAGCATCTCAGCCATCCCGCGGATAGTTCCGAAGGTTGCCTCATTTGAGATATTGTATGCCTCTCCGTCTTTCCCGCGCAGAAGTACGGTCAGCAGACCGAGCACTGCATCGGAAGTGTAGCAGTAACAGTGAGCTTTGCTGCCGTCCGTATGCAGAACAATATCCGTTCCGTCAATGATGCTGTGTGCGAACTGTGCAAATACGCGATTTTCACTGCGCGCAATTCCTGCTCCGAATGTCTGAGCCAGACGCGCTGTTTTAACCGGTACCTGATACTCATGCGCATATGCACCGCAGATTCCCTCTGCCATACGCTTGCCCTCGGAATAGCTGCTGCGCACCTGCAGTGGATCAATGTATCCGTAATCTTTTTCTCTTACAATATATCTGTCCGGGTCAACAACACCGTATGCCTCCATAGAGGACAGATACACCATACTCTCGACCTGCTTCTCTCTGGCCAGTTCCAGTACATGCTCCGTTCCTTTCAGTGTTGTGAAGATTGTTTCTACCGGATGATCCACAAAATCCTTCGATGCGGTCACACTGGCAGTATGGAAAATATAATGCACCGGTTCTCCGATCTCAATCGGTGAGAGTACATCGCAAACCACCGGAATCAGTCCGTCATCCAGGAATTCCGAAAACATCTTCTCCGCCTTCTCCCTGCTGCGCACTGCTGCCAGCACACGGATATTCAGGCCACGTGCTACACCGGCACACACCAGTGCCCGTGCCAGCAAACCACCGATCAGGCCAGTCGCTCCCGTGATCATTACAGTCTTCCCTCTCAGTTTTTCCCAGTCAATCTGCTCTGATGCCGCAATCCTCTCGAGATCCTCCTGCAGCACCGCATCCTCACTCCAACGTCTGAATTCCATAATTTTCTCTGACCTGCCTTTCC
>JBGVDJ010000076.1:0-2979 GCA_045119335.1 Candidatus Choladousia sp. | reverse complement strand
ACTGTTCGATGATGAGGAATACACAAATATGGTCATTGATGCGATGTGGGCTTACGTCTGCGAGACACCGGACCGTGTGCCGTTCTCTGATCTGACCTTTGTATCATATCCGATCATGCGTGAGTTCCAGGCGAGAACGGTGCAGGGCGGATTGTTTATCAATCTTCTTGATTTCTAATATGAGATAAAAATTGAAATATATCTTTGCATATATCTGAAAATTGGTATGCAAAGAGTAAGCGCCAAATATTAGGGCGGATGGTTTTCTGATTCCCTATCCGATACAATTGTAGAAAAGATACCTGGAGTATTTCACTACAATTACGGAGGATAGCTCATGTCAACCACTCGCAAAACTCGTATTCCAATGTGGGAACAACTGAAACTGATTAACCAGTGCCGCCAGAGCGGCCTGACTGATGCTGACTGGTGCCGTGAAAACGGTATTGCTCCCAGTACTTTCTATAACTGGGTCAGCCGGTGTCGAAAAGCAGCATCCGGTCAGATACAAGAACCCTCTTACGGACATTTGGAAGAACCACGTCCAAAGCAGGAAGTAGTTCCTGTTGAGATTGTTCCAGAATCAAAACCGGAACCTGTTACAACAAGTGCTTTTACACAGCACGAACTGAACCTTGACAATTCACATACGATCGAGATCGCCATAAAAGATCTGAAGATACGGATCACGAATGAGACGGATCCAATCCTGTTGTCCCGAACACTGCATATGCTGCGGGAGTTCTTATGTTAGGCGATATCTCCGGACTGGATCAGATCTATATTGTCTGTGGGTATACTGATATGCGTAAGTCCATCGATGGTCTTTGTGCGATCATAGAGGATCAGTTGAAGACCGGTCTGGATTCCCGTTCCCTGTTCCTCTTTTGTGGACGTCGGCGTGACCGGATCAAGGCGCTTTTTCGTGAACCAGACGGTTATGTCCTTATCTATAAGAGATTATCCGTAAAAGGCGGATATCAGTGGCCGAGAAAACAATCCGAAGTCCGAAACCTGACCTGGAGAGAATTCGACTGGCTGATGTCCGGGATCGATATCGACCAGCCCAAAGCATTATTGGTGGAGTAAAAAGCTCCAATACTATCTATCCTGCCTGATTTATGGTATACTGTATCTATCAAAACGAAGGAGGATGGACCTGTGGCAGCCAGTTCAAAAGATATTCAGCTGCGCGAGCTGAAAGACACGATCTCACAATTAAAGACCATGCTGTCTGAACAGACTGAGCTGATCAAAGCGCTCCGCCTTGTTGTTGAGGAAAAATCTGACAAAGAGCGTATTCTGCAGGAGCAGAATAAACTTCTTCAGGAACAGATCGATTTTCTTACCAAAAAACTCTTTGGCGCATCCAGTGAGAAAAAAGTAACGGATGTCCCGGGACAGTTAAATCTCTTTGATGAAGCTGAGGCTGAACAGGATCTGTCTCTGCTTGAAGAGGAAACACGTATCAGGGAGCATACCCGTAAAAAGAAAGCAACCCATGCAGATGTTTTCAAAGGTTTAAAGGTCAATAAGATCGTCATTCCGCTTTCTCCGGAGGAGCAGATCTGTCCGGTTTGTGAAACGGAAATGGAACTGATCGGAGAGGAATATATCCGCAGGGAGCTGATCTTTGTTCCGGCCAGGTGTGAGATCAATGAGTACTACAGCCAGAATTACGGATGTCCGAACTGTAAAGAAGGAAACGGTGATACGGAAACTGCAGTGATCATCAAATCTAAGGCTCCGGAGGCTCTGGTTGGCAGAGGACCGGCTTCTTCCGGGGCGGTTGCCTGGACGATGTACCAGAAGTATGCAAACGGCATGCCTCTGTACCGTCAGGAAAAGGACTGGAAACAGTATGGTGCCGAAATCAGTCGGACAACTCTGGCCAACTGGATCATCCACTGCTCGCAGCACTATTTTCAGCCGGTCTACGACTATTTCCACCGTGAACTGCTGAAACGCAGTTTTGCTATGGCTGACGAGACCAGAGTCCAGGTGCTCAATGAACCGGAGCGCCGTGCCGAAAGCCAGTCTTTTATGTGGCTGTTCCGGAGTGGCGAAGATGGACTTCCCACAATTCTCCTTTATGGGTATTCTCCAACAAGGAGCGGAGACCATGCCTCTGAATTTCTGAACGGATTCCATGGCTATCTGGAAACGGATGGATATCAGGGTTATAATAAAGTTCCTGGTATCAAACGCTGTTCTTGCTGGTCGCATATCCGTAGATACTTTATTGATGCGATACCCAAAGGAAAGCAGTTTGACTATACCCAACCAGCTGTTCAGGGAGTTCAGTACTGTGACCGCCTGTTCCGTATCGAAGATTCCATCAACAAGAAATATCCTGGTGATCATGAAAAACAGAAAGAACTCCGTCTCGAGAAGGAAAAACCGATCCTCGAGGCTTTTTGGTCGTGGCTAGATGCACAGCATCCGGTCAAAGGATCCAGAATGGAAAAAGCGGTCATCTATGTAAAGAACCGCCGTGCCACTGCCGAGACCTATCTTGAAGATGGCCGGTGCAGTTTCACAAACAATCTGAGTGAAAATGCGATCCGTCCGTTCACGGTAGGCCGCAAAAACTGGTTATTCAGCAGTTCTGTTGATGGTGTGAATGCCAGCGCGGTTGTTTACACGATGGTCGAGATGGCAAAAGCTCATAATCTGAACATTTATGAATATCTGAAATATCTTTTGGAAAAACGTCCGGATAAGAGTTGGTCAGACGAACAACTTTCTGAGCTAGCACCATGGAGTGAAAAACTCCAATCCTTAAAAATCGCATGTGAATTATAGTGAATTACTCCACCTCGCAAGAGCTGGGGTAATTTTTGTTAGGTGGTCACTTGTGACCGCCCTAATATTTGGCGCTTACTTTTCAAAAACGCCGAACAGGAACGAAAAAAAGCAGCAAATCCGTTGAATAGATTTACTGCTTTCTGGTTGCCGGCGAAGCGGCGGTTATTCAGT
>JBGVDJ010000075.1:0-6757 GCA_045119335.1 Candidatus Choladousia sp. | reverse complement strand
TTTATCCAGATCCGGAAATTCCCGCAGGCAATGAAGTGTACAGTGGGAAGAATGTTCAGCAAGGGAAATGCGGCAGATGGAGCACTTACCCCATTTCAGGCAGTCTGTACCGCATTGGCGGCGACAGTCGGCACCGGAAATATCGCAGGAGTAGCAGGAGCCATTGCAATCGGCGGTCCGGGTGCCGTATTCTGGATGTGGGTGTCTGCACTGCTTGGCATGTGTACAAAATTCACGGAGGTGACCCTCGCTGTTCATTTCAGGGAGAAGAATGAAAAGGGTGAATGGGTCGGCGGTCCGATGTATTATATAAAGAACGGACTTGGTAAAAAATGGATCTGGCTGGCGTATCTGTTTGCCGGGTTTGGTGTGCTTACTGTATTTGGAACAGGAAATGCCACACAGGTGAATACGATCACAGCAGCGATCAACGCTGCATTAATGAATTATGACCTGCTCTCAGAGAATGCGATTTCCACAAGTAATCTGATCATTGGAATCATAATTGCAGCGATCGTCGGTCTTGTACTTCTCGGAGGGATTAAGCGCATCGGAAATGTGACAGAAAAACTGGTGCCGGTTATGGCAGTATTTTATATCATCCTTTCTCTTGGCGTTGTATTTCTGAATATTGAACGTGTTCCGGCTGTATTCGGACAGATATTCAGAGAAGCCATCAATCCATCCGCAGTCACGGGCGGTATTGTCGGCAGCTTTTTCCTGAGTCTGAAAAACGGTGTATCGCGCGGTATTTTCTCCAATGAGGCAGGGCTTGGTACCGGCTCGATCGCACATGCGTGTGCAGACACCAGAAAACCGGTGGAACAGGGATTTTTCGGTATTTTTGAGGTCTTTATGGATACGATCGTGATCTGTACGCTGACTGCACTGGTCGTGCTTACGAGCGGGATCAGTGTTCCGTTTGGTCAGGCGGCCGGCGCGGAGCTTACGATCAGCGGTTTTACAGTTACATATGGAGGCTGGGTATCCATTTTTACAGCTTTGGCAATGTGCTGCTTCGCATTTTCGACGATCATAGGCTGGGGACTGTATGGAGCGCGCTGCATTGAATTCCTTTTCGGATCCAGAGTAATCCGGCCGTTCATGGTTGCCTATTCGCTGGTGGCAATTGTGGGCGCTACGATCGATCTTGGTCTGGTATGGGATATTGCAGATACATTTAACGGACTGATGGCTATTCCGAACCTGATCGCACTGTTCCTGCTTGGCGGAACAGCAGTGCGTCTGACAAAGGAGTATCTGGCAGGGGAGAAACGGCAGAAATCAAAAAGAGATTCTAAAATGATTTCCAAAGGGAATGAATAAGAGACCGGAAAGAGGTTGAAAAAGATTGATCACAAGTCAATAGAAATCGAATAGAGACTGAATAAAAATTGAATAGAGTGCAGATAAAAAAGTCCGGGTTCTGAAAACAGATCCCGGACTTTTTGATCTTTGGATCAATTGTCTGCTTTTTGAATTTTTTCTTTTTTCTCCTCAAGAATTTTTTCCAGTGACTGAATTACCGCGAGGTCATCTGTTGCATTCAGCAGGGCAGAAACAAGAAAAGGAATAGAATCCGGTGAAAAGTGCTTGCTGGCCGTAATCTGAAGAATCAGAAATTCTTCTTCGGACATGGTGGCAACAAAAGCACGTCCGAAATTTCTTCCTGTTCGCACAAGCGATTCCGATCGGATCAGCTGTTTTTCAATTAAAGAGTTAATAAGTAAATGGATATAGCTTTTCTTCCAGGTCCGCTCAGGTGTCAAATTAACTATTTCCGTAGCGGTTAAAGGCCTGTCTGTATTCCAAAGCAAACCCATTATTTCCTTTTCAGATTTAGTAAGAGTTATTTGCTTCAAAATAAATTCCTCCTTTAACTTTATACAGTGTCTATGATAGATTAACTGGAAAGAAATGTCAATACAAAAGATTACTTTAGTCGATTAATTTAGACAAAATATGTAAATTATTAGAAAAAATATAATAATATATTTTTTATAAGAGAAAAAAATCCTTTTGTGCAGAAAAATGAGAAAGTTAATATTTTTATGCCGAATATGTGAAAAGAACAGAGAAGGAAAACATGCATCAGCTAGAGGAAAAACAGGAAAAAATGCTGAAAATCAGGGGATTTCAGGCGAAATGGAATTATATGAAATGCCGGATGACAGATACGAAAATGATACTGGATATGTGAAAACGACATACAGAAAACGACAGGTACAGAGCTGTCGGATTCGGTATGTCGATTCATAGCAGAACTGAATTGTCAGAAAACTGTGCTGACTGAACTCATTATGCGTGAAATTCCTGTACTTCAGTCATTACCGGAATACTCGGTGCAGCACCGGGGCTTCCGACAGCAATTGCGCTGGCGCGCGTGGCTGTCTCAACAGCGGTCTCAGGAGTACATCCGCCTGACAGGCATGCAAGCAGATAGCCGCAGAATGTGTCGCCGGCACCTGTAGTATCGACTGCTTTCACATGATAAGCCGGCTGGAAATGACGAATGCTGCAGTCCAGATACCATGCTCCCTTTGATCCGAGCGTCAGAACGATCGTGGCATCCGGATATTTCTGATGCAGGGCATCCAGAATGACTGCTTCGTCCTCCGAAGCAACACCGGAGAGCAGCTGCCCCTCTGTTTCATTTACCAGGAGCCAGGATGCCTTCCCGAGCGGATAGGATAACAGGGCTTCGTTCACCGGTGATGGATTCAGTGCAATTTTCATACCTTTTTCCCATGCATGATCCATAATGTATGGAATGCATGAGATCTCGTTCTGCAGCAGAAGGATATCCCCGGCTTCGAAGTGACTCAGGACTTCATCCACAAAAGGTTCGGTGATCCGGCCATTGGAACCGGCAGTGACAATGATGCGGTTCTGACCATGTTCGTTGATTTCAATGACGGTGTGACCGCTGGCACCTTCCAGTGTCTGCAGATAATCTGTATGTACACCGGATTCCAGCAGCATGTCACGCAGGATCTGACCGTCTGAGCCAACAGCTCCTGCATGGTAGACATTTGCACCGGCTCTTGCAAGTGCGACAGACTGATTCAGTCCCTTGCCGCCGCAGAATACGTTGTAGTCGAGCGAGAGAATGGTTTCACCCGGCTGCACGAAATTTTTGACATTGTAGACATTGTCGATATTCAGAGAACCGAAATTCAGTATTTTCATATTATATCCCCCCCGTTTTGAAAATTTATATATTTATTATAATGAAAGGCCGGAGTGAAAACAATAAAAAATTGAAATACCGTGGAAATGCAGGTATTTTGTCTTGATTTTTAAATAGAAGAGGGATAGAATAAACAGGATGATTTTGGAACAGGCAAGGAGGAGACCTAATGAAAACAATGAGCAGATGCAGGCGTTTTCTGGCACTGGTTCTGGCAGTGATGATGCTTACCGGAACTGTTGCTGTAAATGCGCAGGAAGAGACCACACTTCCGAACGGCGAAACAAGCTATAATATTCTGATGATCGGTTCTGACCGCCGCGATGACAGCTGGAACGGAAATTCAGATGTAATGATTCTTGCAACGATCAATGCAGAGACAAAGCAGATTGTGCTGACCTCTTTCATGAGAGATCTGTATGCGAATATCCCGGGACACGGCGTACATAAGCTGAATTATGCATATGCAGTCAGCGGAGGAGAACTGCTGATGGAGACACTTGAGGATAATTACCGTCTGGACATTGACAACTATGCGAGCGTTGATTTTGACACAATGGCTGAGATCATTGATATGATCGGCGGTGTTGAGATTACTGTTGAGGACAATGAGTGTGAGCTGATGAACAAGTATGCGACAAGCATTGGCGAAACATGCAGCATTACACAGGGCGGTACGTATACCCTGACCGGAGCAGAGGCAGTGGCATATATGCGTATCCGTTACGTGGGCAATGGGGATTATCAGAGAACGCAGCGCCAGAGAGATGTGCTGCAGGCAATCTTTGCAGCAATGAAGAATGTGGACAAAGCACAGCTGGCGGTTTATGCCGAGGATATCATGGCGAAACTGAATCATGACATCGCACCGCTGCAGATGATTCAGCTGATCAAACTTGTACCGGAACTCGCAGAGTATGAGCTGGTCGAGAACCGGATTCCGTATGATGATCTCTATTATTCGCAGAATGAGATGCTTGTACCGGATTTTGAGGCGACGATCGCGCGCCTGCATGAAACACTTGGAATTGCAGAGTAACAGAGTACAATATATTTGTCGAAAGTGACAGAAAGATTTCGAAAAGGCTTGCAATTTCGCTGCAATAGTGATAAACTCTTTTATAAATTTTTAAGAATTTTAGCAAATCTTTTAGAAATCCATGCACGGACGACGGCGTTCACCAAGGGAAAACTACCGGCACCATGCGTGCCGGTTTTTTTATTCGTGTGATGCGTTATTACGTTAATAAAGGAAAGTGTACAGACTACAGGAGGAATTGAATGAATGCGACAGAAACACTGGAGAAGCTGCTGCGCTCATTTCGTGTTTATTATAATGTAGAACGGGAAGAGGTCACCCCGCCTTTCGTGGCAGAAGCGGAGTTTCATTCTCATGATGAACAGTTTTTTCTTGTGAAGAGCGCAAGAATTTCAGAATCCGAATCCAGGGAATATGTATTTTTTGCAGTAGAAGATGAGCTGGATGCAGAAAAGCTGCTTACTTTGGACAAAACTGCGTGGGAAACCGGTCTTTCCCGTGTGAGACCGCACGCCGAACATAAAAATTCAGATGTGACAATGATCATTCTTGCAGAACGTATCACGGATGAGGCATTTCAGAAGGTGAAGAAGATCAAACATTACAAAAGTTATCAGTTCAGTCTGCAGGGATGGAGTCACTACAGTCTGGTTGCTATTGAGCTCTCTTCAGGACGAGCGGCCTACAACCGCCGGGGCCAGAACCTGAAGGAACTCGTTCGCAATATATTAAACTAATCACGTAAAGGAGAGAAAAATTATGACAGCATTACTTATTATTGCCGTAGCAATTGCATTGCTCGTATGCGGTTATGTATTCTACGGTTCCTGGCTGGAAAAACAGTGGGGCATTGACCCGAAAAAGAAGACTCCTGCTATCGAAATGGAAGATGGTGTTGACTACGTGGCCGCTCCGCCCGCAGTACTTATGGGACATCATTTCTCCTCCATTGCAGGAGCAGGCCCGATCAACGGACCGATTCAGGCATCCGTATTCGGATGGGTGCCGGTATTCCTCTGGTGTGTAATTGGCGGTATTTTCTTTGGCGGTCTTCAGGACTTCGGTTCTATGTTTGCTTCCCTTCGCCATCAGGGAAAATCAGTAGGTGAAATTATCAAGGATTCCATGGGACGCAGAGCACAGAAGCTCTTCACCATTTTTTCACTGCTCGTGCTGATTCTGGTTATTGCATCTTTCGTAAACGTTGTTGCAGGTACTTTCTATACCGCAGAAGGCGGATTTGGTATCAGCAAAGCTCCGACCGGAAATCAGACAACAGCTATGATTTCTGTACTGTTCATCGTACTGGCGGTTATCTATGGCCTTGTTACAAACCGTTTTGGTGTAAAGACTGTTCCGGCAACCATCGGCGGTATTATCGCGATCGTTCTCATGATCATCCTTGGTCTGAATCGTGGTATGGTAATGGGACGTATCAGCTGGATCGTATTCATCGGTGTTTATATCACAGTGGCTTCTCTGATTCCGGTATGGATTCTGCTTCAGCCGCGTGACTATCTGTCCAGTTTCCTTCTGTATGCAATGATGATTGTTGCTGTACTTGGTATCATTCTTGCTGCATTCACAGGAAGCGCAACATTTGCTATGCCGGCATTTACCGGATGGAGCACAGAGAGCGGATATATGTTCCCGACTCTGTTCATCACAGTTGCATGCGGTGCATGTTCCGGTTTCCACAGCCTGATCGCTACAGGTACTTCTTCCAAACAGCTGGCAAACGAGAAAGATGCGAAGCCGATCGCTTATGGTTCCATGCTGATCGAGTCTGCTCTTGGTATCGTTTCTCTGATCGCTGTTGGTATGGTATATGAGACATATACATCCCAAGGTTTCGGTTCTCCGTCTGCAGCATTTGCAGCAGGTATCGCTACGATGTTCGGAACCGAAGATTCTGCTATTTATAATACGATTTATGCAATGCTGACTCTGGCAGTTTCCGTATTTGCTCTGACTTCTCTTGATACAGGTACACGTCTGAGCCGTTTCATGTTCTCAGAGCTTTTCCTGAAAGAAGGAGAAGCGTCATGGAAAGATGCAAAGGGCATCCGTAAAGTCCTGACTCATCCGCTTGTAGGTACAGGTCTCATGGTTGTTATCGGATGTATCCTCGGCGGACTGAGCCTGAGCCAGATCTGGGGTCTGTTCGGTGCTGCAAACCAGCTTCTTGCAGGTATTGCTCTTATGGCAGTTGCTGCATGGCTTGGCAACGCAGGCAAGAACAACAAGATGTTCTTCGTTCCGATGATCTTCATGCTCGCTGCTACACTGACCAGCCTTGTTCTTACTATTAAGACAAAGATCGGTATGGTAGGCGCAGGTACTGCTGCATGGGGGGACTGGTTCCAGCTGATCTTTGCTGCAGCAATGGCAGTTCTGGCAGTGATCCTTGTAGTAGAAGGCGTTCAGACTTTCAAAGCGCAGAAAAAGAATAAATAATACATAAAAATAAGGTGCTGCCACGAAAAAAATCCGTGGCGGCACCTTTCTATATATAGAAGGGACTTGCA
>JBGVDJ010000074.1:0-3004 GCA_045119335.1 Candidatus Choladousia sp. | reverse complement strand
CCGGCCGGAATCATCAAAATGCTGGATCTGCGCCGTCCGATCTACAAGCAGACAGCTGCTTACGGACATTTCGGACGCAATGATCTTGATCTGCCGTGGGAGAAGACAGACAAGGCTGAGAATCTGAAGAAATATCTGTAGGAGTATCTGTGAAAAGCGGAAGCCAATCTGCCCTGCAGAACGAAATATTCTGCAGGGCAGACGTGCCGGCAGGATGGCAGATCAGGCGGCAGAAAGGCTGAAGAAGCAGATAAAAAGTCTGGGAAAATAGACTGGGAAAAGAGTCTCAGAAAAGAGTTTGAGAAAAGAGTTTGAGAAAAGATCCTGAAAAAAATCCTGAGAAAAAATCCTGAGAAAAGAAAAGGAACATCTCGAAAACAGAAAAAAATGGTACACGAAGCGCAGGAAAAAGTATCAGAGCGGTACTTGAGAGGTATTCGAAGCATACCTGCGCAGGTGTACCATTTTATTTTGTCCGGATATAAATCTGAATTAAATCTGAATTTATAAAATGTTTAGAAATGTCTTTTATTGTTTAGATGAAATAGAAAATAGAATATGCTATACTTAATTTGAATATTTGTGTGTCCTGCAGTACGTCAGAGGTATTCTGCCAGGAAGTGCGGGGGACATTTTTGAATTACCGGGAAACAGGGTGATATTTATGAAATTGAAGACAAGGCTCAGTATAGCCTTTTTTGTAATTATACTTGTGCCGTTTATTCTGTTCGGTTTTATTTTCTGGGGTTTTACAAATTATCAGATGGATGTTCTGGAAAAGAACTATGGAATAACGATAACTCTGGAAAATCTGGCAGATTCCATGCAGACGATCGGTGAGTCGACACAGGAAGTATTTGAACTGATGAAGAGCGAAGCGGAGAATGATCCGCAGCAGTTTCTGAATGAGGAGTATCTGGATGAGATGAACAGCCGTCTTATGGAGCGTTATTCCTATCTGATCGTGAGAATGGACGGGAAGATGTTCTATAACGGATCACAGAGTGATGTTGCAACTCTGTTTTCGGAGCTGCCGAAATTCCGGGAATTCAAGAGTTCCTCGGATGGAGGCTCCTATATCGGGCAGGATGTGAAGGCATTTGTAAAACAGCTGGATATTGAGATGCAGGATGGGACGGAGGTCAGTGTATTCGTCATCTCCTCTGCCAGCAAGATTGTAAACCAGATGAGGACACTGGTGAGGGATCTTGTTTTTTCTGTGGTGATCCTTCTTGTTCTGACAGCTCTGATCATGACAGTCTGGATCTATACGGGAATTCACAGACCTCTGAACAAACTGAGTGAGGCGACGCATCGTATCAGGGAAGGAGATTTCGATTTTGAACTGAACGAACAGGGCGAAGATGAGATCAGTGCCCTGTGTCGGGACTTTGATGATATGAGGCAGCGCCTGAAGGAGCTGGACGAGCAGAAGAAGGACTTTGACCGCCAGAGCAAGGAGCTGATCAGCAATATTTCCCATGATCTGAAGACACCGATTACAGCCGTGAAGGGATATGTGGAGGGAATTATGGACGGTGTGGCAGATACACCGGAGAAGATGGACCGCTATATCCGGACGATTTATATCAAGGCAAATGATATGGACCGGCTGATCAATGAGCTGACCTTTTACTCCAAGATCGATACGAACCGCATTCCGTATAATTTCGGCCAGATCGACGTGGCGGAATATTTTGATGACTGTGCAGAAGAAGTCGGACTGGAAATGAGAGAGCGGAAGATTTCGTTTTCCTATATCAACACGGTCGAGATCGGAACACAGATCATCGCAGATGCGGAACAGCTGAAGCGTGTGATCAACAACATCATCGGAAATTCTGTCAAATATATGGACAAGACGAAGAAGAATATCCAGCTCAGGGTATTTGATGTGGGGGATTTCATTCAGGCCGAGATAGAGGACAACGGAAAAGGCATTCCGGCAAAGGAAATCGGATCTATCTTTGACCGGTTCTACCGGACGGATCAGTCACGCAATTCAGCGCAGGGCGGAAGCGGCATCGGACTTTCCATAGTAAAGAAGATCATAGAAGATCACGGTGGAAGAATATGGGCGACCAGCAGAGTGGGAGAAGGTACGACACTGCATTTTGTGATACGGAAATATCAGACCGTACCGAATGATAAAGTCTGATCAGGAAACAATATTAAAAGCAGTCATTCAGAAAAGGATGAAAATCGAGAGGTATCGGGATATGAACAAAATATTGATTGTAGAAGATGAAATAGCGATTGCAGATCTTGAGAAGGATTATCTGGAGCTTTCCGGATTTGAAGTAGAGACAGAAAATTCGGGGGATTCCGGACTTCGCCGTTCTCTGGAGGAGGATTTTGATCTGATCATTCTTGATCTGATGCTTCCGGAAGTGGACGGATTTGAGATCTGCCGTCAGATCCGTGATAAGAAGAATGTGCCGATCATCATGGTATCAGCCAAAAAGGATGACATTGACAAGGTAAGAGGTCTTGGACTTGGCGCAGACGATTACATGACAAAGCCTTTCAGCCCAAGTGAGCTTGTGGCGAGAGTAAAAGCCCATCTTTCCCGCTATGAAAGATTAATCGGTTCTAACCAGAAATCCAATGACATTGTGGAAATCAGAGGTATCCGCATTGATAAAACGGCCCGTCGCGTATACATTGACGGCGAAGAAAAGCCATTTACCACAAAAGAATTTGACCTTTTAACCTTCCTTGCAGAAAATCCAAACCATGTTTTCACAAAGGAAGAGCTGTTTAGGGAAATCTGGGATATGGACTCTATCGGAGACATTGCAACTGTTACGGTTCATATTAAGAAGATTCGTGAGAAGATTGAATTTAACACGGCCAAGCCGCAGTATATTGAGACGATCTGGGGCGTGGGATATCGGTTTAAGATGTAGGATATGAAAAGCCCCGGGGTTTCTGGAAAGTGCAGAAAAACCGGGGCTTTATGTTGCGTAACAAAAACTTTTATTTCTTAGAATCTACGTCCTCG
>JBGVDJ010000073.1:0-21060 GCA_045119335.1 Candidatus Choladousia sp. | reverse complement strand
GAATGTGTCCTGTCGAGACGCCTGAAGGTCCTAACATCGGTCTGATCAACTCCCTTGCAAGTTTCGCAAGAATCAATCAGTACGGTTTCATCGAGGCACCTTACAGAATCCTTGACAAGACAGATCCTAAGAATCCGCGTGTTACAGATGAGGTTGCTTATCTGACAGCCGATGAAGAAGATAAGTTCAGAGTTGCACAGGCCAATGAGCCAATCGATGAGAACGGTTACTTCGTGAATAAGACAGTTTCCGGTCGTTATCGTGAAGAAACAACATCTTTCCAGCGTTCACAGGTGGATCTGATGGATGTATCTCCTAGAATGGTATTCTCTGTTGCAACATCTATGATTCCTTTCCTGCAGAACGATGATGCGAACCGTGCCCTGATGGGTTCCAACATGCAGCGTCAGGCCGTTCCTTTGATGCTGACTGACTCACCGGTAGTCGGCACAGGTATGGAAGCCAAAGCAGCCGTAGACTCAGGTGTCTGCGTTGTTGCAAAGAACAGCGGTGTAGTGGAACGCTCCACATCCAAGACTATCGTGATCAAGAATGATGATGGTACAAGAGATGAGTATCATCTGATGAAGTTCACACGAAGCAACCAGAGCAACTGCTACAATCAGCGTCCGATCGTCTTCAAGGGCGAACGTGTTGAGGCAGGACAGGTCATTGCAGACGGTCCGTCTACTTCCAATGGTGAGATAGCACTGGGCAAGAACCCGCTGATCGGTTTCATGACATGGGAAGGCTACAACTACGAGGATGCTGTACTTCTGAGTGAAAAGCTTGTTATGAACGATGTTTATACATCCGTTCATATTGAAGAATATGAAGCAGAGTCACGTGATACAAAGCTGGGACCGGAAGAGATCACAAGAGATGTTCCGGGTGTCGGCGATGATGCACTGAAGGATCTCGATGAGAGAGGTATCATCCGTATCGGTGCAGAGGTACGTGCAGGAGATATCCTTGTTGGTAAGGTTACACCGAAGGGTGAGACCGAGCTGACAGCAGAGGAACGTCTGCTTCGTGCGATTTTCGGTGAGAAGGCACGTGAAGTACGTGATACTTCTCTGAAGGTACCGCACGGTGAGTACGGTATCGTTGTAGATGCAAAAGTATTTACACGCGAGAACGGCGATGAACTGGCTCCGGGTGTAAATCAGGCAGTACGTATTTACATTGCACAGAAGAGAAAGATCTCTGTCGGTGACAAGATGGCCGGCCGTCACGGTAACAAGGGTGTCGTTTCCCGCGTGCTTCCGGTCGAGGATATGCCGTTCCTTCCGAACGGACGTCCGCTCGATATCGTACTGAACCCGCTCGGCGTGCCGTCGCGTATGAATATCGGTCAGGTCCTTGAGATTCACCTCAGCCTGGCTGCCAAGGCACTTGGCTTCAACGTTTCCACACCGGTCTTTGACGGTGCACACGAGGAAGACATCATGGACACTCTGGATCTTGCAAACGACTACGTAAATCTTGAGTGGGATGAGTTCAAGGCAAAACATGAGGAAGAACTGCTTCCGGAGGTTATGGATTATCTGTACGAGAACAGAGATCACAGAAAACTCTGGAAAGGTGTTCCGATTTCAAGAGATGGTAAGGTCAGACTGCGCGACGGACGTACCGGCGAGTATTTTGACAGTCCGGTAACGATCGGACACATGCACTATCTGAAGCTGCATCATCTGGTAGATGATAAGATTCACGCACGTTCAACCGGTCCATACTCACTCGTTACACAGCAGCCGCTCGGTGGTAAAGCACAGTTCGGCGGACAGCGTTTCGGAGAGATGGAGGTTTGGGCACTGGAGGCATACGGCGCATCCTATACACTGCAGGAGATCCTGACCGTGAAGTCGGATGATGTTGTAGGCCGTGTGAAGACTTATGAAGCGATCATTAAGGGTGAGAATATTCCTGAGCCGGGTATTCCGGAGTCCTTTAAGGTACTTCTTAAGGAGCTTCAGTCTCTTGGACTGGATGTCAGAGTATTGAAGGATGACAATACAGAGATTGAACTGATGGAAACTGTCGATTACGGCGACACAGACCTGCGTTCTGTAATCGAGGGTGACCGCAAGTACAACAGAGAAGAAGAATCCTTTGGCGCTTACGGCTTCAGCAAGCAGGAATTTGACGGCGAAGAGCTGGTAGACGTGCAGGAAGAAGAGAGCAGTGATGAAGACACATCTTGGGAACAGGGAGAGACTTTTTACGAAGAGTAGCGTGTGAAAGGAGTACCATCAATGCCAGAGACAAACAACAATGAAGTGTATCAGCCGATGACGTTTGATGCAATTAAGATCGGCCTTGCTTCTCCGGACAAGATCAGAGAGTGGTCCCACGGAGAGGTAACAAAGCCGGAAACTATAAATTACAGAACACTGAAGCCGGAGAAGGATGGTCTTTACTGCGAGCGTATTTTCGGACCGAGCAAGGACTGGGAATGCCATTGTGGTAAGTACAAAAAGATCCGCTATAAAGGTGTTGTCTGCGACCGCTGCGGAGTTGAGGTTACTAAATCCAGCGTCCGCCGTGAGCGTATGGGCAGCATTGAGCTGGCAGCTCCGGTATCCCATATCTGGTATTTCAAGGGTATCCCGTCCAGAATGGGACTGATGCTCGACCTTTCTCCGCGTATTCTGGAGAAAGTCCTGTATTTCGCTAACTATATTGTCCTGGATCAGGGCACGTCAGACCTGCATTATAAGCAGGTTCTGACAGAACGTGAATATCAGGAAGCAAGAGAGAAATGGGGCAGCAATTTCCGTGCAGGAATGGGTGCTGAGGCGATCAAGGAGCTTCTCGAGGCAATTGATATGGAGAAGGAATCCGAAGAGCTGAAGCGTGGCCTGAAGGAATCTACAGGTCAGAAACGGGCCAGAATCATTAAGAGACTGGAAGTAGTGGAAGCATTCCGCGAGTCCGGCAACCGTCCGGAGTGGATGGTCATGACCGTTATTCCGGTTATCCCGCCGGATCTGCGTCCGATGGTGCAGCTGGATGGAGGACGTTTTGCTACGTCCGACCTGAATGACCTGTACCGCCGTATCATTAACAGAAACAACCGTTTGAAGAGACTGCTGGAGCTGGGTGCTCCGGATATCATTGTCCGTAACGAGAAGCGTATGCTGCAGGAGGCAGTTGATGCGCTGATCGATAATGGCCGCCGCGGCCGTCCGGTTATCGGACCGGGCAACCGTGCACTGAAGTCTCTGTCTGACATGCTGAAAGGTAAGTCCGGACGTTTCCGTCAGAACCTGCTCGGTAAGCGTGTTGACTATTCAGGCCGTTCCGTTATCGTCGTTGGACCGGAACTGAAGATTTACCAGTGCGGTCTTCCGAAGGAGATGGCAGTTGAGCTGTTCAAACCGTTCGTTATGAAGGAACTGGTAGCCAACGGCACATCCCACAATATCAAGAATGCAAAGAAGATGGTAGAGCGTCTCCAGCCGGAGGTTTGGGACGTGCTCGAGGAAGTGATCAAAGAGCATCCGGTAATGCTGAACCGTGCTCCTACACTGCATCGTCTGGGTATTCAGGCATTCGAACCGATTCTTGTAGAGGGTAAGGCGATCAAGCTCCATCCGCTCGTATGTACTGCGTTCAACGCGGACTTCGACGGTGACCAGATGGCTGTGCATCTTCCACTCTCCGTGGAAGCACAGGCTGAGTGCCGTTTCCTGCTCCTGTCACCGAACAACCTGCTGAAACCGTCTGATGGTGGCCCGGTAGCCGTTCCGTCACAGGATATGGTCCTTGGTATCTACTACCTGACTCAGGAGAGACCGGGTGCCGTGGGCGAAGGCAAATTCTTTAAGAGTGTGAATGAGGCAATTCTTGCATACGAGAACAAGATCGTGACGCTGCAGACCAGAATCAAGGTTCGTGTGGAGAAGAAGATGGAGGACGGAACTGTTCTCTCCGGTATTGTTGAGTCTACACTGGGACGTTTTATCTTCAACGAAATTCTTCCGCAGGATCTGGGATTTGTAGATCGTACCGTTCCGGGCAACGAGCTCGTTCCGGAAGTTGATTTCCTGGTAGGAAAGAAACAGCTGAAGAAGATCCTCGAGAAGGTCATCAACACACACGGTGCAACCAAGACTGCAGAGGTTCTGGATGACATCAAATCAATGGGATACAAGTATTCCACAAGAGCAGCGATGACTGTATCTATTTCCGATATGACCGTGCCGCCTGAGAAGCCGGAGCTGATCAAGAAGGCACAGGATACTGTAGATAAGATCACAAGAAACTTCAAGCGTGGTCTCATCACAGAAGAAGAGCGTTACAAAGAAGTTGTTGAGACATGGAAAGAGACGGATGATATCCTGACAAGAGCCCTGCTCGACGGACTTGACAAATATAACAACATCTTCATGATGGCTGACTCCGGAGCGCGTGGTTCCGATAAGCAGATCAAGCAGCTTGCCGGTATGCGAGGACTTATGGCCGATACAACAGGTCATACGATCGAGCTCCCGATCAAGTCAAACTTCCGTGAAGGTCTTGACGTACTTGAGTACTTCATGTCCGCTCACGGTGCTCGTAAGGGTCTGTCCGATACGGCTCTTCGTACGGCTGACTCCGGTTACCTGACAAGACGTCTGGTAGATGTATCTCAGGAGCTGATTGTACGTGAGGTAGACTGCTGCGAAGGCAAGAGTGAGATCCCGGGCATGTATGTGAAGGCATTCACAGACGGCCGTGAAGAGATCGAGAGCCTGCAGGAGCGTATCACAGGAAGATTCTCCTGCGAGACGATCACCAATGCAGATGGAGATGTTATCGTTAAGGCAAACCATATGATTACTCCGAAGCGTGCTGCACGTATCATGAGCGAAGGCGTTGATGCGGAAGGCAAGCCGTTCCAGAAGATCAAGATCCGTACGATCCTGACCTGTCGTTCTCATATCGGTGTCTGCGCGAAGTGTTACGGTGCGAACCTGGCAACAGGTGAGCCGGTACAGGTAGGTGAGACTGTCGGTATTATCGCTGCTCAGTCAATCGGTGAGCCGGGTACACAGCTGACCATGCGTACATTCCATACCGGTGGTGTTGCCGGTGGCGATATCACGCAGGGTCTTCCGCGTGTCGAGGAGCTTTTTGAGGCCAGAAAGCCGAAGGGTCTTGCAATCATCACTGAGATTGCAGGTATGGCTACTATCCGCGATACGAAGAAGAAACGCGAGATCATTGTGACCAACAATGAGACTGGTGAATCCAAGACTTACCTGATCCCGTACGGTTCCAGAATCAAACCGGTAGACGGTGTATATCTTGAGGCCGGTGATGAGCTGACCGAAGGTAGTGTGAATCCGCACGATATCCTGAAGATCAAGGGTGTAGAGGCTGTTCAGGACTATATGCTCCGTGAAGTACAGCGTGTATACCGTCTCCAGGGTGTAGAGATCAACGACAAGCATATCGAGGTCATCGTTCGTCAGATGCTGAAGAAGATCCGCATTGAGGACAACGGAGACACAGATTTCCTGCCGGGAACACTGGTAGATATTCTTGACTACGATGATGTAAATGAGGAAATGATCGCAGAGGGCAAGGCACCGGCAGACGGAAAACGTGTAATGCTCGGTATCACAAAGGCTTCTCTGGCAACAAACTCCTTCCTGTCAGCAGCTTCCTTCCAGGAGACAACAAAGGTTCTGACAGAAGCAGCGATCAAGGGTAAGGTTGACCCGCTGATCGGTCTGAAGGAGAATGTTATCATTGGTAAACTGATTCCGGCCGGTACAGGTATGAAGCGTTACCGCAATGTCAAGCTTGACATTTCCGGTACAGACGATTACCAGTATGATATGGCTCTCAATGATGAGATCGAATTTGATGAGATGGATGAAGATATGGAGCTGAGTCTTGCAGAAATGTCTGAAGACGCAGAGGCGGAAGCAGTATCAGAAGATGTTGTGGAAACAGATGAGGTGTCTGAAGAAGTTCCGGCAGAAGAGACTACAGAAGAATAATAAGATATGTACCGGCTCTTTACTGAGAGCGGAGATAAGGTATTTATATCAGATGCTGAAAAGGATGCGGATTTTGTGCCGCATCCTTTTTTGTCGTTCTGCCGGAGAAAAAATCATACATTATCATATATCTTTCGCTTTCCGGATAGCCATGGTGGCGGTTTCAGGTTATAATATCTGTATTAATACGCGTGAAGGATTAAAACTGATGCCAACAGATGCGGGAAATCAAAATTTGTCAGCCGGGTTATCCGCTGTCCGTTGGTGTCGAAATTGCTGTATGCAGAACGGGAGAGGTGAAATGACGATGAGAAGGTATTGCCTTGACGAACAGGATCTTGAGCGGGCAGAAGCATCATTGCTGCTTGCGCAGAAGCTTGGCCTGATTGAAAAGGCCGGTCTGGATGAGATGGAAAAAAGAAGACGGGAAAAAAACGGGGAGATTGAGCGAAAACTGCAGCAGGGGGAGCTGGTATACGGGCTTCGCTGTTATTCTCCGGCAGCATACCTGCAGTACGAGCTGACGCGATTCAGGCTGGATTTTACGGAACAGCTGCCGGTAATCCGGGAGCATTATGTATATGCCGGGATAGATGAAGAACAGAAGCACGCTTTTTACGAGCAGAATCAGGACCTGTTTACACGCTACTGGGGAGATCTTATGACTTACGAAGAAGTGACGCAGATAATTGAAAAAAGAATAAGGGAGGCGGAATATGATGCGCTTGTCGAGGACTTATTATGTCAGCTCCGGGAAGGGAAATGACAGTTTTGCAGGAATTTCGGAAGCTGTGCCTTTTCGGAGTCTGTCAAAAGTAAATGAGCTTCGCCTGCAGGCAGGAGATTGTGTACTTCTGGAACGGGGATCCGTGTTTGAAGATCAGTATCTGAAGCTGACCTGCCGGGGAACGGAGGAACAGCCGATTGTGATCGGTGCGTATGGAGAAGGAGAACTGCCTCTGATCTGTGCCAACGGAACGGGGATCTGGCATCAGGATTACGGTGTAGATCTTGATTCACCGGCCCATGTGAGAAAAGGAGATGTGTCTTCGGCTGTGCTTCTGTATGATGCGGACAACCTGGTTCTGCAGGATCTCGAAATCACAAACCGCGGCGGGAAAATGTCACGGGAAGATTACAGTGCACCGCATAAGATGGACCGCACCGGGGTCGCCGTTGTTGCACAGAATGGCGGGACGCTGAGAAATATTACACTTCGGAATCTGTACGTTCATGATGTACACGGCAACGTCTATAACAAACATATGAATAACGGCGGTATCTATGCAACCTGCCTGAAGCCGGAGAATGAGGCGCAGACAGGTGTGGCCCGTTTTGACAGATTCGTGGTGGAAAATTGTTTTGTATATCGTGTGAGCCGTTGGGGTATTGCAGTTGGTTACACGTATCAGCACGACAAATTCAGCACTGCCGAACTGCCGGAAGAGCTGTTCCGACAGTATGGCCATGAGCACATTCTGATGAGAAATAATTATGTGAAGGAAGCCGGCGGCGATGCGATCACGCCAATGTATGCTCTGCGTCCGCTTGTGGAAGGCAATACTGCAGATTCCGCTGCGCAGGAAATGAATGACCGTATCTACAGGCATCCTGAAAACCGTTACGGAAAGGTGGCTGCCGGAATCTGGCCGTGGAAATGCAAAGATGCACTGTTTCGCTATAATGAAGTGACTGACACGAGACTGAATCAGGACGGAATGGCTTATGATGCCGATTCCGGTGACGGGACAACGTATGAGTATAATTACAGCAGGCAGAACGAAGGCGGCTGTGTGATGTTCTGTATGGAACAGGCTGTGAATAACACATTCTGCCATAATGTCAGCTACGATGATCTGGGAGGCACGATCAGTCCGGCCGATAATCCGGATGCATACGTGGCACGAAATACATTTTACGTAAGAGCGGGAATTCCATTTGTAAGAAAAAATATGGATGGGGGAAATTTTACAGAGGAAGACAATACTTTCATAACAATTGAAGAGCAGTCGGCAGAAGACGGAGAAAAACAGAGCTGATTTGAAATGACGACAGAGGAGCTGCCGCAAACAGACATTATTGGCACAAAACATTTATTGCACCAATATCTCTGTTTGCAGCAGCTCCTCTGTTGCTATGAGCCTTTAATCTTCATTCGGTTCTTCGTCAAGATCCAGAGAATCATGTTCAAGCTTCGGCTTTCGTTCGGCTTTTCGCTGATCTTTTTTCTGCTCTTTCAGTTCGTGCATCAGCTTTTTGAAGGACATGTCTTCGGAAAGCTGGTCCGATACAGGTTCTTCACCGGAGCCTGAACTGCTCTGCGAATAACCGTACTGTGCTCCGTAACTGCTGCCCGGCTGGTGCGGATATCCCCCTGGCTGAGAGCCGCCGTTGTTCTGCTGCCCTCCGTAATATCCGCTTGGCTGCTGAACATAGCTGTTGTTCTGCTGTTGTCCGCAGATGCTGTTTGGCTGCCCGTAATATCCGTTTGCTTGTCGGGTATAGCCGCTGTCTGGCTGGTGTCCGTAATATCCGTCTGTCTGCTGAGAGTAGCTGCCGTTCTGCTGGTGTCCGTAATATCCGTCTGTCTGCTGAGAGTAGTTGCCGTTCTGCTGGTGTCCGTAATATCCGTTTGTCTGCTGAGAGTAGCCGCCATTTGGCTGCTGTCCGTAATATCCGTCTGTCTGCTGAGTATAGCCGCCATTTGGCTGCTGTCCGTAATATCCGTTTGCCTGTTGCCCATAGCCGCCGTTTGGCTGCCCGTAGCAGCTTCCGTTGTTCGACTGGATATTAGCTGCTTTTCGGGATTTTCTGAAAAAAGCTTTTCTTTTTTTGCTGTTGGAAGATACTGCAGCATTGCCGTACGGGTCTGCTGTCTGATTTGGGACTGCGCCTGGTGGTGGATAGACGGAAGCATTATTTTGCTGGTATGTAGCTGTCTGCATCTGCTGTTCAGGTATTTCGCGATGTTTCCTTTTCCCGCTCAGCGGCCGAAAAATAGTCTTGCGCCCGGTCCAGCCTACGATGCGCACGAGAATAATTCCAAAGAACACACCGATAGAATCAATCAGCACATCCTTTTTGGAAGGCCCACGGCCGTTGACGAAGGCTTGATGGTACTCATCCGCACATGCGAAAGCGACACAGAATATGCCGGCGACCAGCATGAGCCAGATGCCCCGCAGTCCGTAGACATACAGTGGAAATGCCACCGATACTGCCAGTGCAAAGTATTCGGTCATGTGTGCAATTTTGCGCACCGGTCCGTGGAAGCGGTTAGCGAGGCTTTCGATTTCCCATGAATCAAAATCTGCCCCCAGCAGTTCACCGCCGACTTCGACGATCTTGTAGCTGACTTTGTAGCTGAGCTGAGATGATTCCACACCATCCTGTGCTGAAAAACTGAAGATCAGATACATCATCAGAATGGCCGGCAGGAATGACAGAGGTTTCAGTATATTCCGGATTAAGGTTCTGATCATATGGAACTCCCCTTTCCTGTTTAGTGTAAGTTGTTGTATGGATCCAAAGCAGTTGCTGTGCAGAACACGTGTTTCTGATAAAACAGATACTCCTGCTGATACGAATGCTTTTGTGAAAAAACATTTGCATACAAAAGCGGTCTGCATAAAGAACAGTCCCGAAACAAAGCTTCTGCAACAGCGCTTCCAAAACAAAGTTTCTGCAACAGTGCTCCCGTAACAGAGTTTCTGTAACAGTGCTTCCATAACAGAATTAGTTTCCATATAAATAGGAAGAAACACGACACAGAAAATCTGTTTATCTTATTTTATCATTAACATCCAATCTGCGGAACTGCTTTCTGAAAGTTTTGGCTATTTTATCATCGTGAGATAATTCTGTCCAGTGAATTAAGGAATTTATAAGGAAAATGGAAAGTATATGGCTGGCAAAAACAGCGATATCCGGAAAACATATGACGGGCGAAACAATGATATCCGGAAAACATATGACAGGCGAAGCAATGATATTACTGAAAGCGTGCGGCCGGTCAGATGTTGTCCGGAAATCCCGAAAACCCGCATAAATGCACGGAAAAACGAACAATCTGAACACGAAAAAATACCTTGACAAGGTCAAATGCCATAAGTATAATGAAAAAGGTGCGTAAACACGTATTTTTTTGCGCGCATAATTTTCAGCAACCACATGAGTGAAGAACTCAGCCCTAAAAAATCAGGAGGTGAAAGAAATGCCAACATTTAATCAGTTAGTAAGAAAAGGCAGACAGACATCAGTAAAGAAATCTACTGCACCGGCTCTCCAGAAAGGATTTAACTCCTTAAGAAAGAAAGCAACAGATGCATCTTCTCCGCAGAAGAGAGGCGTTTGTACAGCAGTTAAGACAGCTACACCGAAGAAGCCGAACTCAGCTCTTCGTAAAATCGCCAGAGTACGTCTGTCAAACGGTATCGAGGTAACAAGCTACATTCCGGGTGAGGGACACAACCTTCAGGAGCATAGCGTTGTTCTTATCCGTGGAGGTAGAGTAAAGGACCTTCCGGGTACAAGATATCATATCGTACGTGGAACACTTGATACAGCAGGTGTTGCTAAGAGACGCCAGGCTCGTTCCAAATACGGTGCTAAGAGACCGAAAGACGCTAAGAAATAATCTGAATCGTGAAATAATTCGAATCAGGACATAGTTTCGAAGTATTCCAGAAGTATCACAAGAAGAACTGAATTTTGTTTCACCCTATGCGGAGTTCTTATTAACAGGTGGTTGCGGGTTAATATAGAAGTCCTTGCATGAAACACAATTAGCAAGCCACGTTGTGAGTACCTGTGATTTAATCATTATTAAGGAGGGAAGTAACCATGCCACGTAAAGGACATACTCAGAAAAGAGATGTTTTAGCAGATCCGTTATACAACAATAAAGTGGTTACAAAGCTTATCAACAACATCATGCTTGATGGTAAGAAAGGTGTAGCTCAGAAAATCGTTTACGGAGCATTTGCAAGAATGGAAGAGAAGACCGGAAAGCCGGCTCTCGAAGTATTTGAGGAAGCAATGAACAACATTATGCCGGTACTGGAAGTTAAAGCTAGACGTATCGGTGGTGCTACTTACCAGGTTCCGATCGAGGTTAGACCGGACAGACGTCAGGCACTGGCTCTTCGTTGGATCACTATGTTCTCCCGTAAGAGAGGCGAGAAGACAATGGAAGAGAGACTGGCTAACGAGCTTATGGATGCAGCTAACAACACAGGTGCATCTGTAAAGAGAAAAGAAGATATGCACAAGATGGCAGAGGCAAACAAGGCTTTTGCTCATTACAGATTCTAGGCCGGAAGCAACTTGGCGAGAGCAGGCGGCAGCGTAGCTCGAGTCTGATGCGAGGCTGTTCTCGGAGCTTAATGAGAGCGGGCTGATAAGCGAAGCTCGATCCGGTTAAGAGAATAACGAAAGCTACTCGGTAAAGCTTAAGCTTGCTTATCTAATTAGGAGGAAAAAATGGCTGGAAGAGAATATCCATTAGAGAGAACCAGAAATATCGGTATTATGGCGCACATCGATGCAGGTAAGACTACTCTGACAGAGCGTATTCTGTATTATACCGGTGTTAACTACAAAATTGGTGATACTCATGAAGGTACTGCTACCATGGACTGGATGGAACAGGAGCAGGAAAGAGGTATCACAATTACTTCAGCCGCTACCACATGTCACTGGACTCACCAGGAACAGGCAAAGCCGCAGGCTGGTGCTCTTGAGCATCGTATCAACATTATCGATACCCCGGGTCACGTTGACTTTACAGTAGAGGTTGAACGTTCCCTGCGTGTACTTGATGGAGCTGTTGGTGTATTCTGTGCTAAGGGTGGTGTTGAGCCGCAGTCAGAAAACGTATGGCGTCAGGCTGATACTTACAACGTTCCGCGTATGGCATTTATCAACAAGATGGACATTCTGGGTGCAAACTTCTATGGAGCAGTTGACCAGATTCGTACAAGACTTGGAAAGAATGCTATCTGCCTTCAGCTTCCGATCGGTAAGGAAGATGAATTCAAGGGAATCATTGATCTGTTCGAAATGAAGGCTTATATCTACAACGATGAGAAGGGTGAAGACATTTCTATCGTTGATATTCCGGAAGACATGCAGGACGAGGCAGAACTGTACCACACTGAGCTGGTAGAGAAAATCTGTGAACTGGATGACGACCTGATGATGGAGTATCTGGAAGGTGAAGAACCGTCAGTTGAAGCACTGAAGGCAGCTTTACGTAAAGGTACCTGCACATGTCAGGCAATTCCAGTATGCTGTGGTACAGCATACAGAAACAAAGGTGTTCAGAAGCTGCTGGATGCAATCCTTGATTTCATGCCGGCTCCGACTGATATCCCGGCTATCAAGGGTGTTGACCTTGAGGGCAACGAAATTGAGAGACATTCATCTGATGCAGAGCCGTTCTCAGCTCTGGCATTCAAGATCATGGCTGACCCGTTTGTTGGTAAGCTCGCATTCTTCCGTGTATACTCAGGTACTCTGAACTCCGGTTCTTACGTACTGAATGCTACAAAGGGTAAGAAAGAGCGTGTAGGCCGTATCCTTCAGATGCATGCAAACAAGAGACAGGAACTTGATAAAGTTTACTCCGGTGATATTGCAGCAGCAGTAGGTTTCAAGGTAACTGGTACTGGTGACACACTTTGTGACGAACAGCATCCGGTAATCCTTGAGTCCATGGAGTTCCCGGAGCCGGTTATCGAGCTTGCTATCGAGCCGAAGACAAAGGCAGGCCAGGGCAAGATGGGTGAAGCTCTTGCAAAACTTGCAGAGGAAGACCCGACATTCCGTGCTCATACAGATCAGGAGACAGGCCAGACAATTATCGCAGGTATGGGTGAGCTTCACCTTGAGATCATTGTAGACCGTCTGCTTCGTGAGTTTAAGGTAGAGGCTAACGTAGGTGCACCACAGGTTGCTTACAAAGAGACCTTTACTAAAGAAGTTACAGTTGACAGTAAGTACGCTAAGCAGTCCGGTGGACGCGGTCAGTACGGTCACTGTAAAGTTATCTTTACACCGATGGATCCGAATGGCGAAGAGACATTCAAGTTCGAGTCAACTGTTGTCGGTGGTGCTATTCCGAAGGAGTACATCCCGGCTGTAGGTGAAGGTATTGAAGAGGCAGCTAAGGCTGGTATCCTTGGCGGATTCCCGGTACTTGGTGTTCATGCTAACGTATACGATGGTTCCTACCATGAAGTCGATTCAAGTGAAATGGCATTCCACATTGCAGGTTCTCTTGCATTCAAGGATGCTATGAAGAAGGGTGACCCGGTACTCCTTGAGCCGATCATGAAGGTAGAGGTAACAATGCCGGAAGAGTACATGGGCGATGTTATCGGTGATATCAACTCCCGTCGTGGACGTATCGAGGGTATGGATGACCTCGGCGGCGGCAAGATCGTAAGAGGTTTCGTACCGCTTGCTGAGATGTTCGGATACTCTACAGACCTTCGTTCCAAGACTCAGGGACGTGGTAACTACTCAATGTTCTTTGAGCGTTACGAGCCGGTTCCGAAGTCTGTACAGGAGAAGGTACTGAACGCTAAATCCAAATAAGGAACAGCTATCTGTTCCCGCTCTGAGATGATTCGGTAAAACGGTCATATCGGAAAAAATCAGTTAATTTTCAGACGCTGTAAGCCAGTCGCAGACCTTTGTCAGCGACCGGCACAGCATTGAAAAATATAGAGCTACATTACAAAAAATAGCTTGAAAAACCGGCTGTTTTGAAATATAATCAAATCTAGCTGGTATTTAACCAATCAAAGTAAATGATGCGAAAAGCAACTTATTAAGGAGGACATTCAAAATGGCAAAGGCTAAATTTGAAAGAACGAAACCGCATTGTAACATCGGTACTATCGGACACGTTGACCATGGTAAAACAACTCTGACAGCTGCTATCACAAAGGTTCTGTCTGAGAGAGTTGCTGGTAACACAGCTACAGATTTCGAAAACATTGATAAGGCTCCGGAAGAGAGAGAGCGTGGTATCACAATCTCTACAGCTCACGTTGAGTATGAGACAGAGAGAAGACACTATGCACACGTTGACTGCCCAGGCCATGCTGACTATGTAAAGAACATGATCACAGGTGCTGCTCAGATGGATGGCGCTATCCTCGTAGTAGCTGCTACAGATGGTGTTATGGCTCAGACAAAGGAGCACATCCTTCTGTCCCGTCAGGTAGGTGTACCGTACATCGTTGTATTCATGAACAAGTGCGATATGGTAGATGACGAAGAGCTTCTTGAGCTGGTTGACATGGAGATTCGTGAGCTCCTGAACGAGTATGAGTTCCCGGGAGATGACACACCGATCATCCAGGGTTCTGCTCTGAAGGCTCTTGAGGATCCGAATGGTGAGTGGGGCGACAAGATCATGGAACTGATGTCAGCAGTTGACGAGTGGGTTCCGGATCCGCAGCGTGCAACAGATCAGCCGTTCCTTATGCCGGTAGAGGACGTATTCACAATCACAGGTCGTGGTACAGTTGCTACAGGTAGAGTAGAGCGTGGTGTTCTTCACCTGAACGAGGAAGTTGAAATCGTTGGTATCAAGGAAGAAACACAGAAGACTACAGTAACAGGTATCGAGATGTTCCGTAAGCTTCTTGATGAGGCTCAGGCTGGTGACAACATCGGTGCTCTGCTTCGTGGTATCAAGAGAGAGAACATCGAAAGAGGACAGGTTCTCGTTAAACCGGGTACAATCAAGTGCCATACAAAATTCACAGCTCAGGTTTACGTACTGACAAAAGACGAGGGTGGCCGTCATACACCGTTCTTCAACAACTACCGTCCGCAGTTCTACTTCAGAACAACTGACGTTACAGGTGTTATCAACCTTCCGGCTGGTACAGAGATGTGTATGCCGGGCGATAACGTTGAGATGACAATCGAGCTCATCCATCCGATCGCTATGGAGCAGGGTCTTACATTCGCTATCCGTGAGGGTGGTAGAACTGTAGGTTCAGGCCGTGTTGCTACAATCATCGAGTAATCCAGTAAAATCAAGGGTTTCAGACTTTTGAAAACGGATATTGCAACAAATTTGCAACAAACTTGCGACTGCATAGTGCTGAATGGTGCTTAATGGTGCCAAGATGGATTATGACTGTGAATCCAATTTCATAAATTTGTGCCTTATAGGACACTTTCTTAGTAAGCTAGGAAAGTGTCCTTTTTTGCGTTATGGTCAAAAATTTTGAAATGGAGGAAAGAATCATGAGCAGTACAGCGTTAGGAGCAGGAAAAGGAAAAACTCACACTATTACTTTCAAGAATAAAGAACATGAAAATTTTTATAGAGAATATCTGCCGAAGTGTCGATATCAGGATGCTTACCACAGAGCATTAGTATATTGCCTTGGAATAGATAGAGATACACGAGACCATGTGAACCGGATTTACGATTTCATAAATGGTACCGTAAAAACAGAGTGCCTGCATGAAGGTTGGCAGACAAGCGGCAGCATGAAGATTGTCCGAATGGCGTTTAACCTTTATTGCAACGGAACACCTAGTGTTTCTGATTATTCAGATCCGGAAGAGCAAATTAGTGAATGCAGATGCTATACAGTGGAAGATTTATTCTGCTGTTGCTATGCAAGATATTTTTGGGAAGCAGTCAAAATCCGTTATCCGAGTGAGTGCTTCTATGTAGACTGGGAGGATCTGTATGCTGAAGATTAGGATTCAAGGGACGTTAAAAGATATCAGATGGTTCAGAAGGATTTTAGAGCAGCACAGGGATGTGAAGGTACTGCAGGTGTCTGATCCATTCACAAATAAAGGAACTAATAGATATTTTCGTGTGTATGCAGAAGTAGAAAAGGAAGATAAGTAAGGCAGGGAGGAAAGTACATGTGTAGAGTGTTAGCTGTATCTAACCAGAAAGGCGGAGTCGGAAAGACCACTACGTGTGTGAATTTAGGTATTGGATTAGCAAGAGAAGGAAAAAAAGTGCTTCTTGTGGAGGCAGATGCCCAGGGAAGTATGGCAGTTAGTCTGGGAATTTCAGAACCGGATGAACTGGATGTTACTTTGGTTAATATCCTGGAAAAAGTGATCAATGACGAAGAGGTGGAAGCCGGTGAGGGTATTATCCATCATGAAGAAGGAATTGATTTTATTCCAGCCAATATTGAGCTGGCCGGACTCGAAACTTCTTTAGTGAATGTAATGAGCCGTGAAATGGTTTTACGGCAGTATCTGGACAAGATTAAAGACCAGTACCAATATATAATAATTGATTGTATGCCCTCCCTGGGTATGATTACGATCAATGCTCTGGTAGCTGCAGATTATGTGCTGATTCCGGTTGAAGCGGCTTACCTTCCGGTCAAGGGGCTTCAGCAGTTGATAAAAACAATAGGCAAGGTACATAGAAAGTTGAATCCGACGCTCTCCATCATGGGCATCCTTCTTACAAAAGTTGACCGAAGGACAAATTTTGCACGGGATATTTCTGAGCAGATCAGGAAAGTTTATGGAGATAAAATACATATTTTCTCAAATTGCATTCCTATGTCGGTGAGAGCGGCAGAGACTTCAGCAGAAGGAAAAAGTATTTATCTGCATGATCCAAAGGGAATTGTAGCAGAAGGATACCGGAGCCTGACAGGGGAGGTGCTTGGATATGAAAGGTAAGAGTGCTGAGAAGATCAAGCTGACTTCTTATGATGACCTGTTTGGTACAAGTGTGCAGGACGCAGAGGATGTGATAACCTCCGTTCCGCTCAATCTTCTCCATGCCTTCAGAAACCATCCTTTTCGTGTAATAGATGATGAAAAGATGCAGGAGACTGTTGAGAGTGTCAAAAAATATGGTGTACTGGTGCCGGGTATCGTGCGTACCAGCCCGGAAGGTGGCTATGAGGTGATTTCAGGACACCGCAGATGGCGGGCTTGTGAATTGGCCGGACTTTCGGAGATGCCTGTGATTATCCGTGAACTGGATGATGATGCCGCAACCCTGATGATGGTGGACACGAACATCCAAAGAGAGGATATTTTGCCGAGTGAAAAGGCGAAAGCGTATAAACAGAAGTATGAGGCTATGAAGCATCAGGGCAGTAAAGGGGACAAATTTACGGCGGACGAGGTTGGAGAAGCTGCTGGTGAGAGCGGCAGGACAGTCCAGAGATACATACGTCTGGCGGAGCTTGTGGACGGTCTGCTGGAGTATGTAGACACAAAAAAGATTTCGCTTGTGATAGGAGAAATGCTTTCTTTTCTGAAAATCCAGGAACAGGAGTGGCTTTTGGGTGCTATTTCAAATAGCGGTATGTTCCCATCCAAAGTGCAGGCGTTAAAGCTGAAAGAGAGCAGTAAGGCAGGATTACTGACGGAAGGTAATGTATACGCCGTCCTTGTAAAGAAGGATAACGGGAAAACAGGAGTGACTATATCGGCAAAGAAGATCAGCAGTTATTTTCCGGAAGAATATACGAAGGAACAGATAGAAGAGATAATTTATTCGCTGCTGGACAGATGGAAACAGGAAGAAAGGGAGGAGGGAACAGCATATGCAGAAGATACAGTTTGACTATTTCCGGGGGATGGAAGCAGAACAATACAGTTTTTACCGTGTTCCTAAAGTGCTGTTCACTGCGGAATGCTTCAAATCCCTCTCCTGCGAAGCGAAGGTTTTATACGGTCTTATGCTAGACCGTATGAGCCTTAGCATTAAGAACCGCTGGTTTGACGAGGAAGACAGAGTGTATATTATTTTCACCGTGGAAGAAATTATGGAACTGCTGGGGTGTGGCAGACAGAAAGCGATAAAAAATATTGCCGAGTTGGATACAGAAAAGGGGATCGGCCTGATTGAAAAGAAACGTCTTGGGCTTGGAAAACCCAATGTAATCTATGTAAAAAACTTTATGATCATGGACTATCCGGAGCAGAAACCGGAAGAGAAACAGCCGGAAAACACTGTAAATTCAAAGAAGTATGAAAATCAAACTTCAAGAAGTATGGAAAGCGGATTTCAGGAAGTTCCAGAATCAGATTTCCAGAAGTATGAAAATCAAACTTCTGGAAGTATGAAAAACGGACTTCAGGAAGTTCCAAAATCAGACTTCAAGAAATCTGAAAAACGGACTTCAGGAAGTATGAAAAGCAGATTTCAAGAAGTTCCAAAATCAAACTGTAATAAGACTGATATTAACAAGACTGAATATAGTGATACTGACAGCAGTTATACGGATTATAATGAGACAGTTTTATCTAATCCAATCTTATCAGGGAACAGGATGGCAGCTGCCAAAAAGAATGTGATTGGAGAGATGGAGGCGTACCGGGAGATCATACGGGAACATATTGAGTACCAGGCTCATAACGGTGCAGAGGTTGACGAGCTGGTGGAGCTTATAGTGGAAGTCATGATGATGCCGGATGATGCATCCATAAAGATTGCAGGAGTTGACAAACCGGCAGCCCTTGTGAAAAACCGATTTATGAAGCTGTCATATTCGCACATAGAGTATGTGCTGTTCTGCCTGCAGAAGAACACAACAAAGGTCGGAAACATAAAATCATATCTGTTAACGACGCTCTATAATGCGACAATGACGATCAATAATTATTATCATGCGGAGGTCAACCATGATATGTACGGAGGTGGATGAAATGAGGATCAGTGAATTTTTAAAAAAAGTAGTATTCCCGATTATAATAGCAGCTTTTTTATTCACACTGTTTTATCCGTTGTGTGTGGATAACGGAGCATGCGATTATCTGAAATTGTGGATATTGGCAGGGATTCCTTTTGGTATCCACCGGATGTTCCTGTGGGTGATTCCTAGAGGATTTGATATTGGTGGAACGTTAGGGATTCTGGTAATCAACTTCCTTGTGGGAGGAGTTATTGGCGGTATGATATTGACATGGCGTTTGACGCTTGCTGTTCTTTATCTGGTGAAGGGAGTTGTAGATTGTACCTTGTGGATGGTGAGAAAATACCATGCCTGATAGTGCTAAAGATAAGGTGATAGATTGACAGATATGAGAAAAATGAATAGTGAATTGTAAAAACAGCTAAGTCCCGGATTTGGCTGTTTTTTATTTTGGGGTCAAAGACTTTGCGACATCATGTCATAAAGTGATGAGACAGATCTTTTCGGAAAGGGGGGAACCGTGTTGGGCAACCGTGCAATATCACCGGAGCTGATTGACCTGGGAGAACGTATCAGGAAACGGAGGCAGGAACTTCAATGGTCACAGGAAAAACTCGCAGAAATAGCAGGTATTAGCCTGAACACGGTCAGTCGTGTAGAAGGTGGGCAGAGCGATATGTCGATTGAAGTTTTCCGGAAGATTGTCGGTGCATTAGGCACAAATGCAAGTGAGGTATTGGGTGACGCAGAGCCTGTGGAGAATGGAAAACTCCATAGGCTCTTATACCGTATCCAGCATTTGGACTTAGACAGCCAGAGGATTGTGATACAGACTCTGGAAACACTGGTTGATGTTTTATACCAATGCAGAAAATAATAAATTCCTATTTCCTGGGGCATTTATTTCCCATCCTATGGTAAAGAAAAATAGCTTATAGGCTGTTATATTTGATGCATCATACTGCTGAAACAGCAAGAATATGGAAGGGGTGGAATAGATGGCGGATGAAGATGTTTGGCGTAACCGGCAAATGTGTCCATATGATGCGATGGGCGATTATTCGGTTTTTTTGAAAAAAGAAGATAGCATTGAACCAAAGACGGCAACTAAGCAGGATTCGCCGGAAAAAGACAAAGAATAGACAGGACATTAATTTAATGGGCAATATAACAGGTTTCAGGCCCCCATAAAAAAAACGGGTGTGCCGGAAGCTGCTTTTTATTGCCTTTTTTGGTGTTCAGGTTCCAGTGGTAATGCAGTATGGACACCCGCAGCTTTTAGGCAGAAGGGTGGTGTCAATGCTGACATTGCAGGAATTAAAGCGGGTGACGGAGATGCCAGAGGAAAAGAAAAAAGCACCTACCGCCAAAAGTCTGCAGGACGGAGGAAAAAAAGTAGTATGGAGAAAAATAGATCGTGATACAGAATTGTCTGTATATATGAATGGCTATGCGGTTTACAGAATTGGGAACCGGAATACGGTTTTTTCGATTTATACCTGCGGAGATTACCAGTACAACATGGAAACAGGGACTGTTCTAATTAAGAAAACTGTTTTTGATATGCAGGAATGGCATATACGATTGATGTTGGAAGGAGAAGACAGGCTTTTACGCAATATGGATGCACAAGAGCGTGAAAAAAATATTTCTTATCATGCAATATCAGAGGAATGGCTGGCGATAGCTGATATGAAGCCGTCACCAATGGAACAGATCATCCGCAGGGAAAGCGTAGACGAATTGTTAAGCCTGCTGACAGAGCGGCAGTATATCGTTGTATGCCAGTATTTTTTCAATCAGAAAACACAAAAGCAGATTTCAGAAGAACTTGGAGTTACCCCTTCGGCTGTATCGAGGATATTGTATCATTCAATCCAAAAGATGCGGTCAGGCAGTGCATTGAGATACATGGGGATGGAGACAATGAGACAGGGAAAAGGAAGGAGTTTTTATGCGGGGCAGGAAACCAAAGGAAAGGAAAAGCTATGTATTGCGTGGAAATGACGGGACTCTTGTGGAAGTTACCAGAGAAGTGTATCTGGAGTGGTATCAGTCAAGGCGCAGGGAGCGGTATCAGGACGAAAAAAAGAAAAAGTACGGGGTATGCAGTCTGGATGGGCTGGAAGAAAAAGGCTGCTGTTCTTGTCAACCAGAAGTTTCATTGGAACAAACCGCTATTAAAAATATTTTTGTTGAGAAAATCCGGATGGCTTTGGATGAACTGCCAGAAGATGAAGCATATTTGATTTATCTGCTGTTTTTTGAGGAAATATCGGTAAAGGAGGCGGCACAGATTTGTGGGTGCAGCCGCAAAACGGTTCAGAACAGACGCAGCCGTATCTTATCGAAGCTTCGCCACATGATGGAATCCTTTGGGATAGAAGGGGATAGCTTGTAAT
>JBGVDJ010000072.1:0-3496 GCA_045119335.1 Candidatus Choladousia sp. | reverse complement strand
ATACTTCCACACCCCACTCCCGTTTCATCCGCTCAATCTCATTTGGCGGTAAAGTTTCTATCTCTAACTGTCTGCATTCCTCGATCAGCCCATCGATAAACACACTCATTTCCTTTGTGTCGAAAGTGCTGCTGCCAAAATAGCACTGGAGCTGAATACCCGTCTGACCATTCACGGTAATCTCGCCAAGGTTACGGACAGTTCTCCACTCTTCTTTCACACGGTCGACCACATCTGGCCGGACAATGATGTGCGTAAAAGCCCTGCTGTATTTTTCCAACATTTCCAGATACACGCTCCATTTGTCGCTGTGAATGGCTTCTGCAATCTTCTGCATAAGCACCCAGGCATAATGTTATCCCGCACTTTGTTTGCTTCCAAACACCAATTAATTCAGCCAAATTAAAAAGAGGCATTGCATAAATTATTCTGATGGGGATCACATCAGATTGCCTTATGCAGTGCCTTTTGTGTTATTATAACGTTTGTCACATTAAAATAGCAGGCCCGCACCCTGAGAAAGTCTGGCCTGCTACTGTCCACATACACAGTTTTACCTGTGTCTATCAACAATGCTATGATAACCATTTTTACTCAGGATTGCAATCAGATTTCTCAATCTTTTTATAATTCTGTTATTAATAAGCTCCAACTTCATCAGCTGCCTTGCTCCTGTGGGCATCGTGCCTGTCTTTCCATTCATGGGTATTACAATCGGAACATTAAACTGCCCTCCGGAACTATCCGGCTTCGCATCTGCAGGGTCAGATGTTCTGAATGCCGGCATACACATGCCATCCTTCTGGCTTCAATCGTTCCCTATTCCCAGATCCCTCTTTCCGATCAGCAAAAGATCTGCCTGTATCTGGATGAACACAAAAACGTCTGGGCTGTCTGTGATGAAAATCCCTCTGTTGACGAAAATAATGTAAAATCGGTCATTCGTTCCTACAGGCGGCACTGGCAGGAAAAGCTGCGTTCTTTCAGGATCCCTCTGAACTGTCTGACGGATCTCATCCATCTCTGTTTTGAGAATTATTCGGCACAGTTCATGCAGATACACAGAGGGCGCAACAGACTTTTTTCATATACCACATAACCTTACCTGACAGCAGCTCTCCGTTTTCTTATAATCAAGAAAAACTTCAAGGAGGCCTGACTTATGGAACAGGAAAAGAAACAGGCAGTCGCTCTGATGCGTTATTCTGCCATCGCACCTATCATTACAGGTACCCAGGAAGACTACGAATCCCTGAGTGCTTACTTTCGTACGGCTTCGGCAAAAGGGATCAAAGCTCCTGACGGTTCCCTGCGGCACTATTCTCCGGGTACACTCGAAAAATGGTATCTCGCTTACAAAAAATCCGGTTTTGACGCTCTGATCCCATCCGGCAGATCCGATTGCGGGGTCAGCAGGAAGATTGATGATGATCTCAAGGAACAGATTATCTATCTCAAACATAATTATCCCCGGATGTCTGCCGCCGCGATCTATAAACAGCTGCAGGACAACGGCAGCATCCGCTCTGGTCAGCTTTCAGAGTCCACTGTCTGCCGATTTATCAATCAGCTCATCCTGCAGGAACGTCTAACCAATAATCAGGATCTGCGCCGTTATGAAAGACCACACATCAATGAGGTCTGGTGCGGTGATTCCAGTTCCGGTCCTTACTTAAAGACCGCTGATGGGAAAAAGCATCGTGTTTATGTGATCGCCCTGATTGATGATGCCAGCCGTTTTATCCTTGGCGCAGACGTGTTCTTTAATGACACCTTCGTCAACCTTATGTCCGTTATGAAGTCTGCAGTCTCCAAGTACGGAAAACCCAAGGTTTTCAACTTCGATAATGGTTCCGCTTACAAAAACAGACAGATGGAGCTGCTGGCGGCACGTATCGGTTCTGTGATCAGCTACTGCAGACCTTATACCCCTACACAGAAGGCAAAGATTGAACGCTGGTTTCGTACGCTCAAAGACCAATGGATGGCATCGCTTGACATGCGGGATTTCCATACGCTAGAAGAACTCCGGGGAAGCCTGCTGACTTATATCAGGACCTATAACCAGAGTCCCCATTCCTCCCTGAAAGGGCTCTCACCCCAGGAACGTTTTTTTAAGGAACCGGAACTGATCAGCCGGCTTTCGGATGAACTCATTGAAAACTCATTCCTCCTCGAGGTCGAACGCCGGGTATCAGCTGACTCCGTCATTGTAATCGACCAGGTGGAATACGAAGTGGATTACCGGTTTGCAAAGCAGCGTATTACCTTACGGTATACACCGGACATGAAAGATATCTTCATTGTAGAAGCAGATGGTTCCCTTACTCCCATCCGTCTGCTCAATAAACAGGACAACTCTATGATCAAGAGAGATAAAGTCCGCCTGACAGGAGGTGAAGACGGATGGAACTGACTGCACGTTATGGTCTTGAATTCAATCCTTTTTTAAAGAACTCCAAAGAGATCCTGTTTGAAAGCTCCGAGTATACGGAAGCGAGATTTCGTCTGGATTACCTTGCCAGGACCAAAGGCTTCGGTCTTCTTACCGGTGCCCCCGGCCGTGGAAAAACAACTTTGATCCGTTCGTGGTCTGCAGGGCTGAATCCTTCTCTGTATAAGGTGATCTATACCAGTCTTTCTACCGTTACGGTGAATGATTTCTACCGAAACCTTGCAGCATCCCTGGGGGCACAGCCGTCCTACCGGAAAACCGAAAACTTTCATATCATTCAGGAAGAGATCAATCGTCTTGCCCTGGACAAAAGAAAAACTCCTGTCATTATCATTGATGAAGCGAACTACATCAAGAATGCTGTCTTAAATGACCTAAAGATCCTGTTCAACTTTGAAATGGATTCCCGTGACCGTGCCGTCATTCTTCTGGTTGGTCTGCCTCAGCTGAACAATACGCTGCAGCTTTCTATCCATGAACCGCTCCGTCAACGTATCATCATGAACTACAACGTTGACGGCTACTCAAGAGATGAAGGCCGTGCTTACATCGAATGGAAACTAAAAAAAGCCGGCTGTACAGATCCTGTTTTTGACGATGCAGCCATCGAAGCGATCCTCAATGCTTCCGACGGAACAGCCCGTGTGATCAGCAAGCTCTGCAATGCTTCGCTTGTGATCGGCCATAGTCAATCGGTGGGGCGAATCACTGCCGACATCGTGATGCAGGCAATCAATGACAGCACTCTTGGCTAAAAAGCTTCCCGCAATTAATTTGCGGGACTTTTTGTTTCCGGAAAACAATTCGCAGAAACAGGAACTTATAATGTAACTGATATCTCGTCTACGAACTGAAATCAGCATGAAATAATCTGACGGACGAAGCATCGTTTAATTTGCCGGACAACAAAATGCCAGTATTTTTCTACAAAATCGCCTAGTTTATCTCGTCCGCTCGCTTCATTCCAACTATTAAATTTCTTTTTTATTCCAGGCATTGTATAGTCCAACATGTGTGTTAATTCCTGTAATGCTTTCACAT
>JBGVDJ010000071.1:0-10915 GCA_045119335.1 Candidatus Choladousia sp. | reverse complement strand
TAAAAATATAACTCTTTTAGAATCTTTTCAAGGTTGTTTCACTGTTCAGTTATCAATGTTCTCTGTTCTGTTCTCTTGTCGAGCAACTTCTATATCTTATCAGATGTTGTTCTGTTTGTCAAGAACTTTTTTAACTTTTTTCAAGTTTTCTTTTTCACATTTCCAGGAAATGTGAAACGGAGAAGGAGGGATTTGAACCCTCGCACCGCTACTAACGATCTACTCCCTTTCCAGGGGAGCCCCTTCAGCCACTTGGGTACTTCTCCAGATGCCTAAAACAGAATGATATTCAATTGTCTCCGGCAAGCGGAGAGGGTGGGATTCGAACCCACGCGCCCTTTCGGACAAACGGTTTTCAAGACCGCCTCGTTATGACCACTTCGATACCTCTCCAACTTTGCGCTCAGCTCAGCGCAAGAAGAATATTATCATTTTTCTGCTTTTCTGTCAACACTATTTTTTATTTTTTTCAATTTTTTTGTTTGATGCGAGCAATTCCTGCAATTGCCTTCTGTTTCCCGCTTCTGCAGGAGCATTTCTGCGAGAAGGAGGTCCTCCGGTGTCGTTATTTTAATGTTTTTATACGACCCTTCTACCAGCTTTACCGGTGCACCGGCAAAATATTCTGCTACCATCGCGTCATCCGTGATCTTCACTTCAGCGGACTTTGTTTCTGCCAGCCGGTCATAAGCCCCTCGAATCAGAGAATACGAAAATGACTGTGGTGTCTGGACAGTCCAGAGAAATTCCCTTGGCGGTGTCTGGGCAACAAAACCATCTGAATCACTCATTTTAATCGTATCCTTCACCGGCATACCCACTACACACGCTTTGCACAACGGCAGCTCCTTCATAATCCGTTCAACCATCTCTTCATCCACAAACGGACGGGCTCCATCATGAATCAGAACGTATTCGCAGTCCTCAATCACCTTCAGTCCTTCATATACGGAATGGTACCGTTCCCTGCCGCCTTCCACGATCTTCGTCACTTTGGTAAATCCATATTTCTGCACAATATCTGCACGGCACTGCTCTATTTCCCCTTTTCCGCATACCAGCACAATTTCATCAATATAGCCGCTGCACTGGAAGACCTCCAGTGAATAATAAAGAACCGGTCTTTCTTTAATCAGAAGATACTGTTTCTTTACGGAGCTCTTCATTCTGCTTCCGCTGCCGCCTGCAAGTACAATTGCAACGTTTCCCATATTTTTTCCTCCACTTCAATATCAAACCCGATGCATCTTTCCCGTCTCAATACTGCGGATCCTGATTTACCTGTTTTTCTTCTTTTCAGGCATTCCCGTACTCTGTATACAGAAACAAATTCACGCCGGGCAGATCAGTCACTTCACCAAAAGTCTCATCCGCCCGGCGCATTCATCCTCTTAATGTTCCTATCGCTCTCCCAGTTTCAGATTCGGCACAGCGTTCAGGTCCAGACCGTGCCGTACCCCCTTCCGAAACTCATAGTAAGCAGCAGCTCCGATCATCGCAGCATTATCTGTACAGAAGATTGGCGACGGACGATAAAACCTGATTCCGTTCTCCTGACATGCACGCTCCATGGCCTCCCGCAGTGTTCCATTGGATGCAACACCACCGGCAATCGCCAGTTTGTCCATGCCGGCTTCTTTCACCGCCGTGATCGCATGCTCTACAAGTACCTCCGTAACAGCTTTCTGGAATGATGCCGCCACATCAGCCTCCACGATCGGTTCATCCTTCATCCGACATCCATTCAAATAATTCAGGACCGCTGATTTCAGGCCACTGAAACTGAAATCATACGGTGCATCTTCAATCCTGGCTTTTGGAAAACGAATTGCATCCGGATCACCTTCCTTTGAAAGGCGGTCAATTTTCGGTCCGCCCGGATACCCCAGACCTATTGCACGCGCCACTTTGTCAAACGCTTCACCGGCTGCATCATCTCTGGTATGCCCCAGTATTTCATATTCACCATACTCCTTGACTTTTACCAGATGCGTATGTCCGCCGGAGACAACGAGACAGATAAACGGCGGCTCCAGATCTTTGTTTTCTATATAATTTGCTGAAATATGTCCCTCGATATGATGCACTCCTACCAACGGAAGTCCTGCCGCATAGCTGATAGCCTTTGCCTCTGCGACTCCGACCAGCAGAGCACCTACCAGACCCGGACCATACGTAACTGCAACTGCATCCAGATCTTTCAATGTCACACCGGCCTCTGTCAGTGCTTCCTCAATCACCTGGTTGATCTTCTCAATGTGCTTTCTTGATGCTATCTCCGGAACAACACCTCCATAAAGCTTGTGCAGCTCAATCTGAGAAGAAATAATATTTGACAGAACCTCTCTTCCGTTCTTCACGACCGCTGCCGCAGTCTCGTCACAGGAACTTTCAATCGCCAATATCAGCGTATCTTTTTCTGTTGCTGCTGTTTCACTCATAATGTGCCTCCATATTTATAATCGGATGCTGTCAAAAACATCTTTTGTCAAAATCTGCTTCCGAAATCTGCTTCCGAAATCCATTTCTGAATCCTCTGCCGGAATCCATTTCTGACTCATGCATTTCCTTCAGCCAGCGCCTGCCTAGTCTTCCTGAAAATCCAGTTCAACAGTCTTGCCGTCCTTGCCCGGATATGTCTGCGGAAATATTTTCCGAACCTGATCCATATAGTCATCCGGACGCACCAGTGACGGGCTGAAATGTGTCAGCCACATCTGCCTCGGCTGTGCTTTTCTTGCAATCCCGGCAGCTTCTTTAAACGTCATATGCTTGTATTCCACTGCTTTCTGCGCCTTCTCCGGTTCACCGTACATACCCTCACAAATGAACAGATCCGCATCTTTTGCGTTCCGTACGATCGACTCTGTTGGTCTGGTGTCTGTACTGTATGTCAGTTTGATTCCCCGGCGTGCCGGTCCCAGAACATCCTCCGGAGTGTAGATATGCCCGTCCTGCTCGATCACTTCACCCTTCTGCAGCCTGCTCCAGAGTTTCATCGGTATCCCCGCCTCCTTCGCACGCTCCACATCAAATTTGCCTGCGCGGTCAATCTCTATTTTATAACCATAGCAGGTTACATTGTGATTCACACGGAATGCTGTAATCCGGTATCCACAGCAGACAAATTCCTGCTCATTACCCTGAATCTCCTTAAATATAATAGGGAACGGAAGTTCCGGTGCAATCACACGCAATGCATTTACCACACGTTCCAGTCCCTTTGGTCCGATCAGCGTAAGCGGTTCCCTCCGGTCTGCATTGCCCATAGTCAGGAGCAGGCCCGGCAGTCCGCTGATATGGTCGCCGTGGTAATGGGTAAAGCAGATAATATCAATCGGTTTAAAACTCCAGCCCTTCTCCTTGATAGCAACCTGGGTTCCCTCTCCGCAGTCAATCAGCAGACTGCTTCCGTTAAAACGCATCATCAAAGATGTGAGCCAACGATATGGCAGCGGCATCATTCCGCCGCAGCCAAGCAAACAAACATCAAGCATAGTTGTCCTCTTCTCTATTCTTCTACCGTGACCGGTATCACGAATGTCTTTACAATTCTGTCATAACATTCCTCACACAGACTGAATGAGTGATGTTCTCCGTCTTTCCTGGAAAAAAATCCCCATTCCCACTCCGTATAAAAAACGCCTTCCATCAGCATATGCTGATTCTTCTGAAATGTCTTTCCGCATCCGTTGCATTTCTGTATCCTTTTCATCTTTATACTGCCCTCCGTAAATACAGGGGGATCCCAAACCACCCAATGCACTTTTGTATTTTTGTACAAACGCAGCGGCATTCAAGATTCATCCCCGTGTTCGCTTCCTCAGGCATCATTATAGCTTCATTCCCGCTCAGCGACCACTGGGAATCCATGCAAACAGATACAACTGCTGCCATATGGAGTTTACAGTGCACTTACCGTCTGCTGTTTCGTCCACATAATGACAGCATCTTCCTTCGGTTTTTCATAAAAATTTTTTCTGATTCCGGCTGACTCGAAACCAAGCTTCTGATACAGCCGAAGTGCTGCCTCATTTCCTGCCCGAACCTCCAGAGTAAAACGTTCAATTCCCCTCTTTGTTCCCATATCCATCAGCTGCCGCAGCATCCGAAAGGCGATTCCCCTCCCGCGATAGTCCGGATGCACCGCCACATTTGTGATATCAGCCTCCTCAAATGACTGAAGCAGACCGCAATAGCCGACGATTCTTTCATCTGCACGCACAGTCAGATACAATGTGTCCTGTGACTGCAGCGAGGTCAGAAATCCCTGTGCACTCCACGGCTGTGAAAATATCATTTTTTCAATTGCGGCAACCTCCGGAGTATCTTCCGGCTGCATTTCTTCTATAATCATATCCATGATCCTGTTCATACTCATCACACACTCTGCATCCGCTCGGCGCGCTCCCGCTCGGCCTGAGAAAGTCTGAGATAATCCGGCCGATGTTCCGCAGCAGTCTCTGTTCTGCCCTCAGCAATATACTGCAGTCCGAGTGCTGCAACAGATGCTGCTCTCTGCCGGTTCACATGTGCCGGTGCAAACTGATACGGTACTGTCAGCAGTTTTTCCAGCAGTGCACGATATACCGGCACACCATCTCCGAGGAAAGTCACCGGTCTGCCCGCCTCATTCAGCCGCTGTGCCAACTCCTCCACAGCCAGTGGAACCTGTGCCTCCACGGTAAGAAATTTTCCGTTTTCAAAACGATAAACCCCTGTATATACCTGATTTCTTCTTGCATCCATGATCGGGCAGATATCTGTACTGCATCCGAAAAGATTGTATGCCAGCGCATCTACAGTCGGAACGGACACGAGCGGCTTGTCCAGTGCCAGTCCCAGCCCCTTTGCAGTGGCAGAACCGATACGCAGTCCCGTAAAGGATCCCGGTCCTCCCGCCACAGCTATTGCATCAACTGACTGCAGATCCAGTTCTATCATCTGCGCCACCTCATTCAGCATCGGCAGCAGTGTCTGCGAATGTGTTTTCTTATAATTAACGGTATACTCGGCCAACAGCGTCTCATCTTCCACAAGCGCAACGGATGCGACCAGGCCTGAACTGTCAAGTGCAAGTACTCTCATTTTTTATTCTCCATTTCTTCCGCGTCCATAATATCCTGCATCGACCGGATTTTCCGGCATCTCAGACAGGAACCTGTGTCCGTATCCCTTACTCTTCCGGATACTCCACCGTAATCTGCCGGTAATCAAATCCCTTCCCGAGATCTTTTTCAATCGTAATACGAATCGTATGCGCCGGCATCAGCTCTTCAATCAGATTTGCCCATTCGACCAGACAGACTCCATTTCCGAAAAAGTAATCCTCATAGCCGATCTCATCCATTTCCTCCGGATCAGCGATCCGATATACATCGAAATGATAAAAGGGCATCCGCCCCTCCTCATACACCTGTACGATCGTAAAGGTCGGACTGCTGACCGGCTCTGTAATACCGAGTCCTTCCGCCATTCCCTGTGTCAGAACCGTCTTGCCGACTCCAAGATCACCTTCCAGCGAAAAAATCTGTCCCGGCTGTGCCTGCTGTGCCAGAGTCCGTCCCAGCGCCCGTGTCTCCTTTTCTGAATATGTCTCTATTACCATAACTTTTATCCTCTTTTCAGCTTCAGGCGTTTTGGATCTATGACTTTTTCCAGCAGTGCACGAACCGTTTGTTCCTGATTTCCCAGCTGATCCTTGATCCAGATAAACGCATTTTTCTGACTCGTATATACCAGGATGCTCTGCCCGGTCTCTCTTACCATCCACACATTTTCCCATTTGATCTGATTAGAAGCTTCCCCCTGCTGTACTTCCAGTGTTTCTTCTGTAAGAACATAATGCAGCGGATGCTTGAAAACCGGATTCAGTTTAACCTGCTTCAGGGCACGGCTGTACAGGGTCCATGGCAAATAGACCAGAAACAGGCCTCCAAAGAACAGGTATAGCCATGTGTTGCCTGTGCCGCCATTCCGCATCGCAAAGTAAAGCACGATCAGGCCGATCCCTCCGACCAGACTTACAGCTCCGCTAAGCCCCCGGTACGTATGGTTCATCAGAAAACGGTACATGGACAACACCGTAACTTTGATATCAAATTCGCTCTTCATTCCATTCCTCCTTGCAACTGTCTTATCAGGCATTCAAAAATGCAAACGGATCTTCCTCATTCAGGAAATGCATCAGCATATAGGAACACACAATCGCCACACGTTCCTCCTTCAGTATTCTTCTCACTTCATCCCTGTCAGCCAGCACCACCTCAATCTCTTCGGAATCCTCCAGAAGTTCTGTACTAACCTGACCTTCTGCATAACCGTACACAGTGCTGCAGCATTCATCTGTCATTCCAATCGTCGTATAATACGGCTTTTCGAACATGGAATCCACCTGGATCGGATGCAGCGTCAGTCCGGTCTCTTCCTTCATCTCACGAACAGCCGACGCATGATAATCTTCCCCCGGCTCAACCAGACCTGCCGGCAGCTCATAGATATAATTGTCAATCGTATACCGGTACTGCCGCACCAGTACCACCCGGTCATGTTTCTCTCCATACAGACTGTAGACGATCACGCCGTCCGGGGACTGCTTCCTGTCCGTCAGCTCCAGATCCTCTGTATGCTTTGCACGGGATGCCAGATAATATTTCCGCGCATTCCCCTTCCGGTCCTCAACATCCATATCATACATATTCAGGTACGGATTTTCTGTCACCTGTGTAATCTTTCTGATCTTCGCCATGGTTTTTCCATTCCTTTCTCCGGCACTGCCTGTGTCGGAATCAGCAGCATATCCTTATTTCCTATTATAAAAAGAATCCTATGAACCAAAAATGAAATAAAAAAACTGCAGAACATCAGCGTTTCTGCAGTATCTGTACACGATTTTATTATGGTCAGACTTCCATCTGGCTGCTCCTGCGCGGTACTACCTGCTCCTGTGCGGTATTATGCAAAACCTTGCTGATTCGTTTATATAATACCATAGTCGGCACAGAAATCAATACACCTTTTAGCAGATTAAGCGGCGCAACCGCAAACAGAACCAGTGTAGAAACACTCGTAATTGACGGATTGATCACCGTTCCCATTCCAACAATAGAGTCCAGCGGCATTCCGTAAAGTCCGGAAAATGCCGGAATCAGATAGAATGCATTGAACATGCTGCCAAAGATTGCCATAACTGCAGTTCCTGCAACAAGTCCCACGACTGCCATCTTTTTCGTTTTCTTCATATGGTAGACAATTGCCGCCGGAACTGCAAACGAACATCCTACCATAAAGTTGGCCAGATCCCCCACAAATGCAGTGGAAGTTCCCTTCACCACCAGCTTCAGAAGAATTTTGACCAGTTCGATGACAACGCCTCCCACAGGTCCGAGATAAAACGCTCCGATCATGACCGGAACCTCACTGAAGTCCAGCTTATAGAAACCCGGTGCCAGAAACGGCAGCGGAAAATCAAACAGATGCAGAATCATTGCCAGCGCACCGAGCATCGCACAGATCGTAATATACCGCGTTCCTTTTACACGCGAAGTATTCATATGCAATACCTTTGCCTCCACCAGCGCTGCCACTGCGATAATTGCAAGGATCACAACCGCACACACCAGCACAAACTGAAGATTCTCACTTACCGCTCTTAAAAATCCTGTTCCCATATTCGTTTCTCCTTTTCTGTAGATGATTTTATCTAAGAAAAGTTCTCCCTTTTGCAGATGACTGCTTCTAATAAGCTGAAGCTTCTTATGCAATAAAAAGATGCCCGCTGCAGTGTAATCCTCACAGAGTATTTGCTTCACAGAAAATGAAGTTTCTAATAAAGTTTCTTATGAAGCAAAAAAACTGCCGGGAAATCTCTATCATATAGAATCTCCGCGGCAGCCAGTTATCTCGCATCAGCTCTGCTTTCTTCTCTCATCCAGACTATACTGTCGGTTCCGGAATTCATCGTTTCATGATGTCACCGGATCAGCCGCTTGCGCGGGTCGCGGACTATACCGCCGGTGGGGAATCACACCCCGCCCCGAAGAACAATTTCTTAAATTATGGACATTATAGCCTGTTTTTACAGGGTTGGCAAGTGGCAATTTTAAGAAAACCGCGCATTCCTGCACCACCAGGACGACTCTTTCAGTTTCCTGTACCATTGATGCGGAAATTCAGCGCATTCATCAGATCCTCATTGTCAGTGAGATTCGTTTCTTCTGCATATCCACCCCGAGCACTTTCACTTCAACGATATCGCCAACGCTCACCACCTCAAGCGGATGCTTCACAAATTTCTTATTTGACAGCTGTGAAATATGCACAAGTCCGTCCTGGTGTACTCCAATGTCAACAAACGCGCCGAAGTCGATCACATTACGGACCGTTCCCTTCAGAATCATGCCTTCCTTCAGTTCCTTCATTTCCAGGACATCTGTGCGCAGGATCGGCTGCGGCATCTCATCACGTGGATCGCGGCCCGGTTTGCACAGCTCCTGCACGATATCACGCAGAGTCGGTTCACCAATGCCGAGTTTCTCCGCCATTTTCTTATAATCCCTGATCTGGATCACCTTCACGCCCGGCTCTCTCACCCAGTCTTTCGTATAGCCGAGTTCCTCCAGCAGCTTTCCTGCAGCCTCATAACTCTCCGGATGGATACTGGTCGCATCCAGTGCCTCTGTGCCGCCGCTGATGCGCATGAATCCGGCGCACTGTTCGAACGCTTTCGGTCCGAGTTTCGGCACCTTGAGCAGTTCGCGCCTGCTGCGGAAGCTTCCGTTTTCCTCACGATATGCCACAATATTCTTTGCAATCGCTTTGGTGATACCGGAAATATGTTCCATCAGCGGAGCGGATGCTGTATTCAGATCCACACCCACACGGTTCACACTGTCCTCCACGACTCCGTCCAGCGCTTCACCAAGTTTCTTCTGATTCATATCATGCTGATACTGACCCACACCGATGGATTTCGGATCGATCTTAACCAGCTCAGCCAGTGGATCCTGCACACGTCTTGCGATGGACGCTGCACTTCGCTGCCCCACATCAAAGTTCGGGAACTCTTCTGTCGCCAGTTTGCTGGCAGAATATACGGATGCACCGGCCTCATTTGTGATCACATATGCCACTTTCTGCGGCACTTCTTTGAGCATGTCTACGATCACCTGTTCCGATTCACGGGATGCTGTACCGTTTCCGAGTGAAATCAGAGTGATCCCATACTTGGAAATCATTTTTTTAACGGTATCCTTGGCTGCACGGATCTTCGTTTCATTTGTCGGTGCTGTCGGATATATTACAGTCGTATCAAGGACCTTTCCGGTCGCATCCACGACGGCCAGTTTACATCCGGTACGGAATGCCGGATCCCAGCCGAGCACCACCTGACCTGCGATAGGCGGTTGCATCAGCAGCTGCTCCAGATTTTTCCCGAATACTGAAATCGCTCCGTCCTCCGCCTTCTCGGTCAGTTCGCTGCGGATTTCACGTTCGATCGCAGGCGCGATCAGACGCTTGTAACTGTCCTGTACCACCTCGCGCAGGATCGGAGATGTATGCGGATTGTCGCGCTTGATCACCTGTTTCTCCAGATACTGAAGCACCTTTTCTTCCGGAGCCTCAATCTTCACTGTCAGGAATTTCTCTTTCTCACCGCGATTCAGAGCAAGCACCCGATGGCCTGCCACCTTTGCCAGCGGCTCTGAGAAATGATAATACATTTCATATACTGACTGGGCCTCTTCATCCTTTGCTTCGCTCGTCAGCATGCCCTCCTTCATTGTCATTGCACGGATACGGATCCGGTAATCAGCTTCATCCGAAACAGCCTCTGCCAGAATATCCTTCGCGCCTTCGATCGCCTCCTGCACGGTATGCACTTCCTTCTCTTCGGACAGAAATGCTTCCGCCTCCTTTTCCGGAGAGTTTTTCGTCATCTGCAGCAGAATCAGATTTGCGAGCGGCTCAAGTCCTTTTTCTTTTGCAATCGTTGCACGTGTACGGCGTTTCGGACGATACGGGCGGTACAGATCCTCCACAACCACCAGTGTCTGCGCCGCTTCGATCTGTGCGCGCAGTTCCGGAGTCAGTTTTCCCTGTTCCTCAATCGTTGCCAGAACCTGTGCTTTTTTCTCCTCCAGATTGCGCAGATAATTCAGACGCTCGAACAGTTTACGAAGCACCTCATCATTCAGCGATCCGGTGGCCTCTTTTCTGTATCGTGAGATAAAAGGGATGGTATTCCCCTCATCAATCAGCTTCACTGCCGCTTCCACCTGCCACGGCTTGATCTCCAGTTCCTGTGCCAGAACGTTAATAATATCCATACTTAACAATCACCTCTTATAATTTTGCCGCACCTTCCCGGTTCGGCAGAAATGTTCTTTGAAATCCTGCCTATTATAACGGACTTTGTACCGCTCGGCAAGAAAAATCTTTGACAGGGGACCTTGCCACAATACGCGAAAAGTGTCCCGTTCACATCTTCTTGTCACCAAAACAGTCCTATGCTATGATATCCAGTAAGTAAAATTCCCTTCCTCAAAAGTCGGGAAAGGGAATAAAATCTGATAACAGCGCTTACGCGCAGACAGGAGATTACTATGCACAACGAAGATATGTACGGAAATCTTTCCTACCGCAATCCAATGGCTACTGCTTCCGCTATTTTCGGCATCGCCTCGCTGTTCACCTGTATCATGATCAACCTGGCGCTCCCGCTCGGAGCACTGGCTGTGCTGTTTGCAATCTTATCCCGCACAGAAAGGAAGATGCGCACCAAAAGCAAGGTCGGTCTCATCTGCGGTCTTTGCGGAATCATCGCAACAACTGTCATTTCAGTCGGATCTGTCTACTACGTTATGACCACTCCGGCCGCACGTTCCTATCTGGAGCAGTATTTTCAGTATTATAC
>JBGVDJ010000070.1:0-1588 GCA_045119335.1 Candidatus Choladousia sp. | reverse complement strand
TTTGCGGGAATGACCACCGCCGTCAGTGTCAGCCCGTTCTTCTTTACTACTTCCTGCAGATGGATATTGGCATCCGCATATTTTTCCGGAAGATAGTCCTTCACATTGTCCTTCACATATTCAAAAAAATCTTTTCTGTTCATCATACGCAATTACCCCCTTCTGATCATGTGCTGGTTCATTCTCTTTTTGTTGACTGCCTGCTCTGCTTTTTTCTGGTATGCCATCATTCTCTTGAATGATCTCTCCTGCATTTCTCTCCCAGCCTGCACTGTGTTCATTGTTTTCTTCATATTCTTTACCTGTCCTTTCTTGATTTTGCTATGATAAAAGGGAGCCTCAAATCAAGGCTCCCTGCTCATATAAGGTTTCTATTTTCTTTTTCTCTTTCTTCTGGCTGCCAGAAGTCCGGCAATGCCGCTTACAGATATTGCCAGCAGTACCACCGGAAGCCAGAGATTTGTCTCATCCCCGGTCTTCGGATTTCCTGCTGACGGTGTTCCCGGTGTGCCTTCCGTTGTCTGTGGCACTTCCGGCTTGTCATTTGTCAGGTCAAAGGTCACTTCCACAATCGGTGTGCTGTCATCTTTGTAGGCAAATACCACCTCATGCTCGGTCTTATCCAGTGTATATCCATCCAGTGTCTTGGTTTCCACCAGATAATATTTCTTCTCACCGGCAAATTTACCGTCTTTGTACTCAGCGATCTCATAAAGGCTGCTCTCCGCATGACCTGCAGCATCCGTCTTTAAGGTCTCCAGCACCTTTCCCTTGCTGTCACGGAGTTCAAATTCCACGCCTTTTAACGGCTCTCCGGTTTCCTTATCTGTTTTATTCAGGATCACTTTACCTTTTGCGGTATCATCCTTCATAACAACCGTCTGGATCTCGCCGGTATCTTTCACTTCAAAGGAGACATCGGCTGTCAGGATAAATCCTTTCGGTGCCTGTTCCTCCCTGAGTGTGTATCTGCCAATCGGCAGCTTCTCCACATAATGCGGCTCCTCTGTGGAAGTCCAGCTTTCTACAACCTGGTCATTTTCATCCAGGATCGTCAGCTTCGCACCCGGAATCTCCTGGTCTCCGGTGATATCTGTCTTGCTGATCTGTACCTTTGTCACATCGTCCTTCATTTCATGCTTCTGGATTTCCGCAGTATTCTCGATGGTAAATTCGATGCTTTCTGCGGTTACATATCCATCTGCAGGTTTGGTTTCTGTCATGGTGTAGGTTTTGCCGACTACCAGCTCTTTGATCACATGGGCTTCTTCTGTGGATACCCATTCATCCACAACATTTCCATCCTCATCGGTCACTTTCAGGTGGGCACCCGGGAGTTCATCCCCTGTTGTCAGGTCGGATTTTGTCAGTTCCACGGTTGTTGCCTCATTTTCAAAGGTAAAATCATAGCTTACCTCTGCCTGATCCGCACCAGCGTATTCAAAGGTGAAATCTTGTTCCTCATTGGTGGTCACAAAACCATCCGGGGCATACAGCTCCTTCACATAATAGCTGCCGTCTACCGGCAGGTCTGCCATAAAGGTGATCTGACCGTTTTCATCCGTGGTCTTAAGCTCAATGAGCGTAT
>JBGVDJ010000069.1:0-9713 GCA_045119335.1 Candidatus Choladousia sp. | reverse complement strand
TCATGAGCTGATGCCTTTACCTGCAGAACCCTACCAGTATCTGGAGAGACGAACCGCAAAGGTTTCCGGAGATTTCCACGTACGTTTTGATAATGCTTATTACAGCGTCGATAAAGCCTATCTGCATAAAAGCGTTATGATTGTTGTGGTCAAGCTTTTTTGTAACACTTTTGGCTAAAAAAAATCATTATTCGGTTATGCAGCTACCCTCGCTTCATGTGGGGTAGCATAACCATTAAAACTATGGGGGCGCACATAATTGTATTCAACATATGCAAATTCCTCTACCGTCTGATAGAGTGCCTCCTCTGTCTTAAATTCACGCAGGTTAATACACTCGTTTTTCAGAGTGTTGAAGTAACGTTCCATTGGGGCATTGTCGTATGGATAACCTGCCTTGCTCATGCTCTGCGTTACATGAACTGATTCACAGAATTCAACAAATGCTTTTGAAGTGAACTGTGATCCCTGATCACTATGGAGAATCAGCTCCCCTTTTATTTTAGGCTGTGAGTCTAATGCTTTCTGCAGAGTTCGTATGGCAAGATCGCTGGTAATGTTGCGGTCCGTAATGCTGGCAATCACGCTTCGGTCATGCAAATCTATGATTGTGCAGTTGTAACGCACATCATGATTTGCAAGAAACAGATATGTGAAATCAGTACACCATTTCCGGTTGATTTTGTCTGCAGCGAAATCCTGTTTAAGCTTATTGTCAAATACTTTATGCGGTGTTACATGTTCATATACGGGCTTCTTCGGACGCACAATCGAATGGAGTCCCAGCTCCGTATTCATATATTTATGAACCGTTGTTTGGCTGTAAAAATAGCCTTTACGCTCCAGATATACTTTCATACTACGGTATCCGTCAACTCCATTGTGTGAGTGATAAATTTCCTGAATCTGTGCCTGTACTTCTGCTTTATGGGCATAGTAATCTGCCTTCCGGTGTTTCCGGTAGTTGTAGTATGCGTTTGAACAAATTTTAAGCCGCCGAAGGAGCCAGCGCAGGCCAAACAACTTATGATACTGCTCAATAAACCGATAAGCCTCTAATCGATTTCCTTCGCAAAGAATGCCGCCGCTTTTTTTAGAAATAGATTCTCCTTTTTTGCTTCTTCCAGTTCTTTGCGCAACCGGAGATTCTCTTTCATAAGTTCCATTTCATTTGGTGTATCTGGATTTTCGAGGGCTTTTGTTTGGCATTCTTTACTAAATTCGCTGCACCACTTGGAAATGCTGGCTTTGGATACTCCGTACTCAGCAGTGATGCTTTTGTAGGTACGTCCTTCTTCCTCATGAAGACGGACAATCTTCTTTTTAAATTCAGGTGTGTAACTTTGTGGCATAATGAGTACCTCTTTTCTTTGTGCGATTATTATATCTTATTAGCCACTCCTGTTACAACATTAGTATAGCACTTCAAAGCATGGCAGAGAAACAAACAGAAAAACAGAAAGGAAAAGCATGACAGAAAAGAGCAGCAGAAAAACAAATAAAGAAGCATAACAAAAAAGAATAACAGAAAAACAAATAGAAGAGCATAATTGAAAGAATAACAAAAAACAGAACAGAGATGCAGAACAGGCTCTGCATATTGTGGTACAGTCAAAAAAGGGGGATTTGCGTGTTCAGTGCAGTAAATTCTGCCGCTTTATGCGGGATTGAGAGCAGGATCATATCAATAGAGGCGGATGTGAGCGAAGGACTGCCCGGATTTTCCATGGTAGGATATCTGTCATCGGAAGTGAGAGAAGCACAGGACAGGGTACGTACGTCACTGCGCAATTCCGGTTTTGCTCTGATGCCGCGCAAGATTACAGTGAATCTGGCACCTGCTGATATCCGCAAATCCGGTTCAGGATTTGACCTGCCGATAGCTGTGGCAGTGCTTGCTTCATACGGATATCTGCTGCAACGTGATCTGCAGGGCATAATGATGGCAGGGGAGTTGGGACTGGATGGAAGTGTGCGCGGAATCCATGGAATCCTCGGTATGGTGATGGAAGCAAAGCGTGCAGGATTTCATTCCTGCATTATACCGGAGGCGAATGTGCGGGAGGGGGCAGTGATAGACGGGATTGACGTATATGGAGTCCGGAATCTGCGGGAAGTGATCGCTCACCTCGATTCGACCGAAAAGCAGAAAAAGGTACATATTAATATAGAAGAAAAAATTACAGAGCAGGCAGATGGATACATACCGGATTTTGCAGATATACATGGGCAGCGTGCAGTCAGGCGGGCAGCAGAGATCGCTGCGGCAGGTATGCACAACCTTCTTATCAGCGGACCGCCCGGTTCCGGGAAAACGATGCTGGCCCGGCGGATTCCCGGAATTCTGCCGCAGATGTCTGTGGATGAAATACTGGAGATATCCCAGATTCACAGTGTAGCCGGAATACTTCCGGAGTCAGGAATCGTGCCGCAGCGTCCGTTTCGTATGCCTCACCATACTGTTTCACCGGCGGCTCTGACCGGGGGCGGTGCAGTGCCGCGGCCGGGGGAAATCAGTCTTGCACATCGGGGGGTGCTTTATCTGGATGAGCTTCCGGAGTTCCAGACGGAGACACTGGAGATACTGCGCCAGCCAATGGAGGATGGAGAGGTGCATATTTCGCGCAGCAGCGGTCAGTATGTCTATCCGGCTGATTTTATGCTGGTTGCGTCACGCAATCCATGTAAGTGCGGATATTATCCGGACAGAGAGCGCTGCCGGTGCAGTGATGCATCGATATCAAAATATCTGCACCGTATCAGCAGACCGCTGTTGGATCGGATCGATCTGCATGTGGAAGCTCAGCCTGTCAGTTATGAGGAACTGGCAGAGACATCAGCGGATTCGGAGTGTACGGCGGCTATCCGGGAGCGGGTACTGCAGGCACAGGAGATTCAGCGGACACGTTACCGCGGGACCGGCTACCGGTTCAATTCGGATCTGTCGGCTTCGGCACTAAAGGAATATTGTACAGTCAGCGCGGTTCAGGAAGATATGCTGCGCCGGATTTATGAGCAGAAGCATCTGACTGCACGCTCCTACCATCGCATGCTGAAAGTGGCGCGGACGATTGCGGATCTGGAGGGCAGTGAACAGATCGAACAGCGCCACCTGAGTGAGGCAATACTTTACCGACCGTCGGAGAACCTGGAGTGAATGCTTTTTTCAGTTTTTTTATGATTTGTGAAAACGGAAACCTCCGACAGGAATACACAGAGAAATGATGAGAAAGACCGGAAAATTCGGATGAAGGGAGCCGGAAAGGAGACAAAGGCAATTCAGGATAAAGACAGACGGAAAGGGGAGAAAAGCAATTCAGACCAAAGGCAGATGGAGAGGGGAGAAAGGCAATTCAGACCAAAGACAGATGGAGAGGGGAGAAAGGCGATTCAGACCAAAGGCAGATGGAGAGGGGAGAAAGGCAATTCAGAATAAAGACAGACGGAAAGGAGAGAAAAGTAATTCGAAATAAAGCAGAGAAAACAGAAGCCATGACGGGGCAGAATGAGATGTCTGAAGCAGGGGATTCCCCGAATGAAAAAACGGATAATGAGATATACTGGGAATGGCTGTGCAGCATTCCGGGTATTTATCATGTCCATCAGGAGGTCCGTCTGCGCTGTTTCGATACTCCGTACGGTGTCTGGCAATCATCAGAGCAGGAACTGGATTATCTCGCGGAAAAAGGATTCGGCTGGATAGAGAAGGTAAGGAAATATCGCAGAAGAGCAACACCACAGAAAACTGTGTATGACAGAGCAGAAAAAGGCATACAGTTTATCAGCTGTGAAAGCAGCCGTTATCCGCATCGTCTCAGAAAATTGAATAACCGGCCGTACGGACTGTTTGTGGCAGGGCAGCTTCCGGAACCGGAGAGCAGAGCGGTGGCGATCGTCGGTGCCAGAATGTGTACCCGCGACGGGAAAGAGATGGCGAAGCAGCTTGCCCGAGCAACAGCCGAGGCCGGCGGTATTGTGATCAGCGGTGGTGCATATGGAATTGACGGTGTGGCACAGTGGGAGACTCTGGAGGCGGGCGGAAAGAGTTATGCGGTGCTTGGCTGCGGTGTGGACCGCTGCTATCCATCGTCAAATGCTGCGTTATTTGAGCGGCTTCGCAGCCAGGGCGGTGTGATCTCGGAGTATCCTCCGGGGACGGCACCGCTGTCCTCGCACTTCCCGATGCGCAACAGGATCATCAGCGGATTGTCCGATGTAGTTGCAGTGGTGGAGGCACGCAGACGCAGCGGCTCCCTGATCACAGCCGGATTTGCCGCAGAGCAGGGACGTACCGTGATGGCTGTTCCGGGACGGCCGGGGGATAGTCTGAGTGAGGGGACCAATGAGCTGATTGCCCAGGGAGCGGGACTGATTCTGTCTCCGGAGACGTTTGCGGAAGAGATTTTTCCTGATTACAGAGGCAGGAAAAAGAAGTTATCAAGAAATATAGCACTTGCACCTGCCGAAAAATTAGTGTATAGTAGTCTCGGTTTGCACGCAAAAAGCGTGTGGGAACTGGAAGAAGGTACGGCTATGTCATTGGCTGCGCTCAGTGAGGCACTTCTGTCGCTGGAGATGAAAGGGCTGGTGAAAGAGACGGACCGCAATTTTTATGTGAGAGTGAAATAGAGATATTTCCTGGAGGTAGTTGCTATGCCGAAATATCTGGTGATTGTCGAATCGCCTGCGAAAGTAAAGACGATTAAAAAATTTCTTGGTTCTAATTATGAAGTGCTTGCTTCGAACGGACACGTCCGCGATCTTCCCAAGAGTCGGCTCGGGTTTGACGCGGAGCACGGATATGAACCGAAATACATTACAATTCGGGGAAAGGGAGACATTCTTGCGACACTGCGCAAGGCTGAGAAGAAGGCGGACAAAGTTTATCTCGCAACGGACCCTGACCGTGAAGGAGAAGCGATCTCGTGGCATCTGGCGGAGGCGCTGAAGCTGGACCCGAAGAAGCTGAAACGAATTACATTTAATGAGATTACCAAGAGCGCTGTTAAGGAGTCTCTGAAACATCCGCGCGGAATTGATATGGATCTGGTGGATGCCCAGCAGACACGAAGAATGCTGGATCGTATGGTCGGTTATCGTATCAGTCCTCTGCTGTGGCAGAAAGTGAAGCGCGGCTTGAGTGCCGGCCGGGTACAGTCAGTCGCTCTGCGCATCATCGGTGACCGGGAGGATGAAATTAATGCATTTATTCCGCAGGAGTACTGGACACTCGATGTACAGCTTCTTGCAGAAGGAGAGAAGAAACCGCTGACTGCGAAATTCTATGGTCAGGACAAAAAAATGACCATTTCCTCCAGAGCAGAGCTGGATGAGATACTGAAGAAGCTGGAACAGGGAGAGTATGTGGTTGAGGAAGTAAAAAAAGGAGAGCGCACCAAGAAATCTCCTGCTCCGTTTACGACCAGTACATTACAGCAGGAAGCAGCAAATGCACTGAATTTCTCAACACAGAAGACCATGCGTCTGGCTCAGCAGCTGTACGAAGGTATTGAATTGAAAGGGAACGGTACAGTGGGTCTGATCACATATCTGCGTACGGATTCCACACGTATTTCCGATGAGGCAGATGCTGCAGCCAGAGTGTATATCAGCGGCCAGTACGGCGAGGAGTATGCGGCAGAGAAAAAAGAAAACACAGACAGCGGCAAAAAGATTCAGGACGCGCATGAAGCCATCCGTCCGACTGATATTGCCCGCACACCGATGGCAGTAAAAGATTCACTGAGCAGGGATCAGTTCCGTCTTTATCAGCTGATCTGGAAACGTTTTGTTGCCAGCCGGATGACACCTGCGCGCTATGAGACGACCACAGTACGGATCGGAGCTGCCGGATACCGGTTTAATGTATCAGCATCCCGTATTGCCTTTGAGGGATTCCGCTCCGTATACACAGAGAGTGACGAGGCAAAGGAAGAGAACAACGTGATCAGCGTGAACCTTGAGAAAGGAATGAAGCTGACACCGAAAGAGATAGAGACAAAGCAGCATTTTACACAGCCGCCTGCGCATTATACAGAAGCGTCGCTTGTACGTGCGCTGGAGGAACAGGGAATCGGACGTCCGAGTACGTATGCGCCTACGATCACGACGATCATTGCGCGTCGTTACGTGGCCAAGGAAAACAAGAATCTGTATATGACCGAACTGGGCGAAGTGGTTAATAATATTATGAAAGAGGCTTTCCCAAGCATCGTGGATGTCACCTTTACCGCTACCCTGGAGTCGCTGCTCGATTCCATCGGCGAAGGTACGATCAACTGGAAGACTGTAGTGGAGAATTTCTATCCGGATCTGGATGAGGCAGTGAAGGCAGCTGAAAAGAACCTCGAGAAGGTCAAGATCGAGGATGAAGTTTCGGATGTTGTCTGTGAGGAATGCGGACGCAATATGGTCATCAAATACGGACCGCATGGAAGATTCCTGGCCTGCCCGGGCTTTCCGGATTGCCGGAATACAAAGCCGTATCTGGAAAAAATAGGAGTAGCCTGTCCGCAGTGCGGAAAGGATATCGTGCTGCGCAAGACAAAGAAAGGCAGAAAGTATTACGGCTGTGAGAATAATCCGGACTGTGATTTTATGTCCTGGCAGAAGCCTGTTGCGAAAAAATGTCCGCAGTGCGGCAGCTATATGGTAGAGAAAGGCAGCCGCTTTGTCTGTGCTGACAAGGCGTGCGGATACGTATGCGGAAAAGAAGAAGAATAACAGCAATACTTTCTGTAAATATGCACAAATATGAACAATACACGTTGATTTTCTGAAAACTTTGTGTTAAGATAAAAAATAACTACAAGGAAGGAAAATTGTGCATAGGAGGTTCGTGATGAGTGTACAACTGCTGGATAAGACCAGAAAGATTAATCAGCTGTTACATAATAACAATACCAGTAAAGTCGTTTTTAACGATATTTGCGATGTGCTGACAGGAATTCTGAATTCAAATATTCTTGTGATCAGCCGTAAGGGAAAAGTTCTGGGTGTTGGCTTATGCGATGGTGTGGAGGAGATTAAGGAACTGATCGTAGACAGAGTTGGCGGTTTCATCGATCCGATGCTGAATGAACGACTTCTGGGAGTCCTTTCTACGAAAGAAAACGTGAATCTTGAGACACTTGGTTTTGTGGGCGAAAATGTCAGAAAGTACCAGGCAATTATCAATCCGATCGATATCGCGGGAGAGCGTCTCGGTACCGTATTTATGTATAAGTACGGCAGCCAGTACGAGATCGACGACATTATCCTGAGCGAATACGGTACAACGGTAGTGGGACTTGAAATGATGCGTTCGGTCAATGAAGAGAACGCAGAGGAGAATCGAAAGATCCAGATTGTGAAATCTGCAATCAGTACGCTTTCGTTTTCTGAGATGGAGGCGATTATTCACATTTTCGATGAGCTGGATGGCACAGAAGGTATTCTCGTGGCCAGCAAGATCGCTGATCGTGTCGGTATAACCCGTTCCGTAATCGTCAATGCACTCCGCAAATTTGAGAGTGCCGGAGTTATTGAATCCCGTTCATCAGGTATGAAGGGTACGTACATTAAGGTATTGAATGATGTAGTATTCGATGAACTTGAAGAAATCAGAAAAAGTAAGAACTTATAATGAAAAGCAGAGTGCCCGCCGGAATGGCGGGCATTTTTGCGCATTCTGCCGCCTGAAATTCGTAAGCGGCTGTTTTTCCTGTGGCTGAAGAGATGAAAAAAAGAATACATAAGAAAAAACGAGAAAATAAGAGTAAAACAGAGATAATATTAAAAAAAGTATTAATTCGTGCCTGTAAAAGCGGTTGCATTATTTACATAAATTAACTAATATAACAGTGTTCGTTAGCACTCGATTCGGATGAGTGCTAATAAAGTGAAAAGGATAATATTCATCTAAGGAGGAATTAAATATGAAATTAGTACCATTGGGAGACAGAGTTGTTCTGAAACAGTTTGCAGCAGAAGAGACGACAAAATCAGGTATCATCCTGACAAGCAAAGCACAGGAAAAGCCGCTGGAAGCTGAGGTTATTGCAGTGGGACCGGGCGGAATGGTTGATGGTAAGGAAGTAACAATGCAGGTTAAGGTCGGAGACAAGGTTATTTACTCCAAATACGCAGGAAATGAAGTAAAGCTTGGTGATGAGGAATTCATTGTTGTAAAGCAGAGTGATATTCTGGCAATCGTAGAGGATTAATTGACAGAAAACGGCTGACAGGCAGATGGAAGATTGATGGATCGGCAGATATTTAATTGACGGATGCAGATCTGGGCAGAAGGCATCGGAGGAAAGGCATCCGAACAGAAAAACAGGAGGCAGATTATTATGGCAAAGGAAATCAAATTTGGCGCAGAAGCAAGAAAAGCTCTGGAGACTGGTGTGAATAAACTGGCTGACACAGTACGTGTAACACTCGGACCGAAGGGAAGAAACGTAGTTCTTGACAAACAGTTCGGTTCACCGCTTATTACAAATGACGGTGTTACAATTGCAAAAGAGATCGAGCTTGAGGATGCATTTGAGAACATGGGTGCTCAGCTGATCAAGGAAGTGGCTTCCAAGACAAACGATGTTGCAGGTGACGGTACTACAACAGCTACAGTTCTCGCACAGGCAATGGTAAATGAAGGAATGAAGAACCTGGCAGCAGGAGCCAATCCGATTGTTCTGAGAAAAGGTATGAAGAAGGCTACGGATGCGGCTGTTGAAGCAATCAAGGCTATGAGCCAGAAGGTTAACGGAAAGGAGCAGATTGCAAGAGTTGCAGCTGTTTCCTCCGGCGATGAGGGTGTAGGTGCTCTCGTTGCAGATGCTATGGAGAAGGTATCACAGGACGGTGTTATTACAATCGAGGAGTCCAAGACAATGCAGACAGAGCTGGATCTCGTAGAAGGTATGCAGTTCGACCGTGGATACATCTCAGCATATATGGCAACTGATATGGAGAAGATGGAAGCTGTTCTGGATGATCCGTTCATCCTGATCACAGATAAGAAGATCAGCAACATCCAGGAAATCCTTCCGCTGCTTGAGCAGCTGGTACAGTCCGGCAAGAAGCTGCTCATCATCGCTGAAGATATTGAGGGCGAGGCTCTTACAACACTTATCGTTAACAAGCTGCGCGGAACATTCTCTGTAGTAGGTGTTAAAGCACCGGGTTATGGTGACAGAAGAAAAGCAATGCTGGAGGATATCGCTATCCTGACAGGCGGACGTGTAATTTCCGAGGAAGTTGGTCTGGAACTGAAGGATGCAACTCTGGATATGCTCGGACGTGCAAAATCCGTTAAGGTTCAGAAAGAGAACACAATCATCGTTGACGGTATGGGCGACAAGGATGCTATTCAGGCGAGAATTGCTCAGATCAAGGCAACGATCGAAGTTACCAAGTCCGAGTTTGACAAAGAGAAACTGCAGGAACGCCTGGCTAAGCTGGCCGGCGGTGTAGCAGTTATCCGTGTAGGTGCAGCAACAGAGACAGAGATGAAAGAAGCTAAGCTTCGTATGGAAGATGCTCTGGCAGCTACAAGAGCAGCTGTAGAGGAAGGAATCATCGCAGGCGGCGGTTCTGCATACATTCATGCAACAAAGGAGATCGCAAAGCTGGCTGATACTCTTGAGGGAGATGAGAAGACAGGTGCCAAGATCATTCTGAAAGCCCTTGAAGCTCCGCTGTTCCACATTTCAGCAAATGCAGGTCTGGAG
>JBGVDJ010000068.1:0-8229 GCA_045119335.1 Candidatus Choladousia sp. | reverse complement strand
GTACTCAATTTTACCAGCTTTGATATCGTTAACTGCTTTAGTAACGTCCATAGTTACGGTACCAGCCTTCGGGTTCGGCATTAAGCCCTTCGGTCCAAGTACACGACCCAGACGTCCTACAACACCCATCATATCCGGAGTTGCAACAACAACGTCGAAATCGAACCAGCCACCCTGGATCTTCGGAACGAGTTCCTCAGCTCCAACGAACTCAGCGCCTGCTGCCTGAGCCTCTTCTGCTTTTGCATTCTTAGCGAATACAAGCACACGAACCTGTTTACCGGTTCCGTGCGGAAGAACTACGGCACCACGGATCTGCTGATCAGCATGACGTCCGTCACATCCGGTTCTGATATGAGCCTCGATGGTCTCATCAAATTTTGCAGTAGCAAGTTTCTTTACGATAGCAACTGCTTCGTCTCTGTCGTACTGAGTCTGCTTGTCATATACTTTAGCAGCCTCAACATATTTCTTACCATGTTTCATAATCTTTTTAACCTCCTAGTGGTAATTGCGGGAATCTCCCTCCCACGTCTGTATGTCAGCAACCGTGTTATTAGTCGTCTACTACAGTGATACCCATGCTACGTGCGGTACCTGCGATCATGCTGATAGCAGCATCAAGGCTTCCTGCAGTCAGATCCGGCATCTTCAGCTCAGCGATCTTCTGAACTTCAGATCTCTTGATCGTAGCGACTTTCTCTTTCTTGGAATTGGCAGCTGCGGTCTTCAGGCCACATGCCTTTTTCAGCAGCACTGCTGCCGGCGGGGTCTTGGTAATGAAACTAAAGCTTCTGTCAGCATATACAGTAATTACAACCGGGATGATCATATCTCCCTGATCTGCAGTACGTGCATTAAACTCTTTGGTGAACTGTACAATGTTCACACCATGCTGACCAAGAGCCGGTCCTACTGGGGGAGCCGGTGTTGCCTTTCCAGCCGGGATCTGTAATTTAATATAACCAGTAACTTTCTTTGCCATAATTCAAGGCACCTCCTTGTGGTGTTTGCGGGAATGTCCCTCCCACTTTTTTTCATGCTACATGTGTTTGATTTCTGTGAAACTAATTTCTACCGGCGTTTCACGGCCGAACAGGTCGACATTGATCGTCGCACTCTGTTTGTTATCGTTGATCGACTGGATCACACCAACGGTATCTTTCCATACACCGCCGATCACGACAACGCTGTCACCCTCCGCAAAGTCAATCTGTACGGATTCGGAATGAATTCCCAGTGGTCTCATCTCTTCCTCTGTAAGCGGAACCGGCTTAGAGCCAGGGCCAACGACCCCAGTCACTCCACGGGTATTGCGGACCACATACCAGGTATCATCATTCATGATCATGTTGATGAGAACATAACCCGGAAACATTTTTTTCTGAACGGAACGGCTTGCGCCGTCTTTCAGTTCCACAACATCCTGCATTGGAACCCGAACCTCCAGGATCTGATCTTCCAGGTGTCTGTTTTCGATTGTTTTCTCAATGTTGGCTTTTACTTTGTTCTCATACCCTGAGTAGGTATGAACTACATACCAGCTTGCCTCTGACATAAAATCACCTTTCCCCTGTTACAGTGTTACCAGAATGTCAATCCCATAGGTCATGAGCATATCCAGTATTTTGATAATGAGAGCCAAAGCAACAGAAACGCTGACTACCGCAATAGTCTGTTTTGTAAGTGATTTTTGATCTGGCCAGATAATTTTCTTAAACTCGGCTTTCATGCCTTTGAACCAGCTTGTTTTCTGGGTCTTTGTTGTCTCTCCCATTTTCTCACTTCCCTTTCGTTCCTTGCGGATTACTTCGTCTCCTTATGAAGAGTATGTCTCTTGCAGAAACGACAGTACTTCTTCGTTTCCATTCTGTCCGGATGGGTCTTCTTATCCTTTGTCATGTTGTAATTACGCTGTTTACATTCTGTACATGCCAATGTGATTCTAACGCGCACAACTTCCACCTCGCTTCCCTTCTTTAGTTTACGTCAGCAGTGGACAACACTGCTATTTTAGGCATAAAAAAAAAGCCTGCTTCCATACGCCCGTATAGTGTATCACGGGTATATCGGCAAAGTCAAGCTTTTTTACAGATAAATTGCAGATTGGTTACAGATAATCACAGGTAGTGAAACGTAAATGCCGGTTTCTCTCCATCCTTCACTTCCATCATCACATAGCTGGCACGTCGTCCCTCCTGTCTCGGAAAGGACAGACTTCCCGGATTCAGCACCGTCAGGTCATCTGAGCTCTGGTCAAGATACGGTCTGTGCGTATGTCCGAACATCGCCACACTGCAGCCGTTCGTCCGGGCCTCCGCCTCCAGATCACGCATCCCCACCGATACATAGTAGTAATGGCCGTGCGTGATCATGATCCTGCAGCCGCCCAGTTCCACAAATTTGACCTTCGGCAGTCTGGTAAAATAGTCGCAGTTGCCCGCCACCATATGTACGGGGCACTGCACCAGACTCCAGAAATATTCTTCCGTGCATTCTGAATCGCCCAGATGAATCACACAGTCCGGTGTCCCCTCTTCCTTCAGAACACGTTTCAGGTTCTCCTCCTGCCCGTGGGTATCACTCACAACAAGAATCCTCATGTTACTCTCCTCATATTTTATCACAGTGTCACAGCTGCTGCCGCACTCCTGTTTGTTTACTCTTCTGCCGGCAGATGCCCCGCCATCACTGTCTGCCGTCAGCGTGATGGGCGGCCGGAAACTACTGCCGGACTTCCCCGGCTTACGATCAGCAGAAACTGCTTCCGGACTTCTCCGGCTTACGATCAGCAGAAACTGTTTCCGGACTTCCCCGGCTTACGATCAGCAGAAACTACTTCCGGACTTCTCCGGCTTATGATCAGCAGAAACTGCTTCCGGACTTCCCCGGCTTACGATCACCCAAGAACATCCTTCAGCTTCTCTTTCATGGCGCGCAGTGCCTTTCCCCTGTGACTCAGCTCATTCTTCTGCTCCGGTGAGATCTCAGCCGACGTGCAGCCGCATTCCGGCAGGTAGAAAATCGGATCATAACCGAAACCGTTCGCTCCTTTGATCTCATATCCGATCCTGCCCTCCATGGCACCATAACTCGTCATGGTCCGTCCGTCCGGCATCGCACATGCGATCACGCACACAAACCGCGCGGTTCGCTCCTCATCCGGCACACCCTCCAGTTTATCGATCAGAGCCTGATTCTTGATATCATAGGAAGTATCCTCTCCCATGAATCTGGCAGAATAGATGCCCGGTGCCCGATCCAGATAGTCAATCTCAAGTCCGGAATCGTCTGCAAGAACAATCTCACCTGTCAGCTCCATAATTGCCTTCGCCTTGATCAGCGCATTTTCCTCAAATGTTTTTCCGTCTTCAACGACATCCGCATGAATTCCTGCCTCTTTCATGGAAATGACCGCGATTCCCAGATCCTCCATGATCATACGGATCTCTTTCATTTTCCCCTCATTACCTGTCGCAAAAATAATCCTCTTCTCCACAGTATCCTCCTGTACTCCTCCATGATGCATCATATCTCCGGAAGTATATCACATTTTTCAAATTGCTGTAAACTGCGTGTTTTCACAAAACACAGCATCCCGGTCGGAAACGCCATCTTTTATCGTGCCGCCCCACCGTATCTGGTATACGCCTTCAGACATACATTCGTTCCGAACAGCACTTCCGTATTCTGCCACTGTTCTCCTGTCTGGCTGAGGTATCCTTCCTTGCCTTCCGTGGTAACATTCTGTGTATAAGAATCAGCCCGGTACTCAACCGCCACCGGATTCTTCTGCCCCGGCGCAGTGAGCTTCACGATCACTGCAAAGCGTTCTCCTTCCTCCAGTGTCACCTGCTCCTCCAGATCAACGGTATAATACCCGACCCGTTGTCTGCTTCCGCTCTGCAGATATTCCATCTGTCCAAAAGATTCTGCATCGTCGAAATTGTGAACCACATAAATATCGTAGGAAGCAGCCTGCCCTGTCACATAGAATCCGACAGCTGCCAGCTGTTCTTTACTTTCTGCCGTATATACATTGGCAAACCAGCATGTATCGTCATCATACCCCTGATGCCCCTGCCAGCCGCAGTCATCAGTCTGATACAGCCGGTCGTAATTATCTGTCCCTTCTATTCTGGTGTACACAATGGCCGATGTACCGAAATTGGCATCTGCATAAGAGACATAGAAGATCCCGTCCTCACCGAAATCGCTGCCCCATGTATTCTGGCAGATAAATGCACCATCGCGGTCCGGAACCTGGCTGAACCGATATCTTGAGAACGAATCATCCCATCCAAGAACCAGAATATCGTGATTCTGCACCATCTCATCCGGATAATAATAAGCCGCTGTCTCTTCATTATAGTAGGTGCTTCCCTGCGCCGTCGTGGACCGGTTCATATACAGCGACGTCTGAACCGCGCCATACTCATACACGGCAGTCTTAATGGTCCTCTCATCCGCATCTTCAAGAATCTGCATCTCCTGTACATGCACCGCCGGAGACAATCCGTCCGGAGAATACTCATCCCCATACGGATCCTCTTCCTCTGTTACCGGACCCTGCCAGCCGCTCAGATAAGCCATGGTCATCAGATAGTCACCGCCCTCATTCAGCGGTACTGTGAACGAATTGTTCAGCGCCATATGATCCGCCGAAAAAACGATATGCTGCCGTGAAAGCAGAGAAGCTTCCAGCGCCGAAACTGCCGTCAATGCCCAGCATGTACCGTATTTTCCCTGACTGCGGACCTCCGGTTTCCTGCCATAGGCTCCGGCATACCAGCGTTCCGGCAGTCCGTTTCCGAATACAGAATCCAGAACTGCCCGGATATCGCCCAGCCCGTCCTCCGGGACAGTCACCGTCTCTTCCGCAGACCACATTACAAGCGTCTCCGGAAGCACTGCCCATTCCCCCGGCAGCGTTTCCGGATTTTCCACAGTTTCTGTATCACCGTGCATTTCTGAGTCCACAGACAATCCGAAGACCTCCGCCCATACTTCCGATACTCCTGTTTTCTGAGGAGTACCATCTGCCTGCACCAGCGTTTCTGCTGTCTGCTCCTGTACTTCTGCCTGCACCAGCGCTCCCGCTGTCTGCTCCCATACACTTTCCGCCATCAGCGGCTTCGTTTTCTCTGCAGCCAGCACCGGCACCATCAGCGCCATACACACCGCAGCCAGTTTTTTTCCTGTTTTCCCTGTCAATCTATTTCCCCGTCTCTCTTTTCGGCGGCCTTGGACCAAGGAACTGATAATAATATGTTTTGATCATACCATTATAGATCTTCCTGTTTTTATCCGCCTTTTTGCCAATATACTTCTCCGCTTGGTCATATGATGTGATCACATACTCAGACCATGAATCCAGCCGCGCAAATGCCTGTCCGATCTCGCGATACAGCCCCGGCAGATTTTCCCGTTCCTCAATACGCTCTCCGTACGGCGGATTCGTGATAATAAATCCATATTTCTTCGGATGATTCAATTCACTGACCGGACGCCTCTGAAAATGGATCATGTGGTCCACTCCGGCAAGCTTCGCATTCTCACGTGCTGAACGGATCACATCGCCGTCAATATCATATCCCTGAATATCGGTCTCCACTGAAGTGTCCACGAGATCCTGCGCCTCCTCAACGGCATCATACCATTTTCTGCGCGGGACAAGATTATCCCATGACTCCGCCTGAAAAGACCGGCTCATGCCCGGCGCCATATTGGCCGCTATCATGGCCGCCTCGATCGGAAATGTTCCGCTGCCGCAGAACGGATCCACAAGGATACGGTCCGCTTTCCACGGTGTGAGCTGAATCAGCGCTGCCGCCAGTGTTTCTGAAATCGGCGCTTTGGCAGTCAGCTTGCGGTAGCCTCTCTTGTGCAGGGATTCTCCTGTCGTGTCAAGACCGATCAGCACCTCGTCCTTCATCAGGGTAATACGGATCGGATACTGAGCTCCGTCCTCCGTAAACCAGTTCACCCCGTAAATCGTCCTCAGACGCTCTACGATAGCCTTTTTCACAATAGACTGAATATCCGACGGACTGAACAGCTTACTCTTTACCGAGGTCGCCTTCGTTACCCAGAAGCGCGCATTGACCGGCAGATAATTCTCCCACGGCAGTTCCTTCACACGGTCGAACAACTGCTCAAATGTCTCCGCATGCACCATGCCCACCTTCAGAAGAACACGTTCTGCAGAACGCAGGAATACGTTCGCTATGGCAATCGCCTCCGCGTCTCCCAGGAAAGTGACTCTTCCATCCTCCACACTGCTGATCTCATAACCCAGATCCAGAATTTCTCTCTTCAGCACCGCTTCCAGACCAAAGTGACACGGCGCAACCAGTTCAAATAAATTTTTCATACGTCTATTTCCTTTACTGTATTTCCTTCAAAATCGCGAATTGCAAACAGCCTGTCCTCAAGCACCGCATACGTAGGCGGATTGCCTTCTTTCGGTATGGATACGGACCCCGGATTCAGGATCAGGATACCGTCCTTCTCCCCGGCATGCAGTACATGTGTATGCCCGTGCAGAAGAATATCCCCCGGCTTCATCGGCGGCAGATTCTTTTCATTATATATATGTCCATGTGTCGCATATACGGCCTTGTCTCCAAGCATCAGCAGCATATAATCCGCAAGTACCGGAAACTCCAGCACCATCTGGTCGACCTCCGCTTCACAGTTGCCGCGCACCGCATAAATCTCCCGGCTGCGATCATTCAGCATATGAATAACTTCCTTCGGTGCGTATTCCTTCGGAAGATCATTGCGCGGTCCATGATACAGGATGTCCCCCAACAGGATCATCCGCTGTGCCTCCTCCCGTTCATATGCTTCCAGCAGCTTTCTGCAGTAGTACGACGAGCCGTGAATATCAGATGCAATCAAAAACTTCATCAGTTCCTCCTGTTCCGAACAGGAAAGAGGTACGGTCCCGATCTCCATACGGTACGTACGAATCCTCGGCCGCCCTCTCCCCCTGTTTTTGTCTTCTGTTTTATCTTAATGCCCGGTCAGCGTCGTGTCAACTACGAGAAATCTTTGATACCGGTGTCAAAAAGTCATGCACCGCGCGTCTGCGCGATAACACGGCCGGAGCTTTATTGCATGTCATATGCGCTGACCAGATTTTTCCCTCTGTATGCCCGGATTCCGCCAACTACACTTCTGGTCCGGTATCCTCTCCGCTCCAGTTCGCGCGCCACAGACATGCTCAGACCACCGCGTTCGCAGTACAGAATCACCGGTTCCGCTTCACAGCCACGCAGTTCTGACCGGAAATTTCCATGAGGAACATTCACAGCCCCGCGAATATGTCCTTCCAGAAACTCCTCGTGCGGCCGCAGATCTATGACCAGGGATCTGCCATCCTGTACGTACTGATCCAGTTCTTTCGCTGAGATGGTATCCATATTCTGCCAGCCTCCTCCCAATGCAAATGAAATGTATTCCATTTCACTCTATATTATATGTATCTTTCACCCGAACGGAACAAAACACACCGTTCATGTTATTCTGCACTGCAGAAAGCCTTTTCCCCGGCATACCACTGCTTTCCAGAACGAAAAAGAGACGCCGAAGCGCCTCTTTTCCGGTCATCTGCTCAGTTTCCTTCACACGAAAACCATTCCATTATCGATCCGCATTCCATCAGTCCCTGCCGAAGCAGTCTGTGGTCGTACCGGATGTTGTTGTATTTGTCATTTTATCGGAACCGTTATTTGTTGTGCTGTTCGTTGTGTTGGATGTCTTGCTGGTTGCCTTGTTAGAAGCCTTGCTGGTTGCAGAAGTGTTTCCTTCATTCTTTGCACGGTTACGTGCCTGTGTTCCCTGATTATTATTTGCATTTTCCATATTTGTTGTACCGGATGTTGTATTTTTTGCCATGTCAGTGCCTCCTTGTTTGTCTTCCCCGCTTTCCGCAATTAGCAAAAAGCAGGATATGCATTTATATTACTCTGTTATTGTTCCTGAAACCGCGCAAAATATGCGAAAGCAAATACTGGAAAAAAACGGAAACTTTTTATCCTGAAAAGACTTTTGTTTCAGTGTGACAGACTGTATCTGACGCACAGGATCGGGTAGGAGGTAAATAATTATTTTATTTACCGTCCTCCCAGTCGAGTAAGTAAGAGGAATCCCACCTCAAACTTCTCACAGAACCGTACGTGAAAGTCTCCTTTCATACGGCTCCTATCATTCAACAATACGAAT
>JBGVDJ010000067.1:0-2630 GCA_045119335.1 Candidatus Choladousia sp. | reverse complement strand
ACATTCTTCAGAAGCTGCGGGTAAATCTTCACCTCAGATGCAAGCTGTGACAGTGACACCTTCTTATCCATCATAACGCCCATTACCATCAGGGAAGTCAGGATACCGTCACCTGTTGTTGCATACTTGGAGAAAATGATGTGTCCGGACTGCTCGCCGCCGAGGCAGTGTCCATGTTCACACATATTTGCATACACATATTTGTCACCGACCGCTGTCTTTTCATATGCGATTCCTGCCTTGTCAAATGCCTTGTACAGACCAAGGTTGGACATGATTGTCGTTACGACAGTATTGTTGGTCAGCTTGCCCTCTTCCTTCAGGTACTTGCCGCAGATATAAAGGATCAGGTCTCCGTCAATGATTCTTCCCTCAGAATCCACTGCTATACAGCGATCCGCATCGCCATCATACGCAAATCCTGCATCCAGACCTTTTTCAAGCACAAATTTCTGCAGCTCCTCGATATGTGTGGAACCGCAGCCTCTGTTGATATTTGTTCCGTCCGGCTCGTTATGGATCACATAAGTCTTTGCTCCCAGTGCATCAAATACGCTCTTCGCGATAGAGGATGCACTTCCGTTTGAGCAGTCCAGACCGACTTTTGTATTCTTGAAGGAACGTGTCGGCAGAGAGATCAGATGTCCGATATAGCGGTTGCGTCCTGCGACGTAGTCTACTGTACGTCCGATATTCTCTCCTGTCGCCAGCGGCAGCTCCCCGATCTCTCCGTCAATATATGCCTCGATCTTTTCCTCTACCTCCGCTTCGATCTTCTTTCCGCTTCCGCTGATGATCTTGATGCCGTTGTCATAATACGGATTGTGGCTTGCAGAAATCATGATACCACAGTCAAAATCCTCTGTTCGCACCACGTAGGAAACGCTCGGTGTTGTCGTTACATGCAGAAGGAAGGCATCTGCACCGGATGCTGTCAGGCCTGCTGCCAGCGCGTATTCGAACATATAGCTGGAACGCCTTGTATCTTTTCCGATGACTACTCTTGCCTTGTAGTCCTGACCAAAATACCAGCCCAGAAAACGTCCCACTTTAAATGCATGTTCTACTGTAAGCTTCTTGTTTGCTTCTCCTCGAAATCCGTCTGTACCAAAATATTTTCCCATACTTTTACCGTATGATGCGTTCCGCCCTGAACCATCACACGCTCCTTTCTATTAGATTAATCTTTTCTGAATCCATCCGGTCAGCTTTGCCACCAGAATGGAAAGCAGGATGGAAATCATAAGCATCAGTGCCTCGTATCCATACTGATACGTGGGGTATCCAATATATTTCATGATTCTCCGGACTGTCACATGTACCAGATAAAGTTCCAGTGAATACCGGCCGAACCACTCCAGGATCTCTTTCAGTTTATTATATGCGGATCGAATGATTCCGCTTTCACGCTCTGTCATCCATTCCATCAGCTGCAGAAAGAGAAAACAGCAGCTCAGATTGAAAAATGCCAGCAGGTATACGCGGAGAACCGGCGTCTCCACCAGACCGAGCGGTGCCAGTGCCGTGCAGGCCAGTGCCGCCCAGAGCCATGGTTTCCATGCCGGCATCTCCCGTTTCTCATAAACGGATCTGCCCAGCAGACACCCCACAAAAAATGCCGGAAACCGATACAGCGCAATCGCTATATTGTTATACAGCGTTTCTTCGTAAAGTTTCAGATACAGTGCAACCACTGTACATACCGTACACAGAAGCAGGATTCTCATTTTCTCCGTCACCCGGTCCTGTGCCTGCTCAATAATCTCAAAAAGATACGGATAGATCAGATAACACACTCCCATCAGCAGGATATACCAGAACCATTTCCTTCCGCTTTCAAAAAAACTGACGAAGGTCACATCCTTCAGGAAACATACCCAGCCTTTTCCGGAGGCCACAATATCCTGCAGCAGCAATGCCGGAACTGCCACCAGCACATACGGAATCAGCAGTCTCATAAAACGCCTTTTGTAAAATATCCGATGATCCGGATTTCTCTTCCAGGAATAATACAGACCAACACCTGACAGCATCAGGAAGATATCCACTCCGGAGCTGCCGATATATTTATAATATTTCGATATAAATCCGCTAAAGTGTACATCTCGGAGTGCACAGTCCTCTGTAAAATGAAACAGCATAATTGCCAGAATCTGAACTCCCATTAATGCACCGCGGTATTTTGAAAGCCACTGAAAAGAAAACTGTTTCTTCATATTTCTCTGCTCCTGTTAATAAAGAGTCTGTGTGAATCCATGTTTAATATACACGTTTGGAACAGAAACGTCAATAAAAACAGGGAGGCTCTCCATTTGCCTCCCATGTCAGAAAACTCAGGAATGCCCCTGCATTCCTGCGGTATACGATCCTTTAACACCTGAACACGGTCTGTTTAAACTGTTTCCAATGCCCGTTTCAAATCCTGAATATATCTGGCCTGCTGTTTCTTTAGGTAGATTCCGACAAACGGCTTCATGATCAGCTTTCTGGCACTTACATTTTCGGTAAATTCAATTAATGTACCGCCATTATTATAAGAAAAAACACCGGAGAGTGATTGTCCCTTGATGATTCCGTGTCGCAGTCATCCATCATCGGGTACAACGGCATCTGTCTCCTTGTGGTTTCGC
>JBGVDJ010000066.1:0-72437 GCA_045119335.1 Candidatus Choladousia sp. | reverse complement strand
GCATGCTCCACTCCGTCTCCGTTCTTCCGGTTTTCGCCTTCGTTGTGTCCTGCATGCTCCACTCCGTCTCCGTTCTTCCGGTTTTCGCCTTCGTTGTGTCCTGCATGCTCCACTCCGTCTCTGTTCCTCCGGTTTTCGCCTTCGTTGTGTCCTGCATGCTCCACTCCGTCTCCGTTCCTCCGGTTCCCGCCTTCGTTGTGTCCTGCATGCTCCACTCCGTCTCCGTTCTTCCGGTTCCCGCTTTCGTTGTGTCCTGCATGCTCCACTCCGTCTCCGTTCTTCCGGTTCCCGCTTTCATTCTATCGCGCATAGTCCGTCTGGCTTCTGCATCGTGGCTGCCGCCGTACAGATCCGACCCTGATCCAGCTTCAGCTGACTCCTGCTTCTCTGCACTTGTACTGCTCACAGAATATACAGATTTCCAGCCGTCAATCTTCTTTTGGGCAGACCTGTTTTCCTTTTTCTTCCAGAACAGCAGTCCGTCCCACAGAATCTTTCCGCCTTCTTTCTCTGTCATGCCTGCTCTGGCAGCCTTTCTCATCTGCTGTCGCTGAAGCTTTATCTTATCCTGTACTTCCAGTTCATACAGCTTTTGCCGCGCGCTCATCTGATCCATCCGCCTTTGCCATCCGTTGATATCCATTCTGCTGTCCCCCTTTCCATATGTTTACAGTACATCCCGAAGAGCCAGGTTCCTCGGGTATTGTCAGTGTACAAGCCACCTTAACTGATAAAACATTATTTTTCTTATTTTCATCCTTCTGTTCTTTATGCTTTATACTGCACTTTATATCAGAGACTTCTTCTCCGGTGCAGCTCCGCCGATTGTCTCACGCATCTCCGTATCTGCCTTCAGATTCTGAAGCTCATAGTAATCCATCACACCCAGTTTTCCTTCACGCAGCGCATATGCCATCGCCTTCGGCACCTCCGCCTCGGCCTCTACTACGTAAGCGCGCATTTCCTGTTCTCTTGCCACCGCCATTGCACGGCGTTCCTCCGCCTTCGCCTGCGCAATATTTTTATCAGCCTCAGCCTGCAGACTCTGGAGCTGTGCTCCGATGTTCCTTCCCACATCAATATCTGCAATATCAATTGAAAGAATTTCAAATGCCGTGCCGGAATCCAGGCCTTTGCTCAGTACACGTTTGGAAATGTCATCCGGGTTCTCCAGCACCTCCTTATGAGAAACTGCGGAACCGACTGTTGTGACAATACCTTCACCGATTCGCGCCAGAACCGTTGCTTCTCCGGCACCACCTACAAGACGTTCCAGGTCGGCACGCACGGTTACCCTCGCTTTTACAAGAAGTTCAATACCATCCTTTGCTACCGCAGATACATTAGGAGTCTCAATTACCTTTGGGTTAACACTCATCTTGACCGCTTCCAGAACGTTGCGTCCTGCCAGGTCAATAGCTGCAGCCTTTTCAAATTTCAACTCGATGCCTGCGCGCTCAGATGCGATCAGTGCGTTTACCACGTTATCAACGTTTCCGCCGGCCAGATAATGTGCCTCCAGCTGGTTCACGGTAAGATTCAACCCGGCTTTTCTGGCTTTGATCAGCGGCATAACGATCTTCGCCGGCTTTACACGTCTCAGCTTCATACCGATCATATTGAAAATGCTGATCCTGACATTCGCTGCCAGCGAGGACACCCACAGTCCCACCGGAACAAACACGAAAAACAGAATAATCAATAATCCCACGATTCCAAGCAATACGATCCAAATAATATTTTCCATACTCGTCTCCTCCTTTTTCCCTTTATGCGCAGCCTGCTTTCTTCCATCTGGTGTGCTTTCTGCAGTTTAATCTGCATTTCTGCACCTGAACTGTTTCTCCCCAGTTCAGCCGGCTCTCACATCCTGTTTGTTCTTTGGCCATTTGATCCTGTTCTCTCACACCCTGCTTGTTCTTCGGCCATTTGATCCTCTTTTTGGCTTCTGACCTTTTTGCTGTGATTCGGCCTTCTTTCTTCAGTTCGGTTCATTTTCCTATACTTCAGCCATTTCCCGTACCACCAGCTTTGAGCCCTCCACACGAATGATCTCCACCGATGCTCCACTGGATATATAGGTTCCTTCGGACATCACATCAAATTTGATGTCATCAATTCTGACGATTCCCGCCGGCCGCAGGTCCGTCACCGCTGTTCCCTGTCTGCCCAGCAGGTACTGCAGGTCGCTGGAGCTTATGTAGCCTTCCGCTTTTTTCTGTTCCTCTTCCAGAACGATCGGTGTCTTCAACTTTCCATGCGACATCAGTCCCAGAATGACAGCCATCAGAATTCCGAGAATTGCAAGCACAGCAATCGTGACCACTACTGCTGCCATCACCGAATCCGCCAGGCAGAACACACCGCCCACCAGACAGATGATTCCGCTGACTCCCGGAACGGAAAATCCCGGAAGCACCGTCTCAATCCCGACCAGGATAAATCCTGCTATCAGCAGAAGTATTCCAACAAGAGTCAATGGTTCCATCCCCGTTCCTCCTTTCTCACAGTTCGCACATACCTGATACCGTTTTCGGGAATTTTTCCGGTTCCTGTGCCCCTGTTCTTTGATATCTTTATTTTACATCCGATTTTCATATTGAGAAGACGAAACCTGCCAGTTATACAGATTCCGGATTGAAATGTCATTTTTTTAACAGGAATTTACCCGGATCTTTTTCCTTCTTCTTCGGCACTGCAAACGAGAATGCCGTTGACTCCGGTGTACTCTCCACTGTAATCGTTCCGCCTGCCTCCTTCAGCACGGCAGACACGATTGCCAGTCCCATTCCGTGTCCCTCGCCCTTCTTTGTAGTATAGCCGCGGACAAAAATCAGTTTTCTTCGATCCTCCGGTATTTCCGGTCCGTTATTTTCTACTGTAATCCGATACTCCTCCGGTAATGCTTCCATGCGAAGCCGGATCCATTTCTCACCCTCATTCTTTCCTGCCGCCGCCACGGCATTGTCTATCAGATTCGCCAATATTTTGCAGAATTCCCATGCCTCCATCTCCAGCTTCTGCAGCTGTGTCCCAATCTCAAGATAAAAGTCAACCCCCTGCTGCTCGGCCTCGTCCATTTTTGCCTGCAGCAGTGCATTGACAGCCGGCTTGGACGTACGCAGTGCACGGTTCACCTTCATGATATCTTTGAATACCGGCCGCAGATAATCCCTCGCATCCTCATATTCTTCCAGTTCCAGCAGACCGTACACGATCTGCACCTGATTCAGATAATCATGCCGCTGTTCACGCAGCCTTACATTCAGATTTTCCAGATTTTGCAGGCTCTCCTCATAATTTCTTCGCTGATATTTTGTCACGGAATACAGTCCTGCGATCGACAGCAGACTGCCCAGAAGCACCAGGCAGATTGACAGATCCAGGATCAGCTCAGAATAATCTATAATATTCAGCTGCAAACCAATCAGAATTCCGATCCCCAGAACCAGCTGAAGTCCATTTACCAGAAACAGCATTCCGGCTAACTTGCGTACCGACATGACAGTTCCCTCCTTTTACATGAATTCAGGAACACCGTCGGCATTCCTGCTGCAAAACAGTCAGACAGTTTGCTTTCTCAGTCCGATTATACAGAAACATTCCCCATATCGCAAGCACGATTCGTCTCAGTAACCAGGGACGAAGCGTTGAATTCTTTCTCTGATAGCCGCGGATTCGATTTAATATCGCTGGCGCCGCCTTCCCTGTCCACCAAGTTTCCTTTTCTGGTCATTCGCTCACCCGCTCCGCCTTGAAACGATTGACAATACTATCCATCCCATATACAATAGAAATGCTGCTGTAAATTATCGGTTAATCCCGACTCACATACAGCAGCATTCTTTACGCAAAGTATTTTGCAATAAAACAGACATACCTGCTCTGTTTTTAATCTTTTTACACATTTCTGAAAAGGAGGTCCTTATGGAAAACACAAAAGAAACCGGCTCCATGCCGCGTGAAAACAAAATGGGCACTATGCCTATTCCGAAACTGCTGCTGACCATGTCTCTTCCGATGGTTGTCTCGATGCTGGTGCAGGCACTGTATAATATCGTAGACAGTGTTTTCGTTTCCCAGATCAATGAAAATGCACTGACTGCTGTATCACTGGCATTCCCGGTGCAGAACCTGATGATCGCAGTCGCTTCCGGTACAGGTGTCGGTGTCAACGCGCTGCTCTCCCGAAGCCTCGGAGAAAAAAATTTTGAACAGGCCAACAAGGCAGCCAACAACAGCATTCTGCTCACGCTCTGCAGCTACCTCGTATTTGCAGTGGCCGGAATCTTCGGTTCCCGTCTGTTCTTTGCCGCACAGACCTCGGATCCGCAGATTATCGAATATGGCTGTCAGTACATGAGCATTGTCTGTATCTTTTCTTTCGGTCTGTTCGTGCAGGTCAACATGGAGCGTCTGCTCCAGTCCACCGGTCTGACGATCTATACCATGATCACGCAGGGAACAGGAGCTATTATCAACATTATCCTGGATCCGATTCTGATTTTTGGCAAATTCGGTTTCCCGGAAATGGGGGTTGCCGGAGCCGCAGCCGCCACTGTAATCGGACAGATCATTGCCATGCTCCTCGGTCTGTATTTTAACTTCCGAAAAAATCCGGAAATCAAGCTGTCAGCAAAACGCATGCGTTTCGATGGTCCGACCGTAAAAACCATCTATACGGTAGGCGTTCCTTCTATATTAATGATGTCCATTGGCTCCGTCATGACATTCGGTATGAACAAGATCCTTCTGATGTTCTCTTCCACTGCAGCGGCTGTATTCGGTGTATATTATAAGCTGCAGAGTTTCTTTTTCATGCCGGTATTTGGACTGAATAACGGTATGGTGCCGATTATTGCATATAACTATGGTGCTAAAAATAAGAAAAGGATTACGCATACAATCCGCCTGAGCTGCACGGTTGCAGTCACACTGATGCTGTGCGGTCTGATCGTATTCAACGTAATTCCGGAAATGCTGCTCGGTCTGTTCAATGCATCTGAGGATATGCTTGAGATTGGCTGCAAAGCACTGCGGGCAATCAGCCTCAGCTATATCTTTGCAGGATTCTGCATCGTGTTCAGTTCCGTATTCCAGGCGCTCGGAAATGGTGTGTACAGTCTGATCGTATCTGTATGCCGTCAGCTGTGTGTGCTGCTGCCGGCAGCATGGATCCTCGCAGAAATACTGGGACTGGATGCCGTATGGTATTCATTCCCGATTGCAGAAATCGCGTCGATCATTGTATCCTCAGCACTGCTGCGAAGAATTAATAAGAAGAAAATTCAGCCGTTGTAAAAATAAAACGGCCTGAGAAAAAAGATTAAAAAGGATCGTGCTCCACAGGATTCTCCGCCTGCTGCGGGTGTGCAAAACAACTATCTTCCATTCCGCCACACTGCAGTCCCAGTGGAGCATTCTTTCACTTTCCTAAGAGACAAATTTCCCTATCAAAAAAGTATCTATACAAAAAAATCTTACTGCCAGATTCCATTTTTACAAAAATTTCAATGGAATCACCCGCAATTTAGGTCTATGGAAAATAAATTATCTTCCAGATACCGGAAAATCAAAATTTGCAGGTCCAGGCGCAAGTTTTTTTGCTATAGATACTTTTATTACTTTAAAGTGCTTTTGTTCTGTATGGCAAGCTTGGGAGCCTTACTTACTTTTACCACTTAAAATACTTTTGTTCTGTAAAAACAGCTGCAGGATACAGCACCGGTTCTTGGCCAGATCACACTTTATACAAATGCATTGTGTTCTGAATCATACTCATAGTTCACTGCTCTCAGCTTCTCTTCCAGAGTGCTTCGGTCGACATTCATGCCTGCACAGAAGTCCTCCAGCGAGGAATAGTTGTCGCGAAGCTGGGTATTCACATAACTGAGCAGCATGATCGGATCATTTGGCAAACTCATCTGCAACTCCTTTCCGAGATACTATGGTCAAACCGACAGGCAGTCTGCTCTGGTCGGTCTAACCGGTTTTTCTCTTCTTTCTCTCTGTCTTTTATGATGCAATTTTCTGATTATATCAGAATGACCGTGCGGTTCTGCAAAAGATGAGCATCTCATCAGCCGACAGCTGCCGCACAAACCTTCTCATCAGCCGACAACCTCCACATACGGCTTCACATCGGCCACCAGTTCTCCGTCCTTTACAGAGAACAGCACAGTATCCTGCATTCCCACCCTGCCGGAAAGGATCAGGCGGGCTGCCAGTGTCTCCACATTCTTCTGAAGGTAACGCTTCAGCGGACGCGCACCGTAGACCGGATCGTAACCACCTTCAATAATGAAGGTCTTCGCAGCGTCATCCAGTTCCAGGCGGATTTCCTGGGCTGCCAGACGTCGATTCAGATCTTTTATCATCAGGTCAATGATATTTCCGATATTGTCTTTTGTCAACGGCTTGAACATGATAATTTCGTCAAGACGATTGAGGAACTCCGGTCGGAAACTGCCCCGCAGCTGGTCCATGACAAGTTCCTGGCTCTCTTTGCGAATGCTGCCGTCTTCCTCGATACCGTCCAACAGGAACTGTGAACCGATATTGGAGGTCATGATCAGAATCGTGTTCTTGAAATCAACGGTCCTGCCCTGAGAATCCGTGATACGGCCGTCGTCGAGTACCTGCAGAAGCACATTGAACACATCCGGATGTGCCTTCTCCACCTCGTCGAACAGAACAACAGAATATGGTTTGCGGCGTACAGCCTCGGTGAGCTGACCGCCTTCCTCATATCCGACATATCCTGGAGGTGCTCCGATCAGTCTGGATACGGAATGCTTCTCCATATATTCGCTCATATCGATACGCACCATGTTCTGTTCATCATCGAACAGACTCTCCGCCAGGGCCTTGGCCAGCTCCGTCTTTCCTACACCGGTCGGGCCAAGGAACAGGAAAGAACCGATTGGCTTCGACGGATCCTTGATGCCGGCCTTGGACCGGAGGATCGCCTCTGTCACCTTCTCGACACCATCGTCCTGACCAACGACTCTCCTGTGCAGTTCCTCATCGAGAGCCAGAATCTTGGCACGCTCTCCCTGTGTCAGCTTCGACACCGGAATGCCGGTCCAGCGGGAAATGATCTTTGAAATCTCCTCCTCGGTCACGCTCTCGTGTACCAGAGTCATCTCACGGCTGTTGACCTTTTCCTCCTCGATTGCCAGCTGCTGCTGAAGCTTCGGCAGTTCTCCGTATTGCAGCTCTGCTGCCTTGTTGAGATCATAATTGCGCTTTGCCAGCTCAATCTCTTTATTCATGGCTTCGATCTGCTCACGCAGCGTGGACAGATTCTCAACCGCCTTTTTCTCATTATCCCACTGTGCTTTCTGCGTATTGAATTCATCCCGCAGCTCCGCCAGCTCACGCTGCAGTACCTCGAGACGCTCCTGGCTCGGCCGGTCTGTCTCCTTCTTCAGAGCCGCTTCCTCGATCTCCATCTGCATGATCTTTCTCTGCAGTTCATCCAGCTCCGCCGGAAGAGAATCCAGCTCTGTCTTGATCAGTGCACAGGCTTCATCCACCAGGTCAATGGCCTTATCCGGCAGGAAGCGGTCGGAAATATAACGGTGGGACAGCGTCGCAGCCGCCACCAGTGCACTGTCTGTAATCTTCACACCGTGGAAGACCTCATAACGCTCCTTCAGACCACGGAGAATGGAAATCGTATCCTCCACCGTCGGCTCATCCACGAGCACCGGCTGGAATCGACGCTCCAGAGCCGGGTCCTTTTCAATATATTTGCGGTACTCATCCAGTGTGGTCGCACCAATACAGTGCAGCTCACCTCGTGCCAGCATCGGTTTCAGCATGTTGCCGGCATCCATTGCGCCATCTGTCTTGCCTGCACCGACAATCAGATGCAGCTCATCAATGAACAGGATGATCTCTCCATCGCTTTTGCGCACTTCCTCCAGCACCGCCTTCAGACGTTCCTCAAACTCACCGCGGTATTTTGCACCTGCTACAAGAGCTCCCATATCCAGAGCAAAGATCTTTTTGTTCTTCAGACCTTCCGGAACATCACCGCGCACGATACGCTGTGCCAGTCCTTCGACGGCTGCCGTCTTTCCGACACCCGGTTCACCGATCAGAACAGGATTGTTCTTGGTCTTTCTGGACAGGATACGGACGACATTACGAATCTCCGCATCACGGCCGATGACCGGATCGAGCTTCTGGCTGCGCGCCTTCTCCACAAGATCCTGACCGTATTTGTTCAGTGTATCGTATGTGGCCTCCGGATTGTCAGTGGTCACGCGCTGATTGCCGCGTACGGTGGAAAGCGCCTGCAGAAAACGTTCTTTCGAAATTCCAAATTCATTCCAGAGCTTCTTCATGGACGGACTTGGATTGTCCAGAAGCGAAAGGAACAGATGCTCTACTGATACATACTCATCCCCCATCCGCTTCGCCACATCCTCGGCATTGACCAGTGCCTTGTTCAGATACTGGCCAACATATGCACTGCCGCCGGATACCTTGACACGGGCATTGATCATCTGATCCACACGGTTCTCAAAATATTCCCGCTGGATCTCCATCTTTTCAATTAATTTTCCGATCAGGCTGTCCTCCTGATGCAGCAGTGCATACAACAGATGCTCCTGCTCAATCTCCTGGTTCCCCGCCTGCAGCGCTATCTTTTCCAGATCGTTCACTGCCTGCAGTGACTTCTGTGTAAATTTACTGATGTTCATAGGCAACCTCCTTATAGTAAGGAATTTTCTCCCCAAAAAGAACCGGGTATGCATTTCCGGTTCCGGTTATTTGTTATATCTGGACTATAACACTAGTTGTTAGCACTGTCAAGTATTGAGTGCTAATTTGAGAAATTTTTCTGTATTCATATAGCTAAAAATGACTGATTTCTTCATTGAAGAGCTCAGCCATTTTTATTATATATTCTGCTTTGTATTTTTTCCCACAACGGATTCTTTTCTATACTAAAATCCTGCCAAAATACCGCATGAAATTCTCTCCGAGAAATTTCCCGATCTCCTCTTCCGGCACACCGCGACGGAGCAGCTCTGCCGTGATCAGAATCAGCTCGCCGTGATCCATCAGGCAGTCTTCGCGCTCTTCCGGCAGATCGCAGCCTGCCCGTGCAGCATAATATGCATCACATAGATCCAGACCCACGCCCACATGCTCTGCGCCGACCAGATTCATAATATACTGTATGTGGTCGCACATTTTTGCGATTCCCTGTTTTCCGGGTGTTGCCCCGACAATGTCCATATATGCATTGATTCCGATCACTCCGCCTCTTGCCGCAAGTGTCTTTATCTGCGCATCCGTCAGATTGCGGTAATTGTCCTGAATACTCCTGGCATTGGAATGTGAGGCCAGAAACGGTTTCTGCGCAATTTCGGCAAGCTCCTCAAATCCATCGTCGTTCAGATGGCTCACGTCGACAAACATATGGAGTTTTTCCAGCTGTCGTATCGTCTCTTTTCCAAGCTCACTCAGGCCACCGCGCACATTTTTATACTGACTTGCTGTACAGCAGCCTTCTCCAAGGAAATTTCTCCTGCTCCAGGTCAGCGATGCTCCACGCACACCCAGCTCATAAAGGCATCTCAACATTCGGCAGTCCCAGGTCAGGATATCAAGTCCTTCCATATATAACAGGATGCCGATCTTCCCGTTTTCCATGGTTTGTCTGATTTCCTGCGCTGTACGGACCAGACACACTTCTTCTTTTACGGATTCCAGATCCTCGTACAGTGCAGCAATCTGATCCAGCGTAAGCTGCAGTCCTCGCATCGGCAGATCCTCAGTTTCCACAAAAACCGAAGAGACTACCAGCCGTATACCCGCCTTTTTGAAGTTTTCCAGATAGTGTCTGCGAATCACTTCCCGCTCCCCGCTCTGATAGCGGTAATAAATCTCCGCAGCAAGATCAAGATGTGTATCTATAACAGGATATTTTCTGTGAAGCTCACAGGCTCTGTCCAGCAGCTCCTGTGAATATTCTTTCACTGCTTCCGCTTCGTTCATCTGTTCGTCCTCCCTGCATCTTCTTTTCACCCGGGAACTGTCTTATCTCAGGTTTCTTCGCACACCGGTCAGCATATCCTGCAGTACATGTACTGTCTTATCCCGTGCACCTTCGCACACCGGTCAGCATATCCTGCGGATCATGTACTGTCTTATCCCGTGCACCTTCGCACACCGGCCTTACATATCCTGCAGACTATGTACTGTCTTATCCCGTGCGCCTTCGCACACCGGCCTTACATGTCCTGCAGACTATGTACTGTCTTATCCCGTGCGCCCTCGTACACCGTTCTTACGTATCCTGCAGCCATGTGCCGTCTCTTTCATGCGTCCTAGCGGGCCTGCCAGCATGCTGCAAAATGCCCGCTGCCCAGGTTCCGATACGGCTGTATCATTCTGGAACACTCCGGTCGTGCCTTTGGACATCTCGTATGGAACGGACAGCATGGCGGCGGATTTACCGGGCTCGGCAGCTCTCCTTCCAGAACCTGCATTGTCTCAAAGGAATCCTCCCCGATTACCGGAATCGAACTGAGCAATGCCTGTGTATACGGATGCTGCGGATTTTCAAAAATGTCTTTCTTGCTTCCCATCTCCATAATTCTGCCAAGATACATGACAATTACCCGATCCGCAATGTGCTTCACTACGCTCAGGTCATGAGAAATAAATACCAGTGACAGATTCAGCTTCTCTTTAAGCTCGATCAGCAGGTTGATGATCTGTGACTGGATCGAAACATCCAGCGCGGAAACCGGTTCATCGCAGACGATCAGCTTTGGGTTCACGGACAGCGCCCGGGCAATTCCGATCCTCTGGCGCTGACCGCCGGAAAATTCATGAGGATACCGTGTGATGTAATCCTTATTGAGCCCGCACAGTTCCATCAGCTCCAGAATCCGATTCAGCCGATCCCGCTTATCCGGATACATCTTCTGAATATCCATCGGCTCTGCAATAATATCTCCAACTGTCATTCTCGGATCCAGCGATGCATACGGATCCTGGAACATGATCTGAACCTCTTTGCGGACGGGTCTCATCTGCTTTTCCTTATATCCTGTAATATCCTCACCGCGGAAATAAATTCTGCCGTCTGTTGGCTCCTGCAGTTTTATCATGGTCCTTCCAAGTGTTGACTTTCCGCAGCCGGATTCACCGACAATTCCCAGTGTCTCTCCCTCATATACCGAAAAGCTGACCTGATCTACCGCTTTTACATACAGACGCTGCTGCTGTTCATCAAATTTCTTCAGAGGAAAATATTTTGAGAGTTCTTCCACGCGCATAACCACATTGCTCATTCTGTACACCTCCCCGGTTCCTTCGAGGCGCAGCCTTTCCCGCCCGTCTGCTTCTCTGTTTCCTTTTTGCTCAGGCCGCTTTCATCGCCTTTCTGTTCTCCTGGCTCCTTTTTACTCAGGCCACTTTCATCGCCTTTCTGTTCTCCTGGCTCCTTTTTGCTCAGGCCACTTTCATCGCCTTTCTGTTCTCCTGGCTCCTTTTTGCTCAGGCCGCTTTCATCGCCTTTCTGTTCTCCTGGCTCCTTTTTGCTCAGGCCGCTTTTATTGTCTCTCTGTTCTCCAGGCTCTTCGCTGCCCTCACCGCTTCCGTCTTTTCCCGAATAGCGATGACAGCAGACCTTCCCGGTTTCCAGCTCCTGCAGATCTGGCTCCTGCTCAAAGCAGATTTTCTGAGCATACGGGCACCGTTCGGCGAACAGGCATCCTTTTTGCTCCTTGCTCAGATCGGGCACCATTCCTTTGATCATATAGAGCTGCTTTCCCTCTTCATCGTTCAGCTTCGGCACAGCCTTCAGCAGAGCTTCCGTATACGGGTGAAGCGGATTCTGAAAAATAGACTTCCTGGTTCCGTACTCCACGATCTTTCCGGCATACATGATCACAATACGGTCTGCCACCTGTGAAATTACACCGAGATCATGCGTGATCAGCATGACCGACATTCCGTTTTTCTTCTGAAGCTGGGCAATCAGCTTCAGGATCTGCGCCTGTACCGTCACATCCAGCGCTGTGGTCGGCTCATCACAGATCAGCAGATCAGGCTGGCACGCGAGAGCGATAGCGATCATGACCCTCTGACGCATACCGCCGGAAAGCTGATGCGGATACTCCCGATAGCGCTGCTCCGCTTCCGGGATCCTGACCAGCTTCAGCATTTCAATCGCCTTTTTCCGGGCCTCTGCTTTCGGAAGTTGTTCGTGAATCCGGATTGTCTCCTCGATCTGCTTTCCGATCGTCATGACCGGATTCAGTGAAGTCATGGGTTCCTGAAAGATCATCGCAATCTTGCTGCCGCGCATGTCGCGCATTTCTTTTTTGCTTTTTGACAGCAGGTCTTCTCCCTTAAAACTGATCTCGCCGGACACGATCCTTCCCGGAGGATTCGGAACGAGCTGCATGATCGAGAGTGCTGTCATACTTTTACCGCAGCCGGATTCTCCGACTACACCAAGTGTCTCACCTTTTTTTATGTCAAAACTGACGCCGTGAAGCGCCTTTGATATTCCCTGCTCCAGATAGAAATACGTATGCAGGTCTTTTACCTCAAGCAGTGTATTGTTTTCTGCCATACGGACAGTACCTCCTTTTTCGTTTTCCTACTGATTTTTCATTTTCGGATCGAGTGCATCCCGCATTGCGTCTCCCAGCGTGTTGAACGCGAGTACCGTTATCATGATTGCAATACCGGGATAGATTGAAAACATCGGCTGCTGACGCAGGAACGTCCGCGCCGAACTGATCATCTCGCCCCAGCTCGCGGTCGGCGGTGCCACACCCAGTCCCAGAAAGCTCAGTGTCGCTTCCAGCATAATATCACTCGGAATATCCAGAGTCGTAATTACAATGATCGTTGAAAGACAGTTCGGAATCATATGCTTCAGCATAATACGCAGATTGCTTGCACCTGCTGCGCGCGCTGCCTCCACATATTCCTTGCTGCGCAGCTGAAGGACGTTGCTTCGGATCAGACGCGCATGTCCGGTCCAGCCGATCACACCGATCGCAATGAACACATTGATGATTCCCTGTCCAAGGATAAACATGACTGCGATCGCAAAAAGGATAAACGGGAAGGATGCAAATATTTCAATCACACGGGAAAGCACCGTGTCCACCTTGCCGCCGAAATATCCTGCTGTCACACCAACGATCACACCGATCGTAACGGCTATGGCCTCTGCCACCACACCGACGGAGAGAGAGACTCTTGCTCCGTAAATGATCCTTGAGAAAATATCACGTCCGAAATTGTCGGTGCCCAGAAGATGTTCCCAGGACGGTGATGCAAATTTGTTCAGCACATCCTGTTCATATGGATCACACGGCGCGATCACCGGTGCAAAGACTGCGACCACGGTCAGAAGCAGGATCACAATAAGGCTGAACATTGCCAGTTTATTTTTCCGGAAACGCTTCCATGCATCCTTGAAAAGACTGGAGGAGTCCGCATTGGAGATTCCGGCTTCCTCGTACATTTTGTTTCTGTTCCAGATTCCTTTGATCATACGGTCCTCCTTTCTATACCACGCGCACCCTCGGATCGATAACTCCGTAGAGCAGATCGATACAGAGATTGATGAAAACGAACAGCGCCGCTGTATACAGAACCGTTCCCTGAATTACGGGAATATCGCGCACCATGATCGCATTGATCGCAATTTTGCCGATTCCCGAGATTGAAAAGATGGTCTCAATGATCATGGATCCAGTCAGGATCGACTTGATCTGTGTGCCGGACAACGTAACGATCGGGATCGCAGCATTCCGCATGACGTGTTTTAAAATTACAACAGCTTCGTGAACACCTTTTGCCCGCGCCGTCTTTACATAATCCTGCGAGATTGCCTCAAGAACACTGGTGCGTACCAGTCTTGCCATGGAGCCTGCATACGTGGCACCCAGTGCAACTGTCGGCAATATGTAACCGGTCCATGACTTCAATCCTGAAATCGGCAGCCAGCCGAGCTGCAGACCGAAAATGATCTGAAATACGATCGCGATCCAGAAGACCGGAAGCGAGATACCAAGCATTGCAAAGATCATCATGACACTGTCGATCCATTTTCCATGGAAAACGGCTGCAATCGTTCCGCACAGCACCCCGACGATCGCTGAGAACAGGAATGCCAGACCGCCGAGCTTCAGCGTTGTCTCAAGTCCCGACAGGAGCATATCCAGCACCGGGGTCTTCTCAAAATAACTGGTTCCCAGATCTCCCTTCAGTGCATTGACCACAAAATTTGCATACTGTGTTACCAGAGGCTTATCAAGTCCCCATTCCCGTCTCAGGTTCTCCACTACCTGCGGAGAAGCATTTTTATCCAGCATGACCGCGACCGGATCACCCGGAATCACATTCAGCAGAAGAAATGTCACCAACGTAACGCCCAGCATGACAATCAACGCCTGTCCTAATCGTTTTAAAATATACTTAATCATACAAAGTCCCTTTTCAACGAATCATAAAGGGGCTGCGCCGATACCGCCTGCTGCGATATCCGGCGACAGCCCCCTGCCTCTTTACAAGTACCGGTTATTTAATTACTGCGTTTTCATAGCTGTACAGGAAATCGCTCTTATAAACAACACCCTCTACGTTGTCCGCTACCATATAGTATTCTGCTGCACAGAACAGAGGAACCTCTGCGTAATACTCTGTTGTCAGCCATCTCTCCAGATCAGAATAGAATGCTGCCTTTTCTTCCGGATCGGTGATCAGACGTCCCTGCTCTACCTGCTCATCATACCATGCGGAGTCTTCTGCGTTGAACTCAGAGCTGAAGCCGTTTGCAAAGTTGTCGGATACAGAGCTGTGATACAGCAGATACAGGAACATATCCGGGTCAACATAATCTGCATACCATGTAATCATGTACATCTGTGTGCCGCCGTCCTGCTTTCTCTTTTCTGCCCAGCTTCCTTCATCACACAGCTCCATCTCCATGGTGATTCCGGCCTCTGCCAGCTGTGCCTGCAATACCTGGAAGCATTCTACAATATCATCTGCGTTTTTCACGGATGCTGTAAAGGTCAGTCCATCCTCATATCCGGCTTCCGCCAGCAGTTCCTTTGCTTTTTCCGGATTGTATTCGTGTACCGGATTTTCCTCATTGTATCCCGGAATACCCTTCGGGATCAGGCTGTTTGCAGGTACGTATGCACCTTCATAATAACCATTGCAGAGCTCATCCAGATTGATTGCATATGCGATCGCTTCACGTACCAGCGGATCATTGAACGGTTCTATCGCCATATTGAAATGCAGTGCCCAGATGCCCATGAACTCCTGATATTTTACATTGTCGGCGAGATCCGGATCATCCTTATAAGCGGATGCCAGTGATGTCGGCAGCGGGCAGACATCAATATTTCCTGCCTCGAACTCCATCAGAGCGGTGCTCTCATCCATGTTGGAAAAGATGATCTTGTCTGTCTCTTTTGCACCGTCCCAGTAATCCTCAAACTTTGTCAGTACGACTTCTTCCTTCGGTGTAAAGCTCTCTACCTGATAGGAACCGCAGCCCACATAGGTTTCCAGACCCCATGTATCGCCTGCTGCCTCACACGCTTCCTGTGAAATGATTCCCAGCGGAGAAGCTGCCAGAATAGAGGTGAATGCCGAGAATGGATAATTCAGTTCGATCGTAAATGTATAATCGTCCACCTTCTGAATACCGGAGACCTCTGTGGCACTTCCGTCTTCCATCTCGTATGCACCTTTGATCACATCATCACACAGCCATACCATGTTGCTCTGTGTAGACGGATTGAAAAATCTGTTAAAAGTAAAGATAACATCATCTGAGGTCAGTTCTGTTCCGTCATGGAATTTCACTCCCTCACGAAGTTTGCACGTATAAATAAGACCATCCTCTGAAACCTCCGGGAAGTCCTCCAGAAGCTGCGGATAAAGCTCCAGATCCTCCTCGTTCTTTCCGATCAGTGTATCTGTGATCGTATCGGAAATCTCAAATACTTCCGTCTGCGATGTGAGCATGACATCCATATTTCCGACTACATCAAGCGGAAGTCCCACACGGAGCACCGTTTCACCCTCCGCGGCCATCACTGCTGTTGTACCACTGAAAGCGCCTGCTGCAAGAGTACCTGAAAGTAATAAAGCCATTATCTTTTTTGTCCTGATCTTCATAGTACATCCTCCTCTTCACTTTTAAGACGGCCTCGGCAGCTTCGTATGCCATTACGGGATCCCCGGAATATCCTTTGATGCATCATAAAGGTTTTTACAAACGAAAAAGGCGCTTTGAAAAATCAAAGCGCCTTTGCTGCAAAACACATCTCTTTGTTGCTCTGCATTATATGTGATTTCTTCCGGTTTGTCAATCGCCCCGAAATCATTCAGCGGTTTTTAAGATTTTCCACGTCATCAGCCGCTGTTTCAAAGGAAAAATCTGAATCGGACCAAAATTTTATCGACTGTTTTCTTTCTGTCAGGCTGCCGCTCCATCTGCGCCGGCCAGCTTCAGTTTCCTGCGGTATACCACCAGGAAGCAGATCACATGTGTCAGAAATGTCAGCGTCCAGCTGATCGGATAGGAAATATAAAGCGTCTCCAGTGTCCGGCTCTGCGGAAATACCGTATAGATCCACACAATACGGAACAGGCAGGCTCCCGTCAGGGACACCAGCATCGGCATAACAGAATATCCCATGCCGCGCAGTGATCCGACTATTGTATCCATCATTCCGCAGAGACAGTACGGCACACAGATGTAAAGCATACGTACCAGACCGTACTGAATTACCTCCGCATCCGCAGAATACAGCTGCAGAAGTGTACCGCCGAGCAGATATGCCCCATTACCCATGAGCAGGCCGACCAGACAGACAAGCACCTGACAGATCACTGCAATCTTTCCGATCCGTTTATAATTGTGCGCGCCGTAATTCTGTCCTGTAAAGCTGATTGATGTCTGATGGAATGCATTCATGGCAGTGTAGACAAAGCCTTCCACATTGGCTGCCGCCGTATTTCCTGCCATTGCAACCGAACCGAAGGAATTTACCGAGGATTGTATCAGGACATTGGAAATAGAGAACAGCGCTCCCTGCAGGCCCGCCGGAACACCGATCTGTATCATTCTGGAAAGCTTGGACGGAATAATCCGCAGTTCTTTCAGATTCAGCCGATAGTCACTGTCCGTCTGCATAAGACACCGTATTACGAGCAGCGCGGAAATCACCTGAGAGATATCGGTTGCGATCGCAACACCTGCAACACCCATGGAACATGCAATTACAAAAAACAGGTTCAGTACCACGTTCACGACACCTGCAGTCAGCAGATAATACAGCGGACGTCTGGTATCTCCTACCGCACGCAGAACTGCGGCACCAAAATTGTAAGCCATCATCGCCGGCATTCCAAGGAAATAGATCCGCATATACAAAACAGCATGATCGATCACATTGTCCGGCGTTCCCATCAGCCGCAGCGCGGGACCGGACAGCGCAACCCCCAGCACCACCAGAATCAGTCCGCCGACAATGGAAGTCATCATCGCCGTATGTACCATTTCCGACAGATCCTTTTTCTCTCCTGCCCCGTAAAAACGCGCCACCAGTACATTTGCGCCCACAGACAGACCGATAAATACATTTACCAGCAGATTGATCAGTGAACTGGTGGATCCCACCGCCGCCAGTGCTTCATTTCCTACAAACCGGCCCACGACAACAATATCCGCCGCATTAAAAAGCAGCTGCAGGATGCCGGACAGCATAAGAGGAAAATAAAATATCAGTATCTTACTCAGAAGCGGTCCGCTGCACATATCTATTTCATATTTTTTACTGGCTGTTTTTTTCATAATAATATAATCCTTCTTTCGTATAGACATGGCTGTTCTGAAATTTTCTTCATTGTCTCTCTCAGTCTTTCCCTGTCTCACTCAGTTTTTCCCTGTTACTTCCGTTTTTCACTGTTACTTCAATCTTTTTCACTGTTTCCATATCTGCCTGAGATCAGAACCGCTTTTTCGCTATAATGAACCAGGTCGTGCTGTGGTTCGCAGCATCCTCCAGCAGCCGGTCTGAACACCTGATGACCTGAAATCCGCTTCGCTGCAGCAGCTCACATATCACCTTCGGATCATGTACCGTCTCCGTGATATTCTCCTCAAACTGAAGCCTGTCGTTCTCATACACGGTCGTCTTCAGATTGATAATGCCCTCCTGATCCTGTGTGATCATGAACTGTGCCTTTATCTCATCGCTGAAATCCAGATCGATCGGCTCTCCCGGAGGAACTTCCTTATCATTCAGGATATCGAAAATAAAGTATCCGCCCTCGTTCAGATATCCATACACATTTCTGAATATCTGCTCCACGTCCTTCAGATCAATAATATGATTCAGAGCATCCCCGGTGCAGGTCACCAGATCAAAACTCTTTTCGGGGCGATACTGGATCATATCCGCTACTTCATATTCGATCTCCGGATTGTTCTCCCGGGCAATCGCGATCATTCCTTCCGAGAAATCCATTCCGGAGGCTTTGATTCCGCTTTTATGGAGGCATTCACACAGAATTCCCGTTCCGCAGGCCAGATCCAGACTGGTCTTTACCGGCACCTGATTCTGCCGGATCCATGTAAGCAGCTGCTCACCAAAGGCCTCCGGAAAATAATTCCATCCAAATTCATTATATATTTTACAAAATGCATCGCTGTACATTTCAGAACCCCTTTCTTTCTCTTCCTAAATGGTATTATAGCGCACAAACCGCAAAAAACCAGTCCCTAATGTTGTTCATTATCAATTCGTTGCCATCCTGACCCGGATCACCGGAATATCCTTAAAACAGACGGACCATTTCGGTTTCCTCTTTTTAGGTATTTATTGATATCTCCCCAAATAAAGATACCGGTAAAAAAGAGAACTGCTATGACACAGGTAAAAATTCATGCCATAGCAGATCATATTAAAGAAGCAGGACGGGGATTCCCGTCCTGCTTCCTGTTTTATTGACTGTTAATTCTGCTGCAGTTCTTATGCCTGACGTCTGCGTCTGCGCTCTCCTTCAAGGAGGATCAGTGCAGCTACTGCGAACAGTACCATGTACTGTGCAACCGGTGTCTCATCACCTGTCTTGACAGCCTTTGTCTCTGTCTCGGACTCTGTTTCGGATTCAGTCTTCTTTTCCGTCTCCGTTTCTGTTTCAGATTCAGATTCTGTTTCAGTTTCCGTCTCTGTTTCTGTCTCTGTTTCAGTTTCTGTTTCCTCTTCCGGCTCCTGGTTGATGATCGTTACATATGCATCTGTATTTGCCTCATCCAGAGTCACATCTGTAGCATCATAGGATACATCATACTGGAAGTCTTCTGCACCCTCAACCGGATTTCCTTCTGCATCAACCTCTGTTACATACAGTGTTGTCGGTGTTCCGTCCGCATTGACTACTACATAAACTGTTTCGCTCACTGCCGAATTGCCGTTCAGCGCCAGTTCCACGATGTTTACAGATACCATATTGGAAAGCATTGTATGCTCAGCATCATCAAAGATTCCTGCGTAGAATACTTCATCGCTCTCCTTCGCCTCACCGTCTGAACCAAGCAGCTGCTTCGTAATAGTCAGTGTGCCTTCCTTGTAGAATCCACTCGGAATGGAGTAGAATTCGTTGTTGAAGTAAATGCTCTGTGTGCCGTCAGCATTTTCTACTAATACGCTGTTGCCGTCCGTGAAGTCAGCCACGTAGATCGTTCCGTCTGCCATAACACCCATGCCAAGCTCCAGAGCTGTTCCGTCAGCTTCACACTCACCTGCAAAGTATTCTCTTCCAACTTCCAGATCAGTAAATTCTACTGTGGATGCAGAAGCATTCTTGAATACGATCGGCTTCACTTCAGATGCAATCTTTGTGCACTCTGCATCATAGTAAAGTGCTACATAGAATGTTGCATCGACTGCACCGAGTGTCTCGCCGTTGTAAACCAGCTTCTTGGTAACTGCGATTGCTGCCTTTTCGCTCTTGACCATAGAATCTTCTACCAGCAGTACACCGTCTTCGCTGACTGTCGTTGTGGTCTTGTCTGTATCGACTTCACCCTTCTCGTTGAGCACGAAGGTCGTATCCGCAGTAATATCATAGCCTGCCGGAGCGACTGTCTCGCGCAGTGTGTAGGTCTTGCCTGCTGTCAGGCCCTTCACCTCGTGAGCTTCTTTTGTGGAGATCCACTCTGCCACAACAGTTCCTTCGCTGTCAAGAATCTGGATTGTTGCTCCCTCCAGTTCTCTGCCGTCTGCGATGTCCACCTTGCTGATCTTGACAGATGTCATCGTATCCTCTACCAGCAGGATGCCTTCTTCACTTACTGTTGCTGTGGTCTGAGTCTTGTCGATCTCACCCTTCTCATCCAGTGTGAATGTGGTATCAGCTGTGACTTCGTATCCGTCCGGAGCGACTGTCTCGCGCAGTGTGTAGGTCTCGCCTGCTCTCAGACCGATGATCTCATGCGGTTCTGCCTCAGACGTCCACTCTGCAACTACCTTTCCGTCCTTGTCAAGAATCTGGATCACTGCACCTTCCAGCTCCTTGCCGTCTGCGATGTCTGTCTTGCTGATCTTCACGGATGTCTTGCCATCCATGATCAGGATAACACCATCTTCATCTGTGGTAACTGTTCCTGTCACCTTACCTTCTCTGTCAAGAGTAAAGGTCGTATCTGTTGTGATCTCATATCCTTCCGGAGCTACTGTCTCCTTCAGAGTATAAGTTTCGCCAACCTTAATGTTTCTTACTGCATGTTTCTCGCCTGATCTGGAGTTCCATTCATCTACAACGTTGCCGTCCTTGTCGACTACCTTGATATGTGCTCCTGTCAGTTCCTCACCTGTACCAAGATCTACCTTGGATACCAGAACGTATGTGTCTTCTACGAGAAGAACTCCCTTTTCGCTTATCGTTGTGGTCGTCTTTTCGCCGTCAATGCGTCCCTTTTCATCCAATGTAAATGTAGTATCTGTAGTGATCGCATATCCTTCCGGTGCAATGGTCTCTCTCAGAGTGTATGTCTCGCCGGCTTTCAGATGCTTAATTGCATGCTCCTCGCCTGCCTTGGAATTCCATACATCCACTTCGTTTCCATCCTTATCCAGGATTCTGATCTGCGCACCGTCAAGTTCTTTGCCGGTTCCGATCTCAACCTTGGACAGTTTCACCATTGCATTTTCTACAAGGAGTACACCATCTTCATTTACTGTAGTAGTGGTTCTGGTCTTATCAACCTGTCCCTGCTCATCCAGAACGAATGTGGTGTCTGTAGTAAGTACATATCCGTCCGGTGCGACTTTCTCTCTCAGGATATACTCTGTTCCTGTTACAAGACCCTTGATTTCGTGAGCTTTTCCATCGGAGTTCCATGTCTCCACTTCAACTTCTTTTCCGTCAACTACCCGGAGCAGCTGAAGCTGTGCACCCGCGATCTCTTTGCCGCCGTCTGTGATATCTACCTTACTTACCTTAATGGATGTCTTTGCATCCTCTACCAGCAGTACACCATCTTCGCTTACCTTTGTTGTTGTCTGATCTGCGTCAATCTTGCCGTTCTCATCCAGTACAAAGATCGTGTCTGTTGTTACTGTGTAGCCTTCCGGTGCCACTGTCTCGCGCAGTGTGTATTCCTCACCTGTCTTCAGACCTGTAATTTCATGCGGTTCTGTCTTGGAATCCCACTCTTCCACTACCTTTCCATCCTTGTCAAGGATCTGGATATGTGCGCCTTCCAGTTCTTCGCCGTCTGCGATGTCCACCTTGCTGATCTTAATGGATGTCTTTGCATCCTCTACCAGCAGTACACCATCTTCGCTTACCTTTGTTGTTGTCTGATCTGCGTCAACCTTGCCGTTCTCATCCAGTACAAAGATTGTATCTGTTGTTACTGTGTAACCAGCCGGTGCCACTGTCTCGCGCAGTGTGTAGGTCTCGCCGGCCTTCAGTCCAACGATCTCATGCGCTTCTGACGTGGATGTCCACTCGGTTACTACCTTGCCATCCTTGTCCAGAATCTGGAGATGTGCGCCTGCAAGTTCTGTTCCGTCTGCAATGTCTACCTTGCTGATCTTCACAGATGTCTTGCCGTCCATGATCAGGACTACGCCATCTTCATTTGTGGTAACGGTTCCTGTCACGCTGCCGTCTTTTGCGATTGTAAATGTTGTGTCTGTTGTGAGCTCGTATCCTTCCGGGGCCACTGTCTCCTTCAGAGTGTAGGTCTCGCCAACCTTAATGTTCTCCACTACATGCTTAACGCCTGTCTCGGAATCCCATTCATCTACAACATTGTTTTCGCTGTCGATTACCTGAATGTGTGCACCTGTCAGTTCCTCACCTGTACCAAGATCTACCTTGGATACTTCAATGCTTCTTGCATCTTCTACCAGAAGTACGCCATCCTCACTTACTGTTGTGGTGGTGCTGTCCTTATCGACTTCACCGTTCTCATCCAGTGTGAAGGTCGTATCTGTTGTGATTGCATAGCCTTCCGGTGCTACGGTCTCTCTCAGAGTATAGGTCTCGCCTGTCTTAAGGCCTGTTACCTCGTGAGCTTCTGTTGTTGAATCCCACTCTTCTACCACATTCTCTTCACTGTCGAGGATCTGGATGTGTGCTCCTGCAAGCTCTTCGCTTCCGTTTACATCTACCTTGCTGATCTTTACAGATGTAATCGTATTTGTAACATCAAATCCGTCTACACTTGTCAGATAACCTTCTACAGCATCTTCTGTGATTGTGTATTCAATTTCGATTCCATCTGAATATTTATCAAGATTATCAAAACTGTATTTCCAATCATCTTCTGCTGTTACTTCTTTGCTTTCTTTCAATACGCTGTCAGCCCACAGATTTACTGTAATGCTTACCGGACGCATACCTGCATTATTGTTATTGTCATTCCATGTCTTCACACCACTTACGCTAATAAATTCACTGTAAGTGTTTACGAAATTCAGACCATCCTGACTGCTTATAAACTTGTCTGCATTTGTTCCGCTTACAACCTCTTTGACTGTGTATGTGTATGCTTCTCCGTTTTCGTCATACTTCTCGAGGTCTGTGAAGCTGTATGCATCATTTGCAAGCTCCTGAGAATCAAACAGTTCATCATTGCGGTACAGCTTGATTGTTACAGTCGGCTTCTCTACGCCTGTTGGTACACCTGCCCAGAGCTTTACTCCGCTTACATTAATCTTATCACTGTAAGTATTTGTAAAGTTGAAGCCATCCTTTTCGCCTGTAAAGTTCAGAGCATTCTCACCTTCCATCACTTCTTCAACGCGATAAGTATACTCTTTTCCCTCACTGTCATATTTCTCAAGGTCTGTGAAACTATATGCATCATTTACAAGTTTCTGAGAATTAATCAGTACATTGTTGCGGTACAGATTGATCGTTACGCTCGGCTTCTCTACATCCGCCGGTACACCCACCCAGGTCTTCGTTCCGCTTACGCTTGTCTTCTCGCTGTAAGTGTTCGTGAAGTTCAGGCCATCCTGGATGCCGGTAAACTTGTCTGCATTTGTTCCGCTCACTGCCTCTTTAACGGTATATGTGTATGCCTCTCCGTTTTCATCATACTTCTCAAGGTCTGTAAAGCTGTATGCATCATTCGCAAGCTCCTGAGAAGCAAACAGTTCATCATTGCGGTACAGCTCGATTGTTACGCTCGGCTTTTCTGTTCCTGCCGGTACACCCACCCAGGTCTTCGTTCCGCTTACGCTTGTCTTCTCGCTGTAAGTGTTCGTGAAGTTCAGTCCATCCTGGCTGCCGGTGAACTTGCCTGCGTTTGTTCCGCTCACTGCCTCTTCTACTGTATAGGTATACTCCGCTCCATTGCTGTCATACTTCTCGAGGTCCGTGAAGCTGTACTTGTCATCCTCTCCCAGCTCCTGAGAATCAAACAGTACATTGTTGCGGTACAGCTTGATTGTTACAGTCGGCTTCTCTACACCTGCCGGTACACCTACCCAGGTCTTCGTTCCGCTTACGCTGACTTTTTCAACAAGCCTATTTGTGAATTCTGCCGTATAGCTGCTTCCGCTTCCCTCGTAAGTTCCGCCTTCAGTTGTTGTAGCCTTGACAGTAATATTCAGCTTGGTCTCATCGCTGCCATCTGCTTCAACTTTTACTTCTATATAATAAGTAGTATTATCGTAACTTACATCATCAAGAGTTCCAGCTGTCTCTGTCACTGTATAGTAATAGGTTCCTGCTGTCTCATAACTGATGTTTCCAAAGCTTACCGCACTGGCGGATGTTGCAGTCACGGTCTTGCTTCCGTCCACGCTTCCCTCCGGCATCGGAGCATTGTCCTTTGCTGTCAGAGTGAAAGTAAATGCATCTGTACCTGTCGGGTATTCAGCATTGTAGTTTTTCTGTACTTTGATGGATGCTGTGCCTGATGCCGGCTTCGGCTCCAGTGCGTCACCGTTGTACGGGAACATATGACCCTCTGCACCACCAAGCAGTTCCTTTACGATCATCGTACCACTGTAGTTACCGGCACTGATTGTTGTAGATGCGTTCGGTGCAACAATATGTCCCACTTCATTACTCTTATTGCTTGCATACGTTACTGTTGTAGCATTCGGCGCATTCCATACAATGCTCATTCCAGCGCCGAATTCGCCCGGGCTGCCTGATGCATATGAGCTCAGGTTGTCGCCGCTTCCGTAATACAGCTGCGGTATCTCTACAGCAGTCTGCGGGAAGTTCACTACCGTGCCAAGAGTTCCGTTCAGTCCCTCTCCATAATCAAAATACACATTCTTTAACTTGGCATATGCCTCGTCAGATATTTTAACATGCTCGCCTGCTGTAATTTTTAAATTGCCATTTTCGTCAATATCATCTGCTGTAATAACTTTCGTGCATCCGTTCAGAAGTTCTGACAACTGACTGTTCAAAGCTGCCAGTGCTGCATTGAAGTCAACGTAGTCATCTGTCTTCTCCACATTGAATGCACCATAGTACTGTCCTCTGCCATTGATAATAAACTGCGTATTGGAAAAATTGCTGCTTGTAGCTGAAACTTCATTGACAGTTCCTATATAAAGATCTGCGATTGCATTATTGCCCTGCGCATATATCATGCCTTTAATATAGGAAGGAATACTTTCTTTGGACTGATCTCCAAAAGGAATTGAGCCTTCCGTGTTATTATCTCCATTTGTCAGATTACCCTGACAGATTACCGCACCTACAATGTGGGAACCTGATACATTTCCAAAGGAAAATACATTGTAATGGTTCAGAATATATTCCAGTGTATAATTCTGTGTTCCGAAGGTGTCCGTAGATTTCATCAGAACATTTTCAATATTATAACCGTTATACACGCTGGCATAATAAGTTCCTGCATTTCCTTTTACTGTATATTCAATCTTATTTCCGTCAGCATCTGTCTCTGCAACTTCGCCTCCTGAAAAGCTGTATGTCCATTTATCGGAATCTGCTTCAGTGTTTATTGTCAGTGTTGCAGATACTTCTACATAGTTTTGATCTGCATCCTTTTTATATAACTTCAGATCCAGACTGGCCGGACGGTCTCCGGATGCGTCGCTGTCATCATTCCAGTTGATCTCTCCGTTTACAGTAAATGCATCCGCATCATACGCTATGATGTCGATTGAAAAGCTCTCAGCGGTAAACCCCACTGACTCAACAGCACCGTCTTTATTTTCGATAACTGTTCCCTCGAGTTCCTCGGCTGCCTTGCCGTCTTCGTTCTCTTCCAGATGGATTACTCTGTAATCTCCGTCTACCTCTTCGCCGTTCTCTTCTGCTGCTTCCTCTTTCAGAGAACGTGCTTTCTTCAGTTCGATCTTCACATCTACCGTTCCGTCTTCCGGCTCGATTTCCTCGCCGTCCAGCTCGAAGCGGATATCATATGCAACAAAGTATTTAAGTTCCCCACTGTTCTCCATACACTCTGCTGCCAGAGCCTTGTCCTCTTCAGACAGCTCTACTTCCTCAGCCACGAACTGAACTCCGCTCGGGAAGATGTCCGGTGCTGACAGAACAGCTGTAACGATAACAGTGTCATCTTCATATGTAAATTCAGTCGGTAATTCTGTCACGGTCTCTTCTGTCAATAATTCTTCATTTACCCACTGAATTCTGTTCTCATCTGTCAGTGCCTCGCCATTGATGATCCATGCATTGCGAAGAGCATCCGTACTCTCAACGTCCTCTTCCACTGCCGCATAGAATTCATACTTCTTCTCTGCACCTGCTGCCAGATCCTGATCCTGCCACAGAACGACTTCACATCCGCTGTATTTCTGACGGTTGGAATCGCTGAGTTCCCCGTTCGCAAAAACCTCTGCGGCGATTGCCTCTTCCAGAGAAGCGAACCATTTCATGTTCTCTGTCCTCTCTGCATCTCTGTCAGCAGCAAGGGCATCTGCCAGAAGCACTTTCACAGATACATCTTCTGCATCTGCTGTACCGGCATTCTTTACCTTTACTGTGTAGTGGATGGATGTGATCGTCTGCTCATCCACTTCCTTCTGAACGACTTCCTGCTTTACCAGCGTCTCCAGAACAGCTTCTCCGAGTTCAGTCGCTGTCTCAGTCTCAGTCTCGGTCACTTCCTCGGTAACCTCCTCAGTCACTGCCTCAGTCACTGCCTCAGTCGCTTCTTCTGCAGTCTGCTCTTCGGTAGCTTCCTCCTGAGTCGCTGCCTCTGTAGTCTGTTCCTCAGAAGCTTCTGTCCCGGTCTCTGCAGCCTGCGTCTCATCAGCCGGGGTTTCAGCTGCTTCTGTCGCCTGCTCCTGTTCCGTCTGCGCTTCTGTCACCGGTGTCTCAGTCTCCTGAGTCTCTGCCGGTGCATCTGCGGCCGGTGCCTCAGTCGTCTGAGCCTCTGCAGCCGATGCCTCTGCAGCCGGTACCTCAGTTGCCTGAGTCTCCGATGCTTCCACAGCCTGAACTTCTGTCAGCTGTGTCTCGGCTTCAGTCTCTGCCACAGTCTCCGACTGAAGTTCTCCAGCCAGTGTGGTCATTCCGGAATTCGTCAAAATCATAGAACATGCCAGCAGATATGCCAGACACTTCCGTGTTTTGAAAAACTTCCCTGTCTTTCCCATTGTTCTTCCTCCTCCTGAATCTTTGCATTGAAAGGTGATCCTTGTCGGGACATACCCCTTTTATTGTCCCGAATTTTATAGTTCTATAATAAATCCGTGCGTGTTCCCTGTTAAGACAAAATACTTAATTTAGCAAGAAAATGTGATTAATTTATGCCGTTTTTTACTCTTAAAGTGATTATTTTCACCACCCGCATCGTTTTTTTATAAGGCAATCTGCCGAATGTATAAACCCTTTCGCAAGAATCTTATATAAATTGCAACAAACACCCTAAAACAACCTAAAAATTTGATTTTCAGTTTTTTAGTCTTTTTAAGCAGTCGGAATTCTGCACGAAAGCAAAATACCGGCTGACGTTGACCCTATTATAATAAGGTACATTCTCATCCTATCTGATATAAAATATCAGTCTTCTTTCAAACAGAAAACTGCATCGCACATCACCGTTTTTAAGGTTCAGATATAAAAATACACATAAAAGGAACCTCTTTCATCAACAAACACAGATGAAAGAGGTTCCGCCTCTCCGTTTTCCCAATAAGATATCTGAATATCTGTTATTTATCCCATCAGCGCCTGAAGCACCATGATATGATACTCCTCATCCTTTATGATTCTGGCCAGAACAGCATTAATGGAGCTGTCATTGATCATCCTCATATGCATCCTGTACTGATTGATCGCCGCGCGTTCGGATTCGATCGCCGACTGCAGCATTCCCCGAAGATTTCCCTGCATCTTCACATACTGAGCCGTCCAAACCACCTGCTTGCCGTCACGCTGTCTTATGGAAAAGTCCAGACTGCCGCCAAGAAGGACGATCAGCTCTCCCAGCATCTGCAGATGCATCATTTCCGCCATGGCAATACCCAGAAGTGTCCGGGCTGCAGCACACCGTTCGCAGGCCAGCCGGTTCTCATAATTGATATACTGAGTGATTGCAGAAAGTTCGGATACCGAGCCACAGTAATTTATACTGAGCAGATTCGCATAAGCCTGATTCTGCTCCAGCACCGCCAGAGCAGGATACGGGAGCGCCATCATGATCGGTCGGACATCCGAAAAGTTACAGTTACTGGTGATCAAAGTCTTTTTTTCTTCCATATGCAAGATTTCCCCATGCTATCATTCCAGGATATTATATTAATCTCCTGCCGTTTTTGTGCATGGACTTTCCTGTCAAAAGAATTTATCTCTGGAAATTTCAGGTTCTGAACGGTATCCGTTTTAAAAGGTGTCATCTCCGCAGTCGCACGGCTCCTCAGAAACATCCCCGCACTGAACCACAGCTGCCCCCGTCTCTATAACTGCACCAAACGAGATCGGAATCTCAATACACAGCTTCTGGGTAATGGTGAAGGAGCAAAAAGTGCGGTTGCCGCTGCATGTTCCTCCAGGTGTGACTACCGGCTCTCCGCAGCATGTGGCTTTGGCCGTACCCGGATTTGCATAAGGCGTCACTTTGACCGGCACACATACGGTCTCTTTCTGGTAAAATACGGAGTCGCAGGGTTCCATGCTGCCGCAGGCCGGACCGCAGATCATGAGTCCGGTGGCTGTGGTATTGCCTCCGAAAACGCAGACATTGACCGGACCGACCGGATACGTTTTCTCCATAGTGATGCATACTTCCATCTGGCCATCCATTTTATCCAACGGGAAATCAAATTTCAGACCGACACAGCCGGTCAGATTATCCGGTTTTTCAGTTGTCCTGATCTCCACATTCTCTCCCCAGACTACCGTCTGTTCCTTTCCGTCGATGACAACGGTAATCTCCGCGATATCATTCTGGGTAATGCTGCTGCAGATGCCGAGAAGGAAATAATTGAGGTCTGCAAAGGTGACAGAATCCTGACCGACACCCTCTATGTCATAACAGAATCTCTGTTTCTGTCCTTCCTCCGGATATAAGATGGAATCCTCCAGATTCAGAGTAAATACAAACGGCAGCACACGGTCGCCGCTGATTTTGGAATAATCTGCCTTATTTTTACAAGTTTCATTTTGCATAGTTAACTGGTTCCTGACTATTATTTATTTTCTTTATATAGTATACAAAATACCGCAAAATGTGTAATTATTTCCGGACAAATGGTAAAATTTGTGAATTGAATTATAGAACTCCTGTTTTATAATAAAGTCTGTTGTGATCAATGAAATATATTTTATGAGGTGATTGATTTATGAATATTCTCGTATATCTGATTGCCGGACTCGGTGCCGACATTGTGACCGGTCTGGCCGGACTGTCCGCCGCTGTCGTGATTACGCCGCTGCTTGTAAGTCTCTGCGGATGGCTGAGCTATGATGCAGTGACCGTAGCTCTGGCTGCAGATGTACTGGCGAGCCTGCTCTCAGCCTATACTTACTACAAAAACAAAAATATTGATATCCGACGTGGCTGCCTGGTCATGATAACTGCCTTCGCAGGAACAGTCGTCGGCAGCTACTGCGGGTATCTGTTCAGTCAGGCACAGCCGGATGGTCTGGGATATCTGTCCATGCTGACTACGGTTTTTCTCGGTATTAAATTCCTGGTGAAGCCGGTCACAGGAGGGACTGATGCTTCAGAGCAGGTTTCCGATCGCAAAGCCACTGCCAAAACGGTTCTTGCAATGCTTCTCGGCTGCCTGATCGGATGGGTGTGCGGTTTCACCGGAAGCGGCGGAGGCATCCTGATGCTTACCGTATTTACTGTAGTGCTGGGCTATAACCTGAAGGTTGCAGTGGGAACAAGTACACTGATCATGTCTGCAGTGGCACTGACCGGTGCCGTCAGCCACGTTTCCATGGGCGCGGACATCTATCCGCTCCCCATGACAATCGTCGTTATTTCCTGTCTGATCGGTGCACTGGTCTCCGCCAGATTCGCCAATAAATGTGAGATCCGCAAACTGAACCGGGTGGTCGGTGTCGTGCTGATGATCCTGGGAGTCGGTACGATTCTCATTAAAGTTCTGTAATACTGTGCAGACACAGCTCCATACCCGGAGCATATGCAGGAACCTTGGTTCAATAATATATGCTGAAACAGAACCTTTTCAGTCCTGCCCCGGCCCTATACCGTTCCTTCCATGACCGCCTGACAGCGCGCAAACGCATTCATCAAACGTGTCTGCGATACCGGCTTCGTCGCAAAGTATGTACATTCCAGGCGATATGACTGAGGACCGAATGCCCGGTCATCGGAAAACCAGAACAACGGTGTATCCGGCCGGATCTTCCGCGCCCCGATACATGCTTCCATCCCGGTCGCTCCATTCGCAGTAACAATGATCAGATCATGCCGTTCGTCCGCCAGCTGATGTCGGAAGTCGTCGTAATCCTCAAGATGGCAGCAGTCCATTTCGCTGTTACTCCATGCAGGCAGCGCGCGGAAGGCTTCCATCAGTTCTGCATACTCCTGCTTCGTCCCAAACAATACAGCTTTCATTCTGCCGACACCCCCTTATGGATATAATTTCCTGCAGTGTAATCATATCACAGACTTCTCCGTTTTTCCGTAAAGTGTCATGAAAAATGTTCAAACGGCATGAAATGCAAAATTAGTACTGGATCCGCCCAGCCGGAGTCTCGCTTTCCATTCTCAGCGGCAGCATGATCAATACGGTAAATGTACTGTCGTCATACTGTATCTCCATACCTCCCTCATATTTCTCACAGATGCTTCGCATGGAAGACAGTCCGATACCTGCTTCATTCTCCCGCTTTCGTGAGAGGATCCTGCCGTCTCCTTTATTCTGCACGACACCGTCAAAAGAGTTCTGAATAACAATAGTCAGTATCTGCTCTGTACTCTCGGCAATAACAGAAATGAAACGATTCTGCTGCACGGTGAGGCAACCGCTCATTGCATTTTCAAGCGCATTGCCAAGCAGTGCACACAGATCCACGTCCATGATGCCATTACTCCTGATCACCCCGTTCATCTCCAGATGAACCTGATTTGTCCATGCCAGCTGCATGTACCTGTACAGCACTCCGTCAGCTGCTGCATTTCCGGTATATGGAATGGAGATTTCTTCCCCGTTCTGAAGCAGCAGTCGGTCACAGTACTCCTTCAGACCAGTCCTGTCGTCTGTTTCGATATAATGATAGACCGCCGCCATGTGATGTTTGAAATCATGCCTGGCCTTCCGGGCCTCCAGAATCTTACCGGACAGCTGCGCATAATGTTCCTTCTGCATGCCAAGCTGTTCATTCAGTTCCAGTTTTTCCTGCATGAGTTCATAATCCCCTGCGACGCTGTGACATATGAAGATCGTCGCAAAATTAATAAAGGCACGGCTGATCACGTGCATCAGTGTACTGACATGCTGATTGCTCGGAAGCGCCAGTACACAGGCATAATACATGGCAATCGGCACAAACCAGATGGTATTCCAGTAATTGCCCGAATTGATCGTCAGAAACGGTGTGATCGTACGCAGCATCAGACGTCTCGCCAGCGGATAAAACAGCGCAAACAGAACACCAAATCCACTCATTTCCATTATATAATCATCTATCCCGTCAAAGCCCCGTGTGATATAGACTGCATAGGTAACTACCGTGAGCAGCATATAATTGTATGTAGTCACCAGTCCGTACGTGAACAGATGCTCCCTGATCCTTCCCCGTATCACCAGTATATTGATAAACGTTGTTATCAGTCCGAACAGGATCATATTCACTTTGGCAAACGCGATCGTAAATTCGCCGTTTACTGCCTTATAGTAAAGGTAAACGTCGCTGATCAGCAGTGCCGATATATATGCAGTCAAAAGAATCTTCTTCTGTTTCGGGGTCACCAGCTTTGCAAAGGGAATATATCTCAGCAGAATCCCGGCTGAGAACCCTATGGAAGCGGAAAGCATAAATACCAGTTCCCGCATTTACCGGCCACCACCCTTTCTGAGCATAGACTTCAGTTTATAATCCATAAATGCCTTTTTCACCGAAGCACGCTGATCCCGTCCGACCGGAACAGTCGTTGCATCTGTCAGCGTAAGCACTTCACCGGGAATCGCGGCAATCGCCTGCAGCGATACCAGTGCATATCGGATCGGCTTGATGAATTCTTCCTCGGGAAGCTGCTCCGCCATCTGTGTAAGGGTCATACGTGTTTCCAGATCCCTGTGTTTCGTATGTACAATGCATTTATGGCCAAAGGATTCGATCCAGGAGATATCTGACAGATATACTGTCTCATCGATTCGTCCGGATTTGACCGAAATCGTCCGAAGGGATGTGTGCGCCCGAAAGAAATAATCCAGTGCTGCATAAAGCTTTTCCTCCTTTACCGGCTTCAGCAGATAATGCAGCGCAGACACGTCATATGCCTCCACCGCATATTCGCTGGAACTGCTGCAGAAAATGATCTGTATCCCCGGATGTTCCTCGATCAGCCTCCTGGCCGTTGCCATGCCGGTCAGCTCATTCATGAATATATCCAGAACCACCAGCCCGTACTGAGAAACATCCGCGGCGAGAAATGCTTCTCCGGATGTAAATTCTTCTACTTTTGCATAATGCTGTTGCCGGTCCAGATATTCGTGAATCAGTTCAACAATCACCTGCCGGTCCTTCGTATCATCATCGCAGACTGCAATTTTCAGATAATTGTCATTCTGCATATCATCTGCTCCTTCCCGTATCTGTCGTGTTTATCAGTGTAAAGTATCTTATACCTGATTATATCAGACCTGTACTGCAAAAGTCCATAAGGGCGGCCCCGGATCACAAATCTTTCACTGTAAATACAAAATCTTCTTCTGTTCTCAGAAAATTCCATTCACCTTTTCTTTTTATATAAAATGAATCCTATGAGACAAGAAACGGGCGAAGCTTCTCCCTGATCTCACCATCATCCGAATTGTACCGGAGCATCTGAGGCTGGGTCAGATCCAGCGCAAGTACGCCGATAATGGACTTTGCATCCACAACTCTGCGCCCGGATCCGAGATCAAAATCTCCATCGAACCGATCGATCAGATTAATAAAATTTCTCACCTGCTCCACACTGTTAAACTTTACATATACCTGCTGCATACGGATCATCCTTTCTTCCGGAAACTATATCAGACGGAAGAACCCGTTTCCGCTGCACGGCGGAATATTCTCCCGTTTTATATAATATTTACCAGAATCCGTAATGTTATACAGACTTTTCATCAGCCTGTCACCTGCTGCCTCCTCAGCATCAGCCATGATCCGATAAACGCCACAGCACCTGCTGCAATTCCTGCAGCGATCCATATATTCACCGGAATGCCGGAAACGAAGCCACCGACTGCCACACCAATGCGCCCGTACAGGGAATCCGGTGCCTCCTCTACTGCTTCTTGGATCTGAGGTACACCGATACACAGGAACATCCAGAGTACCCACAGGATCCAGAGTGCCACTTTGCCAAAACGCATCACCAGATTACCGCATAATGCGCCGATCACATTAGCAAAAACACATACCAGAAGCCCCCATTTCAGGATGTACGGAAGCAGATCGAGCTCTGTTTCCCATGTGGGATACATGGCTGCATTCATTGCATTCTCCAGCGCACCAATACCTGCTACCAGCAGAACCTCAATAATACTTCCCACAAATGTCGTCGCAAAAAAGGAAACAAAAAAGTGCTTTCTTGTATTTCCCATAGATATCTCCAGATTAAAACATAAGGGCATCTGAACCGCCGTCATCAGTACGGCAAAAACCAACGCTACAATCGCTGCCAGCATTGCTGCCAGCGGAAAATATGCTGTCATCTCGTCATCAAAATAAGCAACAATATGGAACAGAAGCTTTCCAAAAATGCCGCTTCCCAATATGACCAATACTGTCAGAATCCAATCCGTCCACGTAATCTGAATCTGCTTTTTTATTGCTGTTACCATAAGCTCTCCTTTCCTATCTGACTTCTGTTTTCCGCGTTGCTGTTACAGAAAAAATACCGGCCGCCGCGTACAACAGAACACCGGCTGCTGCTACGATCCTGAAAATGGATTCGCTGATTTTGATCTTTTCCAGCGTTTCAAGAATCTCTCCGCCCAGAAATGCCACGGATGAACCTGCGCACCCGCCGATCAGAACACAGACAACAGCAAAAATGATCATACCGACCTTACCCCATTTAGCTATAATAGTGCCAAGCGCAACACAGAATGCAGCTGCAATAAAAAGTACTCCGCCGAGCAGTGGCAGCAGCTCCAGCCCTTTTTCCGACAGTTCCCCAGGAACCACGGTCCATACAAGCGCAGCCAGAACAGTCACCCCAAGGATCATCGCCGCCACATTGATCAGGATATCCCTGGCAACCTGTTTTCGTGTCGCATTCATAGACACCAGCAGTGAAAAATAGGTCTGATAATAGGTCACCCCGACCAGAAACACAATAAATCCGCCTGCAGCGATCAGGTAGTAACCGTACATTGCAGCCATTTCCTGCATGTTTTCATAAGATTTTCCAAATCCCCAGAAAAGCATCAGTACCAGTGCCGCACCGAGAGATATTCCCATGGTTTCCAACCAGTTCTCACCCCAGAAGCGAAGACTCCTGCCTGATACCGTTCCTCTGTTCCCTTTTCTGTTATTCTCCGTGTTCATTTCCCGACTCCTCCCCGCAAAGTGCCACAAATACCTTCTGAAGGCTCAGCTTCTGAACGCTTATATCATAGCAGTCTGTCATCACCTGTCCCGGCTCCAGCACTACTGTCACACCTTTGCTCCGACCAAGGTGCTCCTCATGATGTGTTTCCAGTCCGGCTACGGCTTTGTCTACTTCATCTGCGTGTCCGCTGACATGGAAGCAGCGATCCAGCAGATCCTGTGTATTTTCCTTGAGAACAATATTTCCCTTGTCTACGATGATCACTTCCTCAAATACATCGGCTGCCTCTTCAATAATGTGAGTTGATACGACGAATGTTCTGCCTGTCTCCGTAAACTCATCCACCAGTATCTGATAGAAACGTTCTCTGGCCACTACATCCAGTCCTGCCACCGGCTCATCCAGAAATGTAAACTGTGCCTTGCTCGCCAGTGCCACGATGATCGTAACCATGGAAAGCATTCCCTTTGACAGCTTGCTGATGCGCTTCTTTACATCAAGGCCAAACTCCTTCACGAGTTCTGCTGCCATCTCCTTATCCCAGTACGGAAAGTAGATGGAGGCAATCTTCAGGTATTCCTTGACCTTCATCGTATTTGCATTGTTTCCGCTCATTGGATTCAGCTCTCTGGAAAAACACAGATACCGAAGCACCTCCGGATTTTCCCATACCGGCTGTCCGTCAAATGTCACCGTGCCGGCGGATGCCGGATTCTGTGAAGTCAGAATCGACAGCAATGTTGTCTTGCCCGCTCCGTTTCTTCCGATCAGTCCGTAAATCTTATCGGATTCCAGTTCCAGATCCACACCGTGGAGCACATCCTTATTTCCATATGTCTTAACAATTCCCTCTGCAACCAGTCTGCTCATATTCTATCCTCCAATATCCCTCTCTATTTTCCCGCTTCGTTCGCTTTCTGTATCATAGCGATCAGCTCCGTCTTCGTAATTCCAAGGCTCGCCGCCTCTGCCAGCAGGCTCTTTACATAGTCATCATAAAAATGCTCTTTCCGTTTTTCCATAATCCTTTTTTTCGCCCCCGTCGCTACAAACATTCCGATTCCGCGTTTCTTATACAGAATCTCTTCATCTACCAGCAAATTGACTCCCTTGGCCGCTGTGGCCGGGTTGATCGCGTAGAGCTTCGCCAGCTCATTCGTGCTCGGCACCCGTTCCTCCTCCAGCAGGATATTCCGCAGAATGTCATTCTCAATCATTTCCTTGATCTGGATGTAAATTGATTTTTCCTGTGTCAGGATTTCGTTCACGCTGTATCACTTCCTTTACAAAATATGTTCCTGTTCTTTACCTGTTTCTTATAGCCTGTTTGGTTAATTACTTGTGTAATTAACCATATCACCAACAAGGTTATATGTCAACTGTTTTTTCACCATAATGTAAAATTTCTGATATAAAGATAAAAAAGGATTCAGTCAGAATACGTGATCCCAACTGAATCCTGTCGTATTTATGTTTTTGTCAGCTTCGCTCCTGCATGTTTCGAAATAACTCTACAAATTCTATCTCCTGCGCAAAACATGCCTCCCCGGAACATACGCTCACCCGATACCCCGGAATATCATATTCATGAAGGAAACAATCCTCCATTTTTCCGTCTCTGCACACCCGCCCGACCATACCAATCCTGTTTTCGCCCGGATAAAGCATTCCTGCTTCACCGTATTTTATTCCTGATCCCGGGCAGGGCATCCCTTCTGCACCGCACTTTATTCCTGATCCCGGGCAGGGCATTCTTTCTGCACCGCACTTTATTCCCGGTCCCGTACAGAGTTTTTCTTCTCCCGCAGTCACATCGAACCGGTTAAATGCCAGCCGCATCCCTTCTCCGGTCATTTTGATATAGCTCTCTTTTCTCGTCCAGATCCTGCAGAACTCACGGTCCAGCTCCTGACCGGAAAACTGATCCAGATACCGGATCTCTGCCGGAGCGAAAAAGCGCTGTATCACCTTCCGGGATACCGTACGGATCTGTTCCGCATCACAGCCCACCGGATTTCCGGCTGCAGCACACAGAACCAGGCTGCCGGAATGGGAAAGATTGAAGAAAAGTCCATCTGCTCCCGGTTTTCCATTCTCATCGACGTAAATTGTCTCCATGGAAAGTCCGCACCGTGCAAACACTTCCTGAAGCAAAAGTCCTGCCCCAAGACTCTGTTTTCTGCTGTTCTCCATTTTATTTCGAAGTATTTTCTCCCGTCGCTCCTGCGGCAGTCCTTCCAGAATATGCGGACACGTCATCGGATCCGGGAGCTGCTCTGTATATGCTGCAAATGTGTATACCATAATTCATCGCCTCTCCTTCCGGTATTCCGACGGTGTACATCCCCGCAGTTCCCGGAATGTCTTCGCAAAATAACTCATCTCCTGAAATCCGCACCGGGCACCGATGTCTGATATCTTCATCTGCGTATCCCCAAGCAGCTCCGCTGCCTTTTGAATGCGAAACTGCTTTACATACTGAATCGGAGTCGTTCCTATCGTACTCCGGAAACAGCGCAGACATTCACTCTCACTGATCATCACACTCTGCGCGATCTGCTCAATACTCAGCTCACTTTCATAATTCTCCTGAATATACTGCAGCATAACCTTGATCCGTTCTCCATCTCTGATCGCCTTGTCAGAAGGTCGGTTCTGGATTGCCGGACGATGCGTGTTCAGCAGAAACAACAGCTCTGAAAGAGCATTTCTTACGCGGATCTCATAACCCGGCAATTCCTCTGCTTCGTATTTCCAAGCATCCTCAATATATCGGATCGCTTCTTTCTGCCACGGTTCATTCCGGTCCAGCCACGCACATTTCAGAAAATTGTTTGCCAGCAGCGGCTGTACATAATTATGCCAGAAAATGCTGTCAATACTGCCGCCGACCAGACGCGGATGAAATACAATAGAACGCAGGCGGCCCGACACGGTACCTTTCTCCCTGTTCAAATTGATATAATCAACATCCCCGCAGCAGTGCTCCGGTTCTCCATATTTCCCATATTCGTCCACGCTCCACACTGCATGCAGCACACCGGCATTAATGAAAAATCCGTTTCCCTGTTTTACCACATATTTCTCCGTCCCGGCGGCCACCACCACCGCACCTTCCGTCACTGTAATAAACTCCAGTTCGTTGTGCCAGTGCCACGCGACCAGTTCCTCAGCCATATTATCGTTATAACATGCCGCCGGAAACAGAGTCGAGCCGTGCTCTGCAAGCTCCCGCCCCTTCTGATCCGTTTTTATATAACATTTGGCAACAGCCATCTCCGCTCCTCCTTTTGACGGTTTTATCTCATAAAATCGATGATTTCGTTCTACTTACGCTTCTTATTTGCTGATATAATCATATCAATATTTAAGGAGGATCACAAGATGTTTCATTTACTCTTAGCCGTAATTTATCTTTCATTTATCAGTCTCGGCCTGCCGGATTCCCTGCTGGGTTCCGCGTGGCCGTCGATGTATCCGCAGTTTAATGTACCGGTCTCTTATGCCGGTGTGATTTCCATGATCATTGCAGCCGGAACCATCGTATCCAGTCTGCAGAGTGACCGCCTGACACGGAAACTCGGAACGGGAAAAGTTACTGCACTCAGTGTGGCAATGACCGCACTGGCACTGTTCGGATTTTCCACCTGCGACTCTTTCTGGATGCTGTGCCTCTGGGCAATTCCGTATGGCCTCGGCGCCGGAAGTGTGGACGCATCTCTGAACAACTATGTCGCACTGCACTATGCAAGCCGCCACATGAGCTGGCTCCACTGCATGTGGGGTATCGGTGCCTCCGTTGGGCCGTATATCATGGGCTATGCCCTGACCGGCGGACAGGGCTGGCAGGCAGGATACCGCTATATCTCCTATCTGCAGATCGCCCTGACACTGCTCCTGTTTCTCAGCCTGCCGCTCTGGAAAGGACGCACAGACGACAGCGGGACACCTGATGCTTCTGCCGATGATTCACAGTCCGGCAAGCCGCTGACTCTGCGTGAAATTTTCGCCATTCCCGGTGCAAAGGAAGTCATGATCACATTCTTCTGCTACTGCGCACTGGAGCAGACTACCGGTCTTTGGGCCAGCAGCTATCTGGTGCTGTTCCGGGGACTCTCCGAAGAGACAGCTGCCGGCTTCGCCAGCCTGTTCTATATCGGCATCACAGTCGGAAGGGCATTCAACGGTTTCCTGACCCTCAAGCTGAATGATACTCAGCTGATCCGCCTTGGTTCCGGAATTATTGGAGCCGGAATCGCTGCCCTGCTCCTGCCTTTCGGCGAGACAGGATCCCTGATCGGTCTGATTCTGATCGGTCTCGGGTGTGCCCCGATCTATCCGTGTATCATTCACTCCACTCCGGAGCACTTCGGTGCAGACAAATCCCAGGCAGTCATCGGAGTGCAGATGGCCAGTGCATATGTAGGTACATGTCTGATGCCGCCGCTGTTCGGACTGATCGCGCGGTATATCAGTGTGACGCTGTTTCCGGTATTTCTGCTTGCCGTGCTTGTCCTGATGGCAGTCATGCATGAACTGCTTCTGAAGAAGAGTACACACTAACCGTTTTCACGCATTGCGATGAAATTTTTACTGTGAAAAGACCTTTGCTCTTTTGTCCTGCAGATTCTCACACAACAGAGCAGTGTCTGCAGCAATAAAGTTCCTTTCATAACCGTCAGGATTTCAAAATACGCCAGATAAAAAATTCCAGCCGGGGGGTTCTGTTTCTGCCCCTCCGGCCGGAATCATTCACCTTCTCATTTCCGCCCTTTCGGATGGAATCATTCTCTTTTTTATTTCTGTCCCTTCGGATGGAATCATTCTCTTTTTTATTTCTGTCCTTTCGGATGGAATCATTCTCTTTTTTATTTCTGTCCTTTCGGTCGAAATCCCTCAAAAATAAACAGATCAAAATCGTCTCTGCACGCATCCAGTTCCTCCTGTGACCGGATCGTCCAGGCCACGCTGAGCGCATGGTACAGCTTTCTGCACAATACCCTTGAGACATTGTTCTTAAAGCGATGCTCATACGCGATGAAGTCCGGTCTGCACAGCACATTCGTCAGCAGATAATGAATCAGCCGCAAATGTAACTGCTCAGTCTTTCCCGGCTTGTTAAAATTACCGGAAAGCTGTCCGCGAATAACCTCCGGACGGTGTTTTCGATACCATCTCACCGCAAACGGATGAAAAGATTCTATACAGTAGACACCCTTATATTCATGAATCAGCTTATCTGCAATGGAGCAGACGGTATCGGCATTCTCGTGGATCTTTATCTCAATGATCAGCGGGACCTTTCCATCTACCAGTTTCAGGAAATCTGCAAACAGCGGAATCCGCTCCTTCGACCCGCACAGTGTAAACTGCTGCAGTTCTTCGTATGTATAATCTCTGACCTTTCCCTTCACACCACAGATCCGGTTCAGTGTCTCATCATGAAAGATCACCGGAATACGATCTTTCGTCAGCTGCACATCCAGCTCGATACCGTATCCGTGCTCAATGGCTTTTCTGAAAGCAGCCATGGAATTTTCCGGCGCATCGCCGCTGTTGTCGTGCAAGCCGCGATGTGCATAATCATAGCCGCACAGCCGCGAATAATCCGGTCTCCCGGTCATCCGCGGCATAATCAGATACAGATAGACGATCAGCAAGATCAGCAGTCCGATCACTGCAGTCACATTCATATTCAAGACCTCTTTTCCTTAAAGCTTCCTTCCGTTCACACAATATCTGTCCAGGGCCTTTGTCCTGTATCGAAGACTCCATCTGTCAGTCATCCACATCAAAGTTCTCCAGAACACTTTTTTTCTGCAGCGGTTTTGAGTCTCCATGTTTCACTATGCTCATGGTCAGCATTGCACATACGGTAAAGAACATTGCGTACGGAAACAGCGTATTGTAGGACACATACTGCAGCAGTGCCCCTGAAATGATCGGTGTAAAAATCTGAGCTGTCATGGAAAATGTATAATACAATCCCGTATATTTTCCAATATCTCCGTTCTTACTCATCTCTACCACCATCGGGAAAGAATTGACTCCGACTGCCGCCCATCCAAAACCAATGAGTGCGAAAAAGAAGTTCGCGGTCACATTGTAGGTCGGGTAGAAAAATACCGCCGAGTAGCTGATGAGCATCATCAGAAGACCAATCAGGATCGTTTTCTTCCTTCCGATCCTGGAAGAAATAGTTCCGATCGGAAGATAACTGATGATCGCAGCCACCGTCGCCACCATCAGGCAGCTGGCAAATCCGCCGCCCTCCATCTTCCATACCGTTACGGCATATCTGGAAAATGCGGTTGTCACTGCATTATATGCCGTAAACCACAGGAATATGGAAATCAGAATAAAGGCAAGGCTCTTCTTTACCTCCGGTGCCAGTGTCTGTGATGCAGAATCCCCGGACTGCACCTTCTCTTCCTGTTCCTCCGGATATTCTTCTGCAATCTGTGCTGCCATCTTTTTCTCACGGATCGTCACCAGCAGAACCACCACAGAGATCACCATAATAACAGCCACACCCAGAAATACCGGGAGATAGTCGGGACGATCCCCATCCTCCACCAGCAGCTGGATCAGAATCAGAGAGTACACACCGCCGACTGCTCCCATCAGATTAATGACTGCATTCGCACCGGAGCGCAGCGGCTTCGGTGTCAGATCCGGCATGAGCGCTACAGCCGGAGAACGGTAGGTCGCCATTGCCAGCAGCGTCAGACCGAGCGCGACAGTGAACAGCCACAGATTCTGTGTATGATCCGCATACGGAAGCAGCATCATCAGCACTACTGCCCCGACAGTTCCGCACACAATAAAAGGCATACGTTTTCCAAGTCCCGTATCTACGCGATCTGAAAAAGACCCCATGATCGGGAGCAGAAATACGGCAAGAACATTGTCGATTGCCATGATCGCACCGATAACGGACTCATTCAGATGAAACGTGTTCTGAAGAATCAGCGGAATAATGTTGTCGTACATCTGCCAGAATGCGCTGATGGACAGGAATGCCAGACCCACCAGAAAGGTTCTTCTGTAATTCAGTTTCATGATAAAATTCTCCTTATATCGATTTCATTATGCCAGGCAAAAGCCTCACATTTCATCCCGCATAAAAAGACTCCTTTAAATCAGAACTATCATACCATATTCCCATATTGATTTCCAAGTCAGACTATGTAAAACATTCTTTACGCAGACCCCGGAAATTTTCTGCACTCATTACTGTATATCGGACCGGCATCTTTCCATTGTGAAGAGCTTTTGTGTTCCGGCACGATGATATCTTTCTCTTTTTTCTGTTTTTTATTCTTCTGTTAAACTCAGGACGATTCCGGGATTTCCGAACTTCTCCGGACCTCTGAAACTTCTGCTTCTGAGCTTGTGAAATTATTCTTAACTACTGGAAGAATGAAAAGATCTGTGATAAACTGAACAAAAGCATTATATTTCTGGCCATTCCTTTCTTATTTTCCTGTCTTTATATCATTTCAATTAACGGGACACAGGAAATCTCAATGCTCTTATTACCGGCAAACAGCACAGCTGTAAACCGCACCTTTAAAGTCCGTATTTTTGAAATGGTGTTCAGCAATAAAAAGGATCTGCCGGAACTGTATAATGCTGTGAGCGGAACAGATTACGATGATCCGAATCTGTTGGAAATCAATACACTGGAAACAGGCAGAAAAGAGGTATCTCCATTGAACCAGAAATCCATGTTCTTATCTATCACGCTGGGAGCAGCGTCATTCAAAAAATTTGCGGTTTTTAATATCATGAACTACCAGAAGCGCTGGAAGACCCCCGTCGCGATCGGGGTGACAGGCTTTATCGCTTCCATTATCAGTTTTTCTCTTCAGGATACCTTTGAGAATGCCTTTCTGCTCGGTGTACTTCTGTTTGTTGTCGGCATCTTTATACCTGGCATGTATTTCAAAACTTTTTTTCAGTCGGTAAAAGAACAGACAGAGAAAATGAATCTGGAAAAACCGCGCCATGTTTACTCCATTGAGCTGACAGACGCTCCGGACGGTATCCGCTTTTATCATCCGAATGAGAAAAAAGCCGCCGGTCAGTTCTCCTGGAACAATATCACAGGTGCATGGCGTACAGACAAAGCAATTTATCTGTATGTTGAACAGAATCGTGCATTGCTGATTCCTGATACTACAAAGAATGTGACTCAGGACGAGGTATGGAAGTTCCTGCAAAAACAGGCTGGAGCAGACAGGATGCATGACACCCGGAAGAAACACTGACCGGATAACAGGCTTCGTCTGCAGATATCTTATACTTTCAGAGTATTTCTGATTTGTGGTCCTTCGGTCCGTTTTATAGTGTATGCTCCCGAACCATCCCCGCATTTATGGTTCTGCGAACTGTTTTATAATGTATATTTACAAAAATACCGGTCCTGCGATCATCTCCCATGGAGATAGATTCTGCAGAACCGGTATTGTTTTTATCGCATATTTCGACTATCTCTGAACACGTGCTCCGGCACCGCCCATGATAGCTTCTACTTCTCTCTTTCTTGCCATTGTTGTATCGCCCGGTGTGGTCATAGCCAGTGCACCGTGAGCTGCACCGTAGTTTACTGCCAGCTCGGCATCGCCTGTTGTCATCAGTCCGTAGATCAGACCTGATGCAAAGGAATCGCCGCCGCCTACACGGTCAAGGATCTCAAGACCTTTGTAGTCCTTTGCCTTGTAGATCTCACCGTCTGCCCAGCAGATTGCGCTCCAGTCGTTCACTGTGGCAGTCTTAACCTCACGCAGAGTAGTAGCAACTGCCTTGAAATTCGGGTATGCCTTAGCTGCCTCATTGATCATCTTCTTGTATCCGTCAAGGTTCAGCTCTTTCAGGTTCTCGTCGTTTCCTTCGATCTCGAAACCGAGGCAGGCTGTGAAGTCTTCTTCGTTTCCGATCATAACATCAACATATTTTGCGATTTCTTTATTTACTTCCTGTGCCTTCTCCTTGCCGCCGATCGCGCTCCACATGGACGGACGGTAGTTCAGATCGTAGGATACGATTGTACCGTATTTCTTTGCAGCTTTGCATGCAGCGATAGCTGTTTCACAGGCCTGCTCGGAAAGAGCTGCGTAGATACCGCCTGTATGCAGCCAGCGAACACCCAGTTCACCGAAGATATAATCGAAATCAAAATCTGCCGTTGTAGCTTTGGAGATAGCTGTATTTGCACGGTCAGAGCATCCTACTGCGCCACGGATACCGTATCCGCGCTCTGTAAAGTTGATACCATTACGGCATACACGACCGATACCGTCTGTCTTCATCCATTTGATAAGGGATGTATCTACACCGCCCTGCATGATGAAGTCCTCCATCAGCATACCTACTTCGTTGTCAGCAAATGCAGTGATAACTGCTGTGTTCAGGCCAAAGCATTTTCTCAGTCCGCGGATAACGTTGTACTCTCCGCCGCCTTCCCATGCTGTAAAAGAGCGCGCTGTACGAATTCTTCCCTCGCCCGGATCCAGACGAAGCATAACCTCGCCCAGTGACACTGCGTCATACTTGCACTCATTTGCCGGTCTTAAATTCAGATTCATGATAATAACCTCCCGTATTAATTTCAGAGCTGCCGCATCCTTTCGTATTCTGTCGACGTGCGGCCCGCACGACAGAGCTCTGATAACATTTTACACGTTTTCATGCTTTGCCGCAACCTGTTGGGGGTCGGTTTATGCATGGTTTTTCACGACAATTTCCATAATTTTGTCTACTGTACTGCAGTTTTATTGTGGAATATGCCATATTTTTCTATAAAAGTTTCCGCCCCAAAGCTGCACTGTCAAAAAGAGCCTGTTTTATAAAAAAAACATTCCGGATGTCGCGTTTTGGTGTGCGACATCCGGAATGTTCCTCCTCAGCATGTACGATAAGCCTAACGGCTGCATACACTTCTGTTCACCTGCTCTTATGCTTCTGTCTCAACTTCAGTCAGAATTTCTGATTCACTCTCCGTCTCAGTCTCTTCCTGTATTACTGCATTCTCTACAAGGAAATCCAGAACCTTTTCCTGCAGAATACTGCTGCGGATCATTTCCTCTCCATATTCTGCTATAAGAGCATCTGTCGTCTCGAAGTTATAATCTGCCGCATACGTCTCGCAGCCTTCCTTGTATTCCTCGTCGGTGACAGACATACCCTCTGTCTCTGCAATAGCCTTCAGATACAGTTCCTGCTGCAGATTCTGCTTCACGGCAAGAACGACCTGCTCGTTAAATTCCTCCTCTGTCATTCCCATAAATGTGGTGAGGAAATCTACATATTCCATGGAATAATACTCTGCATATTCCTTATAGTAGGAAATCATATTCTCCACACCGTAATCCACCATTACCTGCGGATAGTCCTTGATCTCGCTGTTCGCTGCCACCTGCTCCAGAACCTGTGAAAGAATATCGCTGTCCTTCATGGATTCCTTATACTCTTCAATTGACTGACGAAGATACTCTCTGTAAGACTCCACATCCGTATATTCGCCCTCTGTGATCGTATTGATCAGGTCATCGGTCAACTCCGGCATTGCCTTGATCTCATTTACTGTAACTGTGAAGACAACATCCTTGCCCGCCAGATCTGTACTGTAGTAATTCTCCGGGAATGTCAGATTCAGATCTACTGTCTCACCGACGGAAACACCGATCAGTCCGTCTTCAAATCCATCAATAAATGTATCGGAACCAATCTCCAGCTCAGCATCCTTCGCAGTGCCGCCGTCAAATGCCTCACCGTCCAGCTTACCCTCGTAATCGATCACAACAGTATCACCGTCTGCTACAGTTCCCTCTGTCACAGTCTCCAGCGCGCCTGCCAGCTGAACATAATAACGGATCTCGTCGTCGATTTCCTCCTCCGATGCCTCTGTGGATTCCGGTACGACTACCAGTCCCTTGTATTCTCCCAGTTCAACATACTCGGAAGCAGTGTATTCCGGATACGGAATCGGCTCCTTTTCTTCCTCTGTTGCAGCTTCTGTGTCTGCCTCTGTCTCAGCTGCTTCTGTATCAGCTGCCTCTGTCTCTTCTGCTGCCGTCTCAGCTGCTTCTGTCTGTGCCTCTTCTGCCATTACGGAAACCGGTGCGGCAGATATCACTGCCAGACAGAATGTGCACATCAGTGCTGTCATCAGATTCTTTCTTTTCATAAAATATATCCTTTCTTCTGTTATTCTCCCTCTGTCAGCATCTCTGCCCCGCCCCACACGGTCTCTGCAGAAATGCCTGTTTCTGAAAAGTATAACATATCTGAACCGTTTTGACAGCAGGAAATATAATTTTAGCAAAATGTAACAGAAATTCCATACTCTGTTCCACGAGAAAAACTGCCGCGGACTGCAAAAAGACAAACATTTCCTTGAACTATCTTTTAAAGAATGATAGAATAAATAGCGAAAATCTGATTTTTGGAGGGTACATATGTCAACCGTTTTAAATGTTTTACTTGTCATACTTGTGATACTCGTCATCGCACTTGTCGTTCTGTATTTTGTAGGACGCAGGATGCAGAAGAAGCAGTCTGCACAGCAGGAACAGATGGAAGCAGCGAAGCAGACCATCTCCATGCTGATCATCGATAAGAAAAAACTGCCGATCAAGGAATCGGGACTGCCGCAGATGGTGATCGACCAGACACCGAAGCTTATGCGTCGTTCCAAACTTCCGATCGTAAAGGCAAAAGTCGGACCGAGAATCATGACACTGGTCAGCGATGCAGCCATCTTTGATTCCATTCCGGTGAAAAAAGAAGTCAAGGCCGTTGTCAGCGGCATCTATATCATGGAAGTAAAGGGTGTTCGCGGACCGCTCGAGACGGTACAGAAGAAAAAAGGCTTCTTTGCAAAAATGAAGGAAAAGGCTTCAAAGACCAAGTAAGATACGAAAGAGACCGGATCCACAAAAGAAAACAGGCTGTAAAAGAAGCTACAGAAGAAAACACAGAACAGAATACAAAGGAAAAAGGCTCTGCAGCGGATGATTTCATCCATTGCAGAGCTCTTTTTATTAACCATTTCCGCGATACAAAATCCTGATCGCATAAATTTTCCACTGACCAACTTACAGTGTTGTACAGGACATATCCTCTACCGCAGCGTGAACAGTCCACTGTCCTTGGACATTACCTTGATCTCAATCCTGCAGTCCGCCATCCGCTCATAATTTACTTCAAGCTCATAATCCACAAAAATCTGCATCAGATTCTCCTGCTCCTGTACCTTCATGGAAGTCACATCAATACCCGCGAGCAGATTGCCGAACGGGGTATTATACCAGCTCATGTTCTTTTTATCCTGTTCAAAGATCATCTTCGTACTCATCGGACCGCTTTTCTGCACTTCCATACAACCGCCGCGCAGGGTAATCCTGTTCTTTATTACCTCTTTCGTGTCCTCGACTACCTCATCATACAGGATGTAATGCTTCCCGTTCTTAAAATAATATTTGCCGGCAGAAAAGACTTCAATCTCGTCCTCCTCGGCTGCCTCCATTGTATGGAGACCTTTCACACTGATCAAAATATCTTCTGTCATGTTTTTCTCCGTTCTGTTTTTCAGATAACTCCAGGCTTTCGTCCTGCACGGTTCCTGCTGTACGCTCTTCACGGTTCCTGCTGTACGCTCTTCGCTGTTCCTGCCGTACACTCTTCACGGTTCCTGCTGTATGCTCTTCGCTGCTCCTGCCGTACGCTCTTCACGGTTCCTGCCGTACATTTTTCACTGTTCATATCGTACACTCTCGGGATATCTGCCTGGCAGCTGTTTCACATTAATATTCTTCAATATGGATCTTCCGGGTTGTCTCGATATCGTACGGAAGAATAGAATTCGCAAAATTCTTGAATTTATCCGCCGCATCACTCACATAGAACCGGTACGGTTCTTTTACCGGAGCCTTCTCACCCGGATTCGCCAGACCGCGCTCTGTCAGCAGCCGCTCCAGCTCCTTTGCCGTCTCGTATGCCGGATTGACCAGATTCACACTGTCTCCCACAACACCACGCAGCAGCGAACGCAGCAGCGGATAATGCGTGCAGCCAAGGATCAGGCTGTCGATACCCTGGCTCAGCAGCTCATCAAGATAACGCTTTGCCACCTCTTCCGTGACAGGATCCTTGAGCCATCCCTCTTCCACCAGCGGAACGAACAGAGGACATGCCTTGCCGAATACGGTAATGTCCGGATCCAGCTCGTGAATCATGCGGTCATACATATGGCTGTTGATCGTACTTTCCGTACCGATCACACCAATTTTTTTATTTGTTGTAGTCGCTGTCGCCACCCTGGCTCCCGACTTGATCACTCCAATGATCGGAATATCGAACTCCTGCTCCACCGTATCCAGCGCCAGCGCACTCGCTGTATTGCAGGCAATTACGATTGCCTTGACCTTCTGTGTCTGCAGAAAACGGATGATCTGGCGCGAAAAGCGAATGATCGTATCCTTTGATTTGCTTCCGTAAGGCACTCGTGCCGTGTCACCAAAATACACAATGTGCTCATTCGGAAGATTTCTCATAATCTCTCTTGCTACGGTAAGTCCGCCCACACCGGAGTCAAACACTCCGATCGGAGCGGCACCCATTTTATTTTCTATCATTATAATTTTCCTTCTTTTATATCATAATTATCACAATACTCCCCGGAGATTTCTTTTTCCCGGGAGCATTTTACAGAACAGGAACTTCATCCCACGGACAGACCGCTGCCCTAATCTGCCTCCTTCGGACAAAAGCGAACCGTTTCTCCGGTCTGCCTCCTTCGGACAAAAGCGAACCGTTTCTCCGGTCTGCCTCCTTCGGACAGAAGCGAACCGTTTCTCCGGTCTGCCTCCTTCAGGCAAAACGAACCGGCTCTCCGGTCTGCCTCCTTCGGACAGAAGCAAACCGTTTCTCCGGTCTGCCTCCTTCAGGCAAAACGAACCGGCTCTCCTGCCTCCGTCAGGAAAAGATCAGCGGTTCTCCATCCAGAAACGCAAAGCAGACCTCATCCTCCGCCAGAAATTCAGCTCGGCCGTTCGTTCCCTCTGTCACAGCTTCCCGCAGTTCTCTGATCTGATCCTGTGGCACAAGCGTCTGTACCACCACCACATCTGTATATTCGGAATCCGTGATCGTGAGACCGCGCTGCCCCAGCAGATACTGAATTTTTCCGATTCCATTGTAATCTGTCTTTATCTTCAGCAGTGCCCCGATCTTCTTTTCAATCACCGTACTGCAGCGCAGACCCTCCTGTACAGATTTGGAATAGGCACGTACCAGTCCTCCTGTTCCCAGAAGAGTTCCACCGAAATAACGGGTAACTACAACCGCGGTATTATGGATTTCCTCTCCCAGCAGCACATCCAGCATCGGACGACCCGCCGTACCCTGTGGCTCTCCATCATCACTGCAGCGCTGAATCTCATAATTCTCACCCACTACAAATGCTGAGCAATTGTGTGTGGCATTCCAGTATTTCTTTTTCATGGCAGCAATGAATTCGAGTGCCTCTTCCTCACTCTCGACCGGAACTACAGTCGCGATGAAGCGGGATTTCTTTTCAACGATTTCTCCTTCGCCGCCTTTGTATACGATTTTCATCTGTTTCATGGTGATTACCTCGTCAGTGGATGCAAAAGACATGTTCAGCATCCCCGAATTTCTACAGCCATAAATGACCTTTTAACTCTGGTATCATAACATAGGGGTGAGGTATTTTCAACCTCCGTGCCCGGCGCTCACAGAATTTCGTGAATAAACTGCCGGAAACGCGAAATACTAACTGGAAAACACAGGAAGGGTATAGTGCAGATGGAACAGAATGCAGAAAAGAATCCAAAAAAGAATCCAGAAAAGAAACAAAAAACATCCGGCAGTGGCGATTTCCGGATCAGACAGCTTCCGTGGAAACGGATCTGGATCACTGCGGGTCTCGGAATACTGACAGCCATACTCTTAATCCTTGGATTTGTCTGGTATCTGCTTGCCACAACACCGGATATTGATTCGATCACAGTCTCTCCAATGGAATCTGCCACATATATCTGCGACGCAGACGGCAGCTATCTGCGCAAGCTGACACTGGCAGCATCAAATCGCGATATTGTTTCGCTGGAGGAAATACCGGAAGATCTTCAGCACGCGATCGTTGCCATTGAAGATGAACGATTCTATGAACACGGAGGAATTGATCTGCGTGGAATTATGCGTGCCTTTGTGACGGGTGTGACCCACGGTTCCTTTTCCGAAGGAGCCAGCACGATCACACAGCAGCTGATCAAGAACAGCGTCTTTACAGAATGGACACAGGAAAATTCTTTCGCGGACCGTTTTTCACGAAAGGTTCAGGAACAGTATCTGGCACTTCAGCTGGAAGACCGGATGGGAAAGGATGAAATTCTGGAGAATTATCTGAACACTATTAATCTCGGCTCCGGATGCTATGGGGTACAGGCTGCTTCACGCCGCTATTTCGGAAAAGATGTATCCGGACTTACCCTGTCCGAATCGGCAGTGCTGGCAGCTATTCCTCAGAACCCTACAGCAAATAATCCCATTTCACACCCTGAGACAAATCAGAAGCGGGCCGCGACTGTGCTGCAGTATATGCAGGAACAGGGATATATTTCACAGGAGGAGCTGCAGACAGCACTGGCAGATGACGTGTACGCAAGAATTCGGGAATATGACGATTCCTATGAGGAAGAGACTGCCTACACCTATTACGAAGATGCTCTGATCGATCAGGTAATGGATGTCCTCTGTGAAGAAAAAGGCTGGTCCTCTGAGCAGGCATATCGAGCCGTATACAGCGGCGGACTGCGAATCTTCTCCGCGCAGGATGAAACGCTGCAGCAGATCTGTGATGAAGAATTTCTGAATCCGGACAACTACCCGGCCGGAACACAGTATGGTGTGGATTATGCGCTGAGCATTGCCGATTCCGATGGACTTGTGACCCATTACGGCACGGAGGCTCTGCGCACATATGTCCGCCAGACAATAAATTCCGGATTCAATCTGCTGTGCGACACAGAAGAAGAGGCTCAGTCCTACGCGGATGCATTCCGGGAATACATTCTGGCTGAACACAACGCGGATTCCGGGACTTCAGAACCTGTCTCTGAAGCAGATTCCAATACTTTACCCTCCGAAACTGCAGAAGATCCGGTGACTTCCACAGAAACCGCGGTCCGAAGAAAAAATCAGAATTCAACTTCTCAGCAGGAGACAGAAAACGCATCCTATGTTCTGGCTGAGCGCCTCACACTCGCTCCGCAGCCCCAGGCATCTCTCGTTCTGATTGACCAGTATACCGGTTTTGTCCGTGCAATCGTCGGCGGCCGCGGCGAAAAGACCGCCAGCCTTACCCTCAACCGCGCTACAGAAACAACACGCCAACCGGGTTCCACGTTCAAGATCCTGACTGCCTATGCACCGGCGCTGGACGCATTCGGACAGACCCTTGCCACTGAATATGAGAATGAACCCTACCGTTATGAGAACGGCACCGCTGTCAGCAACTGGGATGTAAATGACTACTCCGGCACTGTAACGATTCGTGAAGCGATCACACGCTCCATCAATGTTGTTGCCGTGCGCTGCATCACGGAAATCACACCTCGCACCGGATTTGAATATGCGCAGCGCTTCGGTATTACCACGCTCCACGAATCCTATGAATCTGACGGCAGCATCTCCTCAGATGTAATTCAGCCGCTTGCACTCGGAGGTATTACGCAGGGGGTTACCAATCTGGAACTTTGTGGTTCTTACGCAGCTATTGCAAACGGTGGTTTTGCATTTCGTCCAAAATTCTTCACAAAGATACTGGACAGACACGGAAATGTAATCCTGGATTATACAGAAAGTTCTTCCTCCGGCTCTGAACTCACGCAGAATATCAACACAGCCACCGCCGGCGAAACGCTTTCCTTTGATTCCTTCACGCGGATTCTGAAGGAAGATACTGCATTTCTGCTGACAAATGCCATGCAGGATGTCGTCTCGGATCCCTCCGGCACAGCATACGGCAGTATTTCAGCCGCAGGTCATCCCGTTGCAGGTAAGACAGGAACCACCTCTAATTACAAAGATATCTGGTTCGTGGGCTATACCCCCTACTATACCTGCTGTGTCTGGGGCGGTTACGACAACAACGAAAATCTGCCCGATGGAGCTCACAGCTACAGCAAGACTCTGTGGTCCGCCGTCATGAACCGGATTCACAGCAGCCTCCCCATACAGCAGTTTACGCAGCCGGATACCGTTACTGCCGTAACGCTGTGCAGTGAGTCCCATCTCCCGGCCGTGGCGGATGCCTGCCCGAAAACGTACACCGAATATTTTACCAGGGGTACGGAACCGGCGGATGAATGTCCTCTTCACGAACCGATTCCGGAGACGCAACCGATACTAATCTATCAGGATCTGCTCGACCAGCTGCATTCGGAATCTGAAACAGAGACAGAAAGCGGCACGAAGCTGCCCGGACAATCCGAATCAACCACGGAACAACTTGAACCGGGCAGTGGTGTCCTGCCGAATGAGTCTGAACCGGGTGTTGGCATCCTGCCGAATGAGTCCGAACCGGGTATTGGTGAACTGCCGGAGGAGTCTGAATCAGGTGTCGGTGGACTGCCGGAGGAGTCTGAATCAGGTGTCGGTGGATTGCCGGAGGAGTCTGGATCGGGTGTTGGTATCTTTCCTGGGGAGTCCGGATCGGGTGCTAGTATTTTTCCAGGCGAGTCCGGATCGGGTGGCTCTGGTTCCTCTGGAGAGTCCGGATTGGGTGGCTCTGGTTTGAATGCGCAATCTGCCTCTGGTAACAGCCTGGCAGGCGAATCTGATGCCGCACAGACTCAGCCGGATACATCTTCCTTCGAAGACCTGCTCAGCCGACTGCCTGTCCCTGATGCGTTGCCATAAGGGGCAGGCAAAAGTGCAGACCTGACAGCATCTTACGGGGATTTTTCGTAAAAATTTATACCTGGCAGATATCCTCCTTCGCAGTTCAAGTATCTATACAGAAAAATTGACCGCTAAGATACTTTTATAGCCTTAAACCACTGTAAAATATGGCCCAAAAGTATCCTCACAAGAATTTTTCACCATAAGACCCAAGAAATTAGCAAAAAACAGTATCTCACAGACAACTTTTGCAGCATAGATACTTTACCTGTTCATAAAATGTACCCTATAGAATGGACATCTTGAAAATCCTTCTGTACCCAAAAATTCTGGCTAAAATGTACCCTATAGAATGGATTGAACCTGCTGCCAAAACGGATTCGACAGCATTAAGGATACTGTAGAGATACTTTTTTAATTGTTTATTCTCTCATCCTCTGTTTTAGAAGCCAGCTCCCTGTCAGATTTCGCTTTGTACTCCCCTGTTTTGAAAACCTAATCCCGGTCGGATTTCGCTTTCTGCTCTTCAGGAAGTCTGAAACAAAATTGTAGTTCGTACATCCTGTTTTCTTTTATTTACTGACAAGAAGCACTTTTTACTGCACACGGGCAGGCTGCAAAGCAGCATTTACGCTTCTGCAAGCTGCGCATCCTCGAAGAGCATTTTTCTCACAGAATAAACTTTTATGAAACAAAGATGAAAAGGCCGCTGCTCTATAGATTCTGATGTACTCTATTTTACAGCGACCCATTCCCTGTTTTTGGTATATTCTGTTTTTGTTCTGCTTTTATTCTGCCTTCAGTCTGTTTTTCGCTCTGCTTCTATTCTGCCTTCAGTCTGTTTTTTGTTCTGCTTCTATTCTGCCTTCAGTCTGTTTTTTGTTCTGCTTTTATTCTGCCTTTGGTCAGTTTCTATTCTGCTTTTATCCTTTTTTCCGCTTTATTCTGTTTCTCTTATACCTTTATTTTACTTCAGCTTTTCGCTGATTTTGTTCAGATCATCTGTTTCCGCAAAATCTTCACGGTTTCCACCTGCCTTAAACTCTTAAAACACGGTGCCCTCACAGACACTGTCAAAACGGTACTGTTTCGGCGGTGTTCTACTTGTTATGCCGGTATCCAGTTCCCTGATTGCCTGCATATCCTTCTCCTCCAGAACAAAATCGAAAACATCTCTGTTCTGTCTCAGTCTGTCCGCATGTATTGACTTCGGGATCACCGTCAGCCCCCGCTGTAAATGCCAACGCAGAATAATCTGTGCCGGAGTTTTTTCATATTTCTGCGAAAGCTCACCGAGCAGCGGCAGGCCCAGGTCTCTTCCTTTTCCAAGCGGTCCCCATGCCTCCGGTACAATGCCCTCTTTCTGACAGAATTCAATGATATCGTTCTGCTGGAACCGCGGATTGCTCTCTATCTGATTGACCGCCGGGCATACATTTGCTTTCGCCAGCAGCTTTTTCAGATGTACCTGCTGAAAATTGCAGATACTGATGGCACGAATCTTACCAGCCTCATACAGCCGTTCCAGCACGCGCCACGACTGTGTCACCTCGCCGATCGGCCAATGCAGGTAATACATATCAATATAATCCAGTCCCAGATTCTCAAGACTTTTATAAAAAGTCTCTTCCTGTCTGCCCTCACACATGTCGGTGAACCATATCTTCGTCGCCACGAACAGATCCCCGCGGTCCGTACCACAATGCCGTATTCCTTCTCCTACTTCCTTTTCATTCTCATAATACATAGCCGTATCAATTCTGCGATAGCCGGCATCCACTGCATGACAGATGGCATCTGTAGCCTCCTGTCCGCGGCTCTCCCAGCAGCCCACACCAACACGGTCTATCATGAGACCATTATTCAGCTTTATTGTTTTTAAATCATTCATCTTCCACAATACCTCCCCATTCTGCAGTATTACAGTATGTTTACTGTTTCTTTCAGGCTAAAAATAGGTATAATGCCATCTTCACTCTATTTCAAGTATAGTATGATGGTAATTTCATCACATTATAAATCCGATATGATCCTCTTTCAATGCATTATAAATCCGATACAATACCGTTCTCACCTCATTATAAATCCGATATGACACCCTTTTCACTGCATTATAAATCCGGTCTGATTCCCTCTGTATCTCATTATGAATCCTATCCGACCTTCCCCGCAATAAATACAGAAGTCGGTCCGTCAGCTCCTCCAATTATAGAAACAGCCTGATCATCCGCTGCAGCATCATCACTGCTCCATACCGACTCATCCTCCATCATATTGCTGTATTCTCTGTCCAGCTCTGTCTCAGACTCCCCGGACAATGCATCCAAATTGTAGGATATCTCCGTTAACAAACCCATCAATGCTGCCTCATCCAGTTCAAAAAGCATACGAGGATTCTCGGGTGCCGCCAGATTTCCCGGTTCTGTACTGACAGAAACACTGCCGCAAAGTCCCGCAGTCAGGCCATCTGATTCCATAGACAGATTGCTGATTTCCCAGACAAAGCTGTCTCCGTACACACCGGAAATATTGCTGTCCAGCATCAGTGTCACTGTCTTATTCACTTCCTGCAATTCGGTTGTATCTCCAACCTGTACTTCTCCAGTTTCCGTACTCTGTATTTCCAGCCATGCATCCAGATCACCGGTCTCGACATCATATTCCATCCAGAACGGAGTTCCGGAATAGACGGTACTTCCTGCTTCTCTCATTTCCATACTGAGTGTTGTCCGTTCCCCGGTTCCGGATTCTATATCCTGCTTTTCCTGTGTCATACAGATACTCAAAATCTCATTTCCTTCAATGTCAGATACTTCCATATTAATATTCATCTTCTGTGCAGGCTGTTCCGGGTCGGCAAATGAAACTTCATAGGAAACGTATCCTGCCTCACCTGAAGTTTCCAGACTGGTATCCAGAGAAACCATTCCCGCCTCAGCAAGTGTTTCTTCCTCAATCTGTGTCAGCGGAGTCTCCAGACTGTCCTGTCCCGCATCCACAACACACTCTTCTCCTGCATCCCCCGCCAATTCCTCTCCTGCGGTTTCTCCTGCATCCCCCGCTAATTCCTCTCCTGCGGCTTCTCCGGCATCCCCCGCCAACTCCTCTTCCGCTGCTTCCACAGAATCCACTGCCGACTCCACTACAGTCGGATCAACAAAAAACTCGCAGCTTGCCTTGGCCAGAAGTCCGTCTGTCGTATGGAAATCTATCACGATCTCTTCACCCAGCATCCTTTCCATCTGGCCGAGCATCTCATCCAGTTCCGCCTCAAATGCATTCATTTCGGAATCGGTCACCAGACCGCTCTCCTCAAGAGTTCCATAATACACACCCAGCGCTGTTCCGTACAGTTCCATAACATCAGCAGTCCGGACATGAGCCGTATAGACCGTCGCTTCATCTGTCTCTGTCTTCTCGACCTTCATATTTTCCCCGATCTGCTCTGCCTGCTCCTCCATCTGCTCCTGATAAAGCTTCACAGGTGAGTATTCCACCTCCTCTTCATCCAGATAGAACTGCAGGTCAAAATCCGGAATCTCTTCCGTTACCTCCAGCAGTGTCTGCAGCGCAGATCCTTCAAACTGCTCCCTGAAGCTGCCGGAGCGGATTGCTACAGCACCCTCATACAGATACGGCGCGATCAGTGACAGCAGATCCTTATCCCCATAAAGTTCAAAAAGATCAGCGCCTTCTGTTGTATCCTGGCCTGTCACCGAGGCAAGCATCCAGCGTTCCGTCTTCGGATTGATCCGGGTGTCAAAACGAATCCAGCTGCCCTTCGGAATCTGGTCTTCCAACGCAAACTGATCCACTGTCTCATCTGTCAGTCCTGCCTGAATCACAAGCTCCAGACCATTGTCATCTATCCGTTCACACAATTCCTCATATCCCAGTGTTTCTTTCAGAAGCGACTGACTCTGCATCTCCTGATATCTATCCAGAATATCTTTCAGCTCCTCTGCCGCATCCGGTCCGTCGGCCATCACGCTGCCTGGTATGATCATGGACGCAGTCAATGCTGCAGCCAGTATCCGCCCCGTTTTTTTCCCAACTCGCCTCATAGTTTTTCCTCCTTCTTCCCCTTCAATAGCCTTACTATATCATGTACCCTGTTCATTTGCAAACTACCGGAAATCTGAGCTCTTTTCATTTTCCGCTTCGACACTCCGGTGCAGCATTTTCCACAATACAACAGCTGCGGCAAAAGCCATTTCTGACTTCTGCCGCAGCTGTTTTCCTTCTATTTATTATATACAAGCCCGCAGATCATATCCACGCAGGCCTCAATACCGACTGCAGAGCTGTCCAGCACAAGATGATATCCCTTCTTATCATCCCAGCTCATGCCTGTATTGGCATGATAGAAATTGGCTCTTCTCCGGTCATACCGCTTCAATGTATTATCCAGCTGCCGCTCCGGTACCCCATAGGATTCTACAGCACGTTTTTTTCTGAAATCTTTATCCGCATGCACAAACACACGCAGAACATCACCGCGTTCCTTCAGAACCCAGCCCGCACACCGTCCAACAATTACACACGGTCCCTGCAGTGCCATATCCTTGATCACCTGTTCTTCGACTACATACAGCGCACCCTCATCTGAAAGACCATCCCGCTGTCCGGTCGCCACCTTCATTGCCATTCCAACCGAATACATAAAACTGTTAGAAGTATTCTCCTCCAGATGCAGCAGCCGCTCCGGAATAGTCTGCATTCGCTCCGCTGCACGGTTCAGGACTTCCTGACCGTAGCACGGGATTCCCAGACGCTGTGCTACCTTTTCTCCGATTTCATTTCCTCCCGACGCATATTCACGTTCGATCGCAATAATGTTGTACTTCATTTCCTTGCCTCCAAAAATTTCAATAGATCACTCCCAATCCGCTTATGCTCCCTGCTCGTGAGCCTGCCCGCAGCGCGGCATATCGAAAGGACTGCGTCCTTCCGAGAACAGGAGTCAGCTACGCGGTCTCCTGCGCGCGCTCAAACTGACTGTTATACAGTCCGGCGTAGAATCCGCCTTTTTTCATGAGTTCATCGTGATTGCCCTGCTCAATAATGTCGCCGTCCTTCATGACCAGAATCAGATCTGCATCACGGATTGTGGAAAGTCTGTGTGCAATAATGAAGCTGGTTCTGCCTTCCATCAGATTATCCATTGCCTTCTGGATTCGTGTCTCGGTTCGTGTATCGACAGACGAGGTCGCCTCATCAAGGATCAGAATCCTGTTGTCCGCCAGGATCGCTCTTGCAATTGTCAGCAGCTGTTTCTGACCCTGAGAAATATTGCTCGTCTCTTCATTGAGAACCATCTGATATCCGCCCGGCTGCTGCATAATAAATTTATGCACATGCGCAGCTTTTGCCGCTGCGATGACCTCCTCATCCGTAGCATCCAGACGTCCGTAACGGATATTTTCCATGATCGTGCCGGAGAACAGCCATGTATCCTGAAGCACCATTCCGAACATTTCACGCAGCTTGCTGCGGTCAAAATCGCGAACGTCATGTCCGTCAATCCGGATACTTCCGGAATTTACATCGTAGAATCGCATCAGCAGCTTGACCATGGTGGTCTTGCCGGCTCCGGTCGGTCCCACGATCGCAATCTTCTGACCATCTTTAATATCCGCAGAGAAATCATGCACGATCACCTGCTCCGGATCATAACCGAATTTAACATGATCGAACTGTACATTTCCCTTCAGTTCTGTAATATCTACCGGATTCGGAACGGTCTGATCTTCTTCCTCTTCCTCCAGAAATTCAAATACACGCTCGGAAGCCGCTGCCATGGACTGCAGCATATTTGTCACCTGCGCGATCTGCTGGATCGGCTGAGTAAAGTTCCGGATGTACTGGAAGAAGGACTGGATATCTCCGACCTCGATCGCATTCCGGATTACCATAAATCCACCGAGGATTGCTACCATCACGTAACCGAGATTACCCACGAACTGCATGACCGGCATCATGATTCCGGACAGGAACTGGGATTTCCATGCAGTATTATACAGCTTCTGATTCACTTTTTCAAATTCTGAAACAACATCTTCTTCCTTATTGAACACTTTTACAACATTGTGACCGCCGTAGATTTCCTCAATCTGTCCGTTGACTTCGCCAAGGTACTTCTGCTGTCCCTGGAAATATTTCTGAGAACGGCCCATGACCGTACCCATGATTCCCACGGATATAGGAAGGATCAGCAGTGCAGCCAGTGTCATCCATCCATTAATGCTGATCATCATGATCAGAACACCGATCAGTGTCGTAACCGACGTGATCAGCTGCGTCAGGCTCTGGTTCAAACTCTGCTGCAGGGTATCCACATCGTTTGTGACACGGGAGAGAACTTCTCCTGTCGTTCTGCTTTCATAATATTTCAGCGGAAGACGATTGATCTTCTGTGAAATGTCTTTTCGCAGGCTGTATGTCACATCATTGGAAACACCGGTCATGATAAATCCCTGAATAAAGGAAAACAGTGCACTGCAGACATACAGTCCCAGCGTAAACAGCAGTATCTGCCCGATCCTGCCGAAATCAATTCCCCCTGTACCACTGATTTTATTCACCAGGCCGTTGAACAGCTCTGTAGTTGCCTTACCGAGAATTTTCGGTCCCACAATACTGAACACTGTACTTGCCACCGCAAAAGCGGCAACCAGAATAAAACGCACCCTGTATTTACCCATATATCGGAAAATTTTCTTCATGCTGCCGGAGAAGTCCTTTGCACGTTCTCCCCGGGCCATTCCCGGACCATGCCCCATTGGTCCTCTCGGTCTCTTTATTTCACTCATCCTGCCAACTCCTCCTCTGACAACTGTGACATTGCGATCTGACGATAAACCTCACAATTCTTCATCAGCTCCTCATGGGTTCCCTGACCGACTACTTTTCCTTCATCCAGTACAATGATCTGATCAGCATGAAGAATCGTGCTGATACGCTGTGCAACGATCAGCGTTGTGGTATCCTTTGTCGATTCTTTGAGCGCACGGCGCAGGGCCACATCCGTCTTGAAGTCGAGTGCTGAGAAGCTGTCATCAAAAATCAGGATCTCCGGTTTCTTGGCCACAGCTCTCGCAATAGAAAGTCTCTGTTTCTGACCGCCGGATACGTTCGTACCACCCTGGGCGATCGGAGAATCATACTGCTCCTCCTTCGCCTCAATAAAGTCTGTCGCCTGAGCAACGGCCGCTGCAGCCTTTACCTCACCCTCTGACGCGTCTGTTTTTCCGTAACGGATATTGGAATCAATTGTACCGGAGAAAAGAATACTCTTCTGCGGCACATAGCCAAGACGGTCACAGAGATCCTTCTTCGTCAGCTCGCGGACATCCACACCGTCCACGCGGACTGTACCGTCTGTCACATCATAGAGACGCGGAATCAGATTTACCAGTGTACTCTTACCGCTTCCCGTACTTCCGATAAATGCAACCGTCTGGCCTTTCTCAGCCTTAAATGAAATATCCTCCAGCACCTTTTCATCCGCTCCCGGATATGAAAAGGATACATGTTCGAATTCCACAACACCTTTTACATCCGCAGACGGTGTCTTCGGCTGCTGCGGATCAGAAATCGAAGGTTCTGTTTCAAGCACTTCCGCAATACGTTTTGCTGCCACATTTGCTCTCGGAATCATGATCGACATCATTGTAATCATCAGGAACGCCATGATGATCTGCATTGCATACTGAATAAATGCCATCATATCACCGACCTGAAGTGTACCTGCATCTACAGAATAAGACCCCGTATACACGATCAGGACTGACACACCATTCATGATGATCATCATGATCGGCAGCATAAATGTCATACAGCGATTGACAAAAAGATTCGTTCTGGTCAGGTTCCGGTTAGCCTCCTCGAAGCGTTCCTCCTCGTGTTTCTCTGTACTGAATGCTCTCGTTACCATAACACCGGTCAGACCTTCCCTCGTGACAAGATTCAGCCGGTCGATCAGAGTCTGCAGCTTCGTAAATTTCGGCATTGCAATCTTAAACAGAACAGCTATTACGATCATGATCAATGCTACCGCCAGAGCAATGATCCAGCTCATGGATGCATCCGACTCAAGTACTTTGAATACACCACCAACTCCGAGGATCGGAGCATACAGTACCATACGAAGTCCCATAGCCAGGAACATCTGAACCTGCTGAATGTCATTGGTACTTCTCGTAATAAGGGATGCCGTTGAAAAACGATTGAATTCCTGACTGTTAAATCCGATTACCTTCCGGTATACATCGTTTCGCAGATGATATGCCGATGTCGCTGCGATACGCGCCGTACAGAACGTAACCATGACGGAAGCAACCATACTGAGCAGCGCCAGCAGGAGCATACTGCATCCCGTCTTTACCAGATAACTCATCTGTCTGTCATCCAGATCAATTCCCAATGCTTCATATTCCTGCTGAACGAACTGAATCGCCGACTGCTCCAACATCATATCCGGCATGTCTGCCGTCTGCTCTTCCACCTTTTCGAGCACTGTATCACGCATGGATTCCGGAAGAACTTTTATCACATCCAGGATCGATGTTCCCTCTGGAATATTCATCTGGTCACGCATGGTCTGTGTCTCTTCACTCTCCTGCGTCAGTCCTGTCAGCACGAGCTCTGCCTTTGCAAGCGCAGAACCAAGCTCTGCTCTCTCATCCTCTGTAATGTCCCCGGACAGTACATAGATGCCATCTGTATTCTCCTCCCGCACATCCGCACTGCCTGATGCATTGTCTGCAGCGTTCTCCTGCACATCCCCACTGCCTGATACATTGTCTGCAGCGTTCTCCTGCGTGTCCCCACTGCCTGATGCATCATCTGCATCCGTCCCTTCCAATTCATAGAATGTTTCCAGGAGCGAAGTCTGATCTTCATCCAGGAAGAGCTGCAGATTTTCAAAAGTCTCTGCCCTCATTTTTTCCGGAACACCATCCTCAATTCCCTTCTGCTGGATACCTTCGTTTACGATTTTAGAAGTGTAATCCGGCAGCTCCAGTTCACAATATGCCTGAAGGAACAACAGTGCCAAAATCAGGAACACATATGCCACTGACCCCTTCAGGTACTTTGCAAGTTTTGCCATAATTTCTCAGCTCCTTTCTTTTATTACATATTACAGATTTTATTATTCTGAATCCGTCATCTAAACCTGTCATACAAATATTTCTGTTTCAATTTCCTCTTCACAGCCTGATGATGCAAATCAGCCGATCAGATATGCAGTTTCCTACAAGGGCGGCCCGCACGGTGTGTCATCCGCACCGGCTCTGGTCAGATTATCCGTCATCCGCCGGAAAAAATCGCACATCAGCTCCAGTTCTTCCTGTGAAAATCCATCGGTCATGATCCGTTCACTCTCCATTGACAGACTCCTGATCTCCTTCTCAAGAATACTTCCTTTTTCCGTCTCATAAATACGGACAATGCGCATATCCTCTGAATCGGTCCTTTTGCATACCAGCCCGGCTTTTTCCAGGCGTTTTACAGTCACAGTCACGGTCGGAGGCTTAATATGAAGCTGATCCGCCAGCTCCCGCAGACTGAGTCCTTCATGTTCATGTACCACCCTCAGCACCGGCAGCTGTCCCGGATGTATTCCCAGATCCCTGAACCGCTTGAAATTTATGGAAGAATACCCGTGCATCAGACGAATCACCCAGGGGGTAACTGTCTGCAGTCCTTCCTCCTCTGTATACTTCAACTTTTTCACTTCCTTTCATTAAATTGATTAGTTGGCTAATTATTAATTAACTAATTGGATTATATACTTTTTCACAAATTTTACAACCCGTTTTTGTGCAGTTTATAAAAGTTTCATTTTTGATGACTGTCTGGAGGCACACAAAAACAGGCGGCCATTTCGGCCGCCCGTCTGAATTTCCCTGTTCACCTGTAAACAGATATCTCTGTCTGATAATTAATAGTTCTCTGCCTTGATCTGGAAGTAAGACTGCGGATGCGCACATACCGGACAGACTTCCGGAGCCTTCTTGCCAACACAGATATGTCCGCAGTTGGAGCACTGCCAGATTACGTCTCCGTCTCTGGAAAATACGAGATCACCCTGGATATTTGCCAGAAGTTTGCGGTATCTCTCTTCATGCTCCTTCTCGATCTTCGCTACTTCCTCGAACAGGAATGCAATCTGATCAAAACCTTCTTCTTTTGCTTCTTTCGCAAATCCTGCATACATGTCTGTCCACTCATAATTTTCGCCGTTTGCTGCTTCTACAAGATTATCAATCGTAGAACCGATAGAGCCGCCGTTGAGCAGTTTGTACCACATCTTTGCATGCTCTTTCTCATTTGCAGCTGTCTCCTCGAAAATGGCTGCAATCTGTACATAGCCATCCTTCTTTGCCTTGCTTGCAAAATAAGTATATTTATTTCTTGCCTCGGATTCTCCTGCAAATGCTGTCTGCAGATTCTTCTCTGTCTTTGTTCCCTTTAATTCCTTCATACCGTACCTCCCAAATTTAAATTTATTTTTCAGTAACAATTACTGTTATTAATTAATATTATACGCAGATTTTTTATTCTGTCAATAGCCTGCGGGTAAATTTATTTTTTAAGCCGACAAAATACCTTCCTTGACAAACATCCAAAAAACCTGTATAGTTAAATAATCCGTGCAGCCGGGGAGATAGCGGTGCCCTGTACTCGCAATCCGCTACAGCGAGGGTGATGCCGAACAGAGGGCGTACTATTGTGGAGCTGCCCCTGATAAGTGATGTTGACACCTGGGTCTTGCGCAACAGGAATCCGTGAACCGTGTCAGGTCGGGAACGGAGCAGCACTAAGCGGAAGCTCCTGTGTGCCGCAAGGGTGCCTGGGTCGAGTTAACTGTCAGGGTAACGTCCATGGTATGCGTTCGAAGCGAGGCGCACGGATAAAAAATGTATGATCCGTCCGGAAGCAGAAATTCTGTATCCGGGCGATTTCTTTTTTGCCGTATTTTCTGCCTATATTAATAAATGACAGTGTCAGTGAACAGGACGCAGCTCTGCGGCCTCCAATTTCCTGACACCGCTGCGAAGGAGTTATCCAATGCCAGATCCGGAAAACACTGTTTTATCCACAATTTCAGATAAAAATGATGAAAAGTTCATGAAAGAAGCCATCCGGCAGGCCAGAAAGGCATACCTTCTGAAAGAGGTTCCGATCGGCTGCGTCATCGTTCACGAAGGACAGATCATTGCCCGCGGCTACAACCGCCGCAATACAGACAAAAACACTACTTCTCATGCAGAGATCAATGCCATTCGCCGCGCCAGCAAAAAACTGGGTGACTGGAGACTGGAGGAATGCACGATCTACATTACACTGGAACCGTGTCAGATGTGCGCCGGTGCCATTGTCCAATCCAGGATCACGCGTGTTGTTATCGGCAGCATGAATCCCAAAGCCGGCTGCGGCGGCTCTGTCCTGAATCTGCTGGAAATGCCGCAGTTCAATCATCAGTGCGAGGTAACGCGCGGTGTACTGGAACAGCAGTGCAGTGATATGCTTTCCGGTTTTTTCCGCGAGCTGCGTGAATGGAAAAAGCAGCAGAAAGCAGCTGCTGCATCCCGAAATGATTTTCCGGAAAACAGTTGACGGAACGATTCCCCTGACTTATAATAATTTAATGCAGTCACGCTTTATGCCCGGACGGCATATTGCACTATATTCATCTGGAGACGTATCGAAGTGGCCATAACGAGCTTGACTCGAAATCAAGTTGCCGGGTAACCGGCACGTGGGTTCGAATCCCACCGTCTCCGCTATCCCAAAGGAGCACCTGAGTATTCAGTGTGTTCCTTTTTTACACCGGTGCCATACAAAGGAGGTCTCATGAAAGGTTTTCGCAAAAACACAATATCCGCCACCATCAACATGGCCTGGCCGGCCATCATCGAATCGTTCTTCGTAGCCTTCGCCGGCCTCGTTGACTCTTATATGGTCAGCTCTCTCGGTTCCTCGGCCGTTGCGTCAGTCGGTCTGACGACACAGCCGAAATTTCTCGGTTTCTCCCTGTTCTTCGCGCTCAATGTGGCCATCTCTGCCCTCGTCGCACGACGGCGGGGCGAGAATCGGCAGGAAGAGGCGAACCGCATTCTCTGTACAGCTCTGGTATTTATCGTCATTGCTGCAGTCATCCTGAGTACTGTGTTCGTATTCGCCGCCGATGCCATCATACGGGTGTGCGGTTCCACTTCCGAAACGCACAACGGAGCGGTTGCCTATTACCAGATCATCATGGGCGGCATGATCTTTAACTGTATTCAGATGGGAATCAATTCCGCACAGCGCGGTGCCGGTAATACGAAGATCACCATGCGCACCAATGTAACCTCCAATACGATCAATATCATTATGAATTATCTGCTGATCGAAGGTCATTTTGGCTTTCCGGCACTGGGCATTCGCGGTGCGGCGCTCGCCACCGTACTCGGAACGGTAGTCGCTGCCGTTATGAGCATTGTATCTCTGATGAAAACGGACTGCTTCGTCAGCATCCCCTATATCATCCGGCAGAAAATCATGCCCTCCCTGCGGACTTTCTTCAATCTGGTTCACATTGGCTACAGTGTATTTTTTGAACAGGTTCTCATGCGTGTCGGCTTCATGCTGACCGCTATCATGGCAGCCGGCCAGGGAACGGATGCCATGGCTGCTCACCAGGTTGGAATGAATATCATGGCGCTTTCCTTCTCCTTCGGAGACGGCCTTCAGTCAACGGCAGTCGCATTGATCGGACGAAGTCTCGGCGAAAAGGACGAAGAGCTTGCAAAAGAATACGGACGGACCTGCAAAGCGGTGGGGGCTGTAATTGCAGTATGCCTCGTTGTTGTCTACTATACCGGAGCCGGAACTCTGATGCGGCTCTTCTTTGAAGAGGATCACATTGTTGAGATCGGCGTCAGCATCATGCATGTCATCCTGTTTGTTGTCGTGTTCCAGATCCTGCAGGTCATCTATATGGGATGTCTGCGCGGTGCAGGTGATACACTGTATACAGCCACCGCCTCCACCATCAGTGTAACGCTTATCCGTACCGCTGTTTCCTGGTTCTGCGGATACGTGCTGAACTGGGGCATTATCGGTATCTGGCTCGGCGTCCTCGGTGATCAGATATCACGTTATCTGTTCGCTTCCATTCGGTTCCGCCAGGGAAAGTGGACAAAAATCCAGATCTGAGTGAAAAGATCTGAATGAAAACTGAATCTGCCTCGACCTGAAAAGGTCCGGGAACCGCAGAGATTGCTCCGCAGTTCCCGGACCTTATTTTTCAGGAAATATACCGTTCTCCCGACACATATATATGCTTTTATTCTGTGTCCGCGGAAAGCTCACCATCAGCACAGGTTCTATACACGCAGCACGGAAATGTTTCCTTCCAGAGTCACATCTTTTCCGTTTCCGTCATCATCGTACAGCTCATATTCTGCACCCTCCTCGGCCAGATAGAACAGCTCCAGCTCATCCCAGTTCACCTGAGCAACATTCTCTCCGCCCTGTGCCAGCGGCAGGATATGTCCGTTCCGCACGAACAGCACCACTTCATCCAGTGCTACTGCCACGTAATGATGTCCCTGTTCCAGAACAGTCTCTTCTGTCAGCTCTGTCCCCCTGAACCGCAGCAGCTTCATCTTCTCCGGAAGATATACCACTCTACCTTCCGCATTCTGTTCATAAACCGGAGCAATCATGATGCTCTCACCGATCATCATCTGATCCTCCACACGGCGCGCGATGGCATCGTCACCCCATACAAACCCCAGCGGCTTCGCATACATTTCATTCTTAAGCGCAGCCTTCATATACTCACTGTAAATATACGGAAGCAGACGATAACGCAGTCCGATGATTCCCTTTGCGGATTCTGTATCATCAAATGCATATGCCTCCTGCTTTCTCGTTCCGGCAGCGGCATGGTCCCTCATGAGCGGCATAAAAATACCAAGCGCCAGCCAGCGAAGCAGCAGATCCTGTGTTGCATCGGCTCCGAATCCTCCGATGTCAGCTCCTGTATAAAGGAAACCGCACATATTCAGGGACGGCAGCATTTTCAGATTCATCAGCAGGTGTGACCACCATGATTTGTTATCTCCCATCCAGATACCGCCGTAGCGATGCATTCCAATATAGGATGCACGGGAGAACATCAGAATACGCTTGTCCGGCACCAGCTCCTCAAATGCTTCCGATGCAGAACGTGTCATGTAATAGCCGAACAGGTTGTGTACCTTATCATGGCGGATCTTCTGACCCTTATGCTCATGATAGAAGCTGCGGTAATCCTCCGGATTCTTGGAAATGGTTGTCACCAGATCCTGAAATTCAAAGAATGTATTGACATCAAGATTCATGGTTTTGTACTCATCCAGCTTCTGGAACACTTTCTTCAGCCGCTTTTCTGAATAGAAAATAGCCGGCTCATTCATATCATTCCAGAATCCTTCTATGCCCTTGTCCAGCAGGAACTGATATTTGCGTCCGAACCAGCGGCGCGCATCATCATTGAGCATATCCGGGAAATGGCATTTGCCCGGCCATACACCCACTACAAAATTGTCGCCGTCCAGATCCTTACAGAAATAATTGTTCTTTACACCTTCCTCATAGACATCGTAGCCATCCTCAACCTTTACACCGGCATCGATGATCGGAACCAGACGAATGCCCTGTTCCTTCATCTCCTCTACCAGCTCCTCAAAGTCCGGGAATGCCTTGCGGTCAATCGTAAAATCCTTATACCGCTCCATATAGTCAATATCCAGATAGATCATGTCGATCGGAATATGATTCTCTCTGTACTGCCGAGCTACCTCTCTTACCTCATCGGCAGTATAGTAACTCCAGCGGCACTGTCCGAACCCGAATGCCCACTTCGGAGGAATATAGCTTCTGCCGATCACAGAGCGGAACTCATGCACAATTTCATCCGGAGTATCCCCGTCGATAACAAAAAGCTCATAATCATCATCCTCCGGAACAATCTCCATTCTGTCATAATGCGTATACCCGATATCGAACTTCACCCTTCCCGGTGTATCCAGGAAAATTCCGAAGCTGCGTTCTTTTCCGCTGACGATCACAAAATTATGTGCGCCGTACAGCGATCTGGTATCCTCCTGATGGTTTGGCTCATCCGTACAGTCGCTGTTGTAGATCCAGCCGCGCTTGTTGATACCACGCACATTTTCTCCCAGACCATATACAATGTCATCGTCGTTCAGACTGTACACAAATCCTTTTTCATTCTTCTCCAGATACGGAATCGCATCTGTTTCCGCATTCATTTTGTTCAGCACCGCTTCCGTCTCAAGCGGAGTGCCAGTCACGTATCTTCTGATCATAAGCTTCCCCCTGTCTATTTTTTTGCTGCAATATTGATGCCTGAATTAATTAAAATATACGGTATCTTCCTCCGGCGCACCGGTCACCTCATAGCTTTCACCATACAGCACCGGACCTTCCTCCCCGTACTCTTTCTGATATTCATAACGCACTGTAGCTGTCAGCCAGATCCACTGTCTAGACTTCAGCAATCCCGTAAAGTCACTCCTGCACAGATAACCCACGAACCGGATATCGTCCTCACAGCATGTCATTGCATTGCGGCCCGGCACAAATACCCCCTCCGGAAAGCGCTTTGATTTCATGACCTTAGCACGGAAACGCACCTTTCTGCCGTCATACCGCTCTTTTGTCTCAAACGCATCGAGATACCAGAGACCATAATCCACATCCTCTATCTGAATCACCTCTGCATCCAGATCGTACGGCGGCACATCCATACCCGGATCGATCGGTTCTCCTTCTTCGTCCTCGAAATAAACCATTGCCCGCGGATTCAGTCCGCGCACCGTACGGCGGAAGGACTGCAGATCCATATCCTCTGTACAGCGGTTAAACACAGCCATCTCCGTATACAGGAACATATTGCTCAGAATGCTTCGCATATTGTTGAGGTAGACAGGAAATGTACTTCCATCAACCACCGTAATGACCTGTGCAATCTCAAGCTGTCTCGGAAGTTCCTGCTCAAACATCCATTTGCAGTCCCACATACCGTTCATCTCAATAAAGATCCGCTCCGGCCGGTAATGCTTCAGACACGTCTTCAGGAATTCCACATTAAATTCGTCTTCCTCTTCTGCCGTGATGATATCAACATTCATCTGCGCCAGCGTTTTCTCATCGTACTCTTCCTCTCCCTCTTCACAGAGGATCAGAAGTCCCTTTGCTCCATCATCAAAATCTCCGCCTTCCAGAACATCACGCAGAAACGAAGTCTTTCCGCCCTCCAGAAAGCCTGTAATCAAATAAATCGGTACCAGATTCATCTCTCTCACTCCTGTATCATAAACAAAACAGTTCAGCCAGCTTCTTTTCTTTCAGACCGGAACCGATTACACACAGACGTCCTGTGTAATCTGCCGCTCCCTTTCTCACCTCATATTCACCCGGCACGAGATCAAAATGAATCCAGGAGCCGTCCGCACACGGAACCATTCCCTTTGCGCGCAGCACGATTCCATACTCTTCTGATCCGCTCAGCGTCTTCAGAATCTGCTCTATCTCATCCTCTGTATATTTTCTCGGTGTTTCCCTTCCCCAGGATGTGAACACCTCGTCTGCATGGTGATGACCTTCATGACCGTGATCATGGCCGCAGCAGCAGTGTCCGTCATGGTCATGATGATGCTCGTGTTCATGTGCTCCGCAGCCGCACTCCCCGTCATGATCATGGTGATGATGCTCATGTCCATGCGCTCCGCAGCCACATTCTTCATCATGGTCATGGTGATGATGCTCATGTTCATGTGCTCCGCAGCCACATTCTTCATCATGATCATGGTGATGATGCTCGTGTTCATGCGCTCCGCAGCCGCATTCCTCATCATGGTCATGATGATGGTGATGTTTCTCCGTCTCCTTTAACAGCATCTGCTCCAGAGCATCCGTCCCTTCCATCGCATTGAGAATCTGCTCTCCGCTCAGCTCATCCCACGGTGTTGTAATGATCACCGCATTCGGATTCTTCTCGCGGATCAACTCTGCTGCCTTCAGCTGCTTCTCTTCCGAAAGCTTCTGTGTCCTGCTCAGGATCACCGCCGCAGCATTTTCGATCTGGTTATTATAGAACTCACCGAAATTCTTCATATACATCTTAATCTTGGATGCGTCTGCCACTGTGGTCAGCGCATTCAGCACCAGACCTGCCTCTTCAGCAGCATCCTCCACAGCTTTTCTGACATCAGAGAGCTTGCCGACTCCCGATGGCTCAATGATGATACGATCCGGAGCAAACTGCCCGGTCACTTCCTTGAGTGCCTTGCCGAAATCGCCCACAAGAGAACAGCAGATACAGCCTGAATTCATTTCCGTAATATTGATCCCTGCATCCTTCAGAAATCCACCGTCAATTCCGATCTCACCAAACTCATTCTCGATCAGTACAATTTTCTGCCCCGCAAAAACCTCCTGAATGAGCTTCTTTATCAAAGTTGTCTTTCCTGCACCGAGGAATCCTGAAATAATATCTACCTTTGTCATTTCAATCCTTCTTTCATTCAAAATCTCTGACTAAATCATGTTCTGTTTTCATTCTTTCAGCCTGTATAGTACACTAAATATACCTTATTTGCAAATTTTTTTCAACCGGTACAGCCTGCCGCTGAGGACCCGTATACCTGCACTACACCAGGATCTCAGAACAGATTTTTCTATAATATAAAAATCCGCCGCAGCATACCGGCATACACCGGCACATTGCGGCGAATCGTTGATTCATGATTCTTATTCTTAATTCCTGACTTCTGTATAACAGAAAGCTGTTTTCCAATCTGCTCTCTTTCCCCGGCAAATCGATTCAGTATTCCACTGATTTATTCCGCGAACTGTTTCATTTTCTTTCTGTAGCTGAAAATCCACAGACCAAACAGAATCATCCAGCCCATCTTTCCGGCCGCACTTGCAATATTACTGATCTCCAGATTTACAATACCGGAAAGCAGGTTCACTACTGCAGTCAGCGCTCCCACAATAGATACCAGCGCAACGTATGCAGATGCCTTTCCATAGGATTCCCCGCTCTTTGCATTCAGTCTGCATGTTTTAATCGTACCGAGGTAGCAGAAGTAGTACATAATGATCAGCATTGTGATCATGATCATCAGTACCATCGTGATAACGGATCCGACGATCATACTCTTCGTACCGGATGCCCACGCTGCCACTACCAGTGTCACAGACACGATCAGTCCTGCCAGCAGAACAACACATTTCACAATCATGTTGAAAATAACAACAATCTTAATAAAACTGAATCCGACACCGGACATTTTTTCCTTCGCACCGACTGCCGCGAAAAAGATTGCCCACAGTCCCAGGCAAAACAGTATGTGCGGAATATGTAACACAATATTTACACCGACTGCACTCGTATCAAGCTTCATAAGCAGGTTCATAAGCTCATCCATATATCCTGTAAGCTGAGACGGAAGCTCCATACCGGTAAGCAGTCTGCCAAACTGTGAATAATTCAGCTGCTTCATGAAAATCGCTGCAATGGCTCCTGCCAGATATACTGTATTCAACAGTACAATCAGGAAAAACATCGGGGATTTCATGGACTTTCTTGCTGTTTCCATGATTGCTCTTGTGTACCGTCCCTGCGGTGTCCCGTTCGTTGGCTGTCCCTGCATTCCATTCATCGGGCGGCCCTGCGGTACTCTGTTCATTGGCTGTCCCTGCATTCCATTCACCGGACGGCCCTGCGGTGCCCCATTCATCGGCTGTCCCTGCACTCCATTCACCGGACGGCCCTGCGGTGCCCCATTCATCGGCTGTCCCTGCATTCCATTCACCGGGCGGCCCTGCGGTGCCCCGTTCATCGGCTGTCTCTGCATTCCATTCGCCGGGCGGCCCTGCGGTGCCCCGTTCATCGGCTGTCCCTGCATTCCATTCGCCGGGCGGCCCTGAAGATTCCTTCTCACCATTCCCTGCTGCCCTCTGTAAGCTGCTGCGCTGTCACCCATCTGAGTCTGTCCGTAAATCTGGGGTTCACTCTTCATACGGCGCGGCTGTCTGCCCATCTGTGATATCTGTGCCTCAGATTTCTCTTCTGCCCCTTTGCCTGACAGATCTTCTTCCTCACTCACAGCCTCGGCATCTGCTTGCGCAGTGACCTCCTCAGCCTCTTCATTACTCTTCGCAGTCAGCTCATCACTGTTTTCCTGAACCGTCCGGGCATCAGAATCCTGCGTTTCCACATCTGCCGGCAGATCACCTTCCAATATATCTGCAAGCTGCTGTGCCAGTTCATCCTCCTCGTCGGTCTTTTCATCCTCCATCGGATACTGAAGCATTTTCTCCAGCTGTTTTGCGATCTGTTCTACCGCCTCATCACCGGATTTGGATACTTCATTTGAAGCATCTTCTACAGTATCTTCTGCCATGTCTACAAACGAACCGCCGCACACATCACAAACCGTGCTGTTTTCATCACCGACGTTTCCGCAAATAATACAACGCTTCATCTCAACTCTGCTCCTCTCATCACTTGATGCCGGGGTCAAAAATATTCCGCCCCATAATATAAACATATTTCACCGAATATGAAGTCGTTCCTGCCATAAAACGGACACGCGGAAGACCAGGCAGACACAGATCCATCCTGTAGTTCCCCGTGAACGCATAATTAAATATATTATATAATAGAAAAGAAATCTGAGCAAGTATAAAAGGG
>JBGVDJ010000065.1:0-21615 GCA_045119335.1 Candidatus Choladousia sp. | reverse complement strand
AATAAAGTATAATCAATCGGCTTCGCCGCAAATTTTGAGCGATTTGTCAAGTACTTTCGGCAAAAAAGTGGGTGATTTTTTGAGATAGGGATCTAGAACCCTTATAAAATCAAGGCTGAAGATTCCGAGAAGTTATTATATCTAAAAGGAGGAAAAGAAATGAAAAAGAGACAGGTAATGAGTACAGTACTTGCAACAGCTATGGTAGCATCCCTTGGCATGAGCGCAAGCGCAGCAACACCGGTAGCAGACACAGATCTGGCATACACAGGTGAACTGACACTTATGCACTATTCAACATCTGAGGAATCAGAAGGAAACGGTGGTTCTGATGCATTCCGTACAACAATCGCCGGATGGAAAGAGGCTCATCCGGAAATCACACTGAACGAGAACGTACTTGCAAACGACGAGTACAAGACACAGATCGCTACACTGGCAGCAGCAGACGACCTTCCGGACGTATTCCTGCTTCAGGGTATGAACACAATCGACTGGGCTGGACAGGGTCTTGTTTATGATATGACAGAAGCAATCAAGTCTTCTCCGTATTATGATGACTACAACACAGCTTACTTTGCACCGTTCACAGTTGGCGAGTCCATCTATGGTCTTCCGGCACTGACAGGCGGTACATGTACAGTAGTTATCTACGACAAGGCTATGTGGGCAGAAGCTGGTTATGAGTCATTCCCGACAACATGGGAAGAAGTAGAAGCAGCTGACGCTTACTTCGAGGAGCAGGGCATCGATACAATTTCCTTCGGTAACGGCGGAAAATGGCAGGCTAACTCCTGTTTCCTTTCCACACTCGGAAACAGATACACAGGTCCGGACTGGTTCATGAGCCTCGTTGCTAAGGGCGGCGCAGCTTTCACAGACGAAGCATTCGTTAAGGCACTGGCTGAGACACAGAGACTGTTCGCTGAGACAGGTATCTTCAACGAAGACTACAACGCAGTTACAAATGAGGATGCTCGTGAGTACTTCATCGCTGGCGATGCAGCAGCATTCATCGGCGGTAACTGGGATCATTCCTACATCGCAGCAACTCTGAAAGAAACAGACGAAGAGAAATGGGCAAACATGGGTATCGCAGTTCTTCCGCAGCCGGCAGACGCTACAGAAGCTCCGACATCTCAGAACATCGGTCTTGGATACGCAGTAGCAATCAGCAACAAGGTTGCTGAGGATCCGGATAAACTGGCAGCAGCTATCGACCTCGCTTACGAGCTTACAGGTCCGGCATTTGCAAGCTACGTAGCAGAGAACTACGCTCTCGGCGGACTTACAAAGGTTGAGGATGTTGACCTTTCTAACTTCGATCAGGTTACAGTTGACTTCTATAACTGGAGCTACGTTGATACAGAGACATGTGAGATCTACGATTCCTACATCTCCAACGCTGTATGGGATGTTCTGAACACAGACCTTCAGACAATGATGAACGGTGACATGACACCGGAAGATGTAGCAGCTAACGCTCAGGCAGCATACGAAGCTAACTACTAAGAAGCAGGGGAAAGCGAGGCTTTCGCTCCGACACAATCTGCGAAGCAGGTCGTAACGGTTTTCCCGACAGGGATTGTTTGACAATCACATAAAATGAATGTAGATAACCGTTCTGCTCACCAAGGCGGTGAGCGGAACGGTTTTTTAACCAGCAGGGAAGCGAGGAAAAAATTATGTTAAATGCGATTAAGCCAAAGAATAAAACGATATTTTTATACCTTCTGGTTCCTGTAGCAATGTTTATTTTTACAGTATTTGTACCACTGGTCACAGCGCTTGTATACAGCTTTTTTGAGTGGAAAGGTGGTCCACAGAAGACATTTACCGGAATTGATAACTATATTAAACTTTTTAACGACACGGTTTTCTGGGAAGCGTTCGGGCATAACATCTATCTGGTTATCGCCTGTATTATAGGACAGGTTGGAATTGCATTTGTACTTGTATTGATGGTTAATTCCAAACTGGTAAAATGTAAAACAATTCATCGTACCTTCGGTTTCTTCCCGAGTACGATTTCAGCAGTATGTATCGGTTTGATCTGGAATATGATCTACCACAACAAATATGGTCTTATCAACTGGTTTCTGGAGGCAATCGGCAGAAAAGATCTGTGTCAGGTATGGCTGAACAATACGGATCTGGTTATGCTGCTTGTTACCATTCCTCTGATCTGGCAGTATATCGGATATTATATGGTAATCATCCTTTCTGCTATTTCAGGTATCAGTACGGAAATTTTTGAGAGTGCGGAAATCGATGGAGCAAACGGATTTCAGAAGGCTCTGTACATCACACTGCCTCTCATTAAGAATACAATGCTCGTATGTATTACTCTTTGTATTGCAGGTAACATGAAGGCATTTGATAACATCTATGTTATGACGTCAGGCGGTCCGGGTACTTCTTCCATGGTTATGGCCATGTACGGATATCAGATTTCATTCAATCAGAGTAATATGGGATACGGAAGCTGTATCTCCGTAGGTATCTTTGTACTGTCACTGCTTGTTATCGGAGGTTCTCAGGTTCTGATCAATTACATAACAAGAGAGAAGGAGGCATAAGTATGAAAAGCGTTAGTGCAAACAAAGTTAAAAAAGGCATACTTGGTTTCTTTATGAACCTTGTGCTCTGGGTTTTCTCTCTGAGCTGTATTTTCCCGATCATCTGGATGGTTTATTCCTCTTTGAAGGAAAAACGTGCATTTAATGCAGATACGATCGGATTTCCAAAAGAGCCGACGCTGGTCAACTATATCCGTATTCTGACCAATACGGACTATCATCTGGCGGAGTCCATGCTGAACAGTGTGCGTACGACTCTGATTTCCATTGTCCTGATCGTTGCGTTCAGCTTCATTGTGGGATACATTCTGTCCCGTATTCGTTTTAAGCTGAATCGTGTTCTGTATATCATGTTCCTGATGGGTATGCTGATCCCGATCCATTCCCTTCTGGTTCCGATTTACGTTGTATTCAAAAAATGCGGAATTTCAAACCAGTGGTACACACTTTTGTTCCCGTATGTATCATTCGGTCTTCCGATGGGTATCTTTCTGGTGGAAGGTTATGTCAAGACGATTCCGGTGTCACTGGAAGAGGCTGCGGCTATTGATGGCTCCAGCTTTACACACACACTGTGGACGATCATTTTCCCAATCTGCAAACCGATTCTTGTGACGGTTGCGATCATTCAGGTATTCAGCTGCTGGAATGAGTTCTCATTCGCGCTCGTTCTGATCAAGGATGTGGCTCTGCAGACAGTACCGCTTGCACTGACACAGTTCAAGGGTCAGTTCGCATCTGACTATCCGAAGCAGATGGCTGCCATGCTGATTACAATGTCCCCGATCATTGTTCTGTACTTTGCGTTCAGCAAACAGATCATTAAGGGTATGGTTGCAGGTGCAGTGAAAGGCTGATGGCATAGTCTGTTCTGTAATGAGTTATTTTCTCTGTGCTGGCAGGCACAGGGCAGGAGGTATCGCAGACGCTGCGGTACCTCTTTTTCTATCATGGAAAATTGTTTTGCGTTTCCCATGACGGAAAGTATTATGCGCAGTCCGCAGGGCAGTTAAAGGGAAGCAATGGAAACTGGCCGGCTCGTAAGCTCAGAAAACATGGAGGAGTGTATGGATTATTATCACGAGAAAGTAGAGACAGAAGACAGGATACCTGCCAGAATCTATTATGGAGGAACGGGGCGGGACCAGCTGCGTTATCCGCTCCACTGGCACCATAACCTGGAATTTGATCTTGTCCTGGAGGGATGTATCTGCGGCAGGATCAGCGGAAAACCGATGGAGGTCTGTCAGGGAGAGATTTTTTTCGTCAACAGCGGCGAGCTGCATGAAACGGATGCCAGTGGCTCCGAAGTCATGCGGTCTGTTACGATTCTGCTGTCGGATGAATTGCTGCGGGAATACTGTGCGGATCTGGATGAATGGAGATTTGAAATTGAAAAAGGAAGCAGACAGCAGGAGCAGATTGCAGCACTGATTCAGCGATGTGCGGAAATCTATCAGGATAAGCAAGAGTATTATGAGCTGGAACTTTCTATTGAACTGCGCAGAATCTGCGGGATCCTTCTGCGGGAATGCAGAGTGCGAAAAGAAAATCAGGAGAGTGCGTCAGCCGTACGCCGGAGTACAAAGCGTGTCAAGAAAGCAATTTCCTATATGGAGCAGAATTATGACAATGTGCTGTCCATCCGGGATATGGCAGATGTCATGGGGATGACCCCAACATATTTTTCCAGATTTTTCCGGCAGTCCACGGGGCAGACGTTTCATTCGTATCTTACCTGGATACGGCTGCGGCATGCGCAGCAGCAACTGCTGGGGGACGATGTAACAGTGACGGAGCTGGCACTGAATAACGGATTTCCGAATGTGAAGTCGTTTATACGGGCATTTCATGAAGCGTACGGAACAACACCGGCGCGCTATCGCAGGGAACAGGAACAAAAAAAGAAAACAGACAAAAAATAACTATAATAAACGAAAAAATGGCAAGACATATCCTTGAAAATGTGATAAAAAGGACATAAAGAAAGCAATGAGGAAAGCAACGGACCGACACGGTCTGAATGAATAAAAGGGGGAAGTTTTGCATGAAGTTTACAGAAGGTTACTGGCTGCGCAGTGAGCGTTCCAACGGACTGTTTGCAGCGGAGGCATTTACTGTTGACCGGATTCCGGGAGGTATGCGTATTGTTGCACCGGTAGGCAGGATCAATCATCGCGGAGATGCGCTGAACATGCCGACGGTCACAATCGAATTTGTTGCATGTGGAAAAGGGATCGTGTCTGTGAAGGCATGGCATTTTGAGGCATATGATAATCATCTTCCGGAGTTTGAGAAGAATGAGACAATCTGTGATGTGGATGTACAGATTACTGAGGAAGAGGCCGTGATGGACACGGGGGTCCTGAAGGTGCGTGTAAACAGAAAACAGTTTGGTTACACATTTGAAGCGGACGGCAGGGTTCTGACTTCCTGCGGTTTCCGCAATCTCGGTCTGATGCGCTGGGATAAGAAGGTTTCCACTATGCTCCCGGCACACAATTATCTGACTGAGGACTATGAGCCGTATATGCTCAATGAGCTGTCCCTTTCTGTCGGAGAATGTGTCTATGGCTTCGGAGAGCGCTTTACGGCATTTGTGAAAAACGGACAGGTCGTAGATACATGGAATGAGGATGGCGGTACGGCATCCCAGATTTCCTACAAGAGCATTCCATTCTACATGACGAACCGCGGATACGGAGTGTTTGTTGACAGTACCGACAATGTTTCTTTTGAAGTGGCAAGCGAGAAGGTAGAGTACGTGGGATTTTCCGTTCCGGGTGAGAAACTTTCCTACTATTTCTTCTACGGTCCGTCACCAAAGGAGATTCTGAACAGCTATACGGCACTGACCGGTCGTCCGGCGCTTCCGCCAGCATGGTCCTTCGGACTGTGGCTGTCCACATCATTTACGACCAATTATGATGAGCAGACGACAAGCTCTTTTATCGATGGAATGATTGAGCGTGATATTCCGCTTTCTGTATTCCATTTTGACTGCTATTGGATGAAAGCATTCCACTGGTGTGATTTTGAATGGGATGAAGAATGTTTTCCGGATATCAGAGGAACCATTTCCCGTTATCATGAGAAGGGGCTGAAGATCTGTGTATGGATCAATCCATATATTGCACAGGGAACACCGTTCTTCCGTGAAGGTGTTGAGAAGGGCTATCTGCTGAAGCGTGCTGATGGAAGAGGGGTATGGCAGACCGATAACTGGCAGGCAGGTATGGGTCTTGTGGATTTCACGAATCCGGATGCAGCGAAGTGGTATACAGACAAGCTCCGCACACTTCTTGACTGTGGTGTGGACTGCTTCAAGACCGATTTCGGTGAGAGAATTCCGGTGAATGTAAACTATTATGACGGCAGTGATCCGCAGGCAATGCACAACTATTATACATTCCTGTATAACAGAGCGGTATTCAATCTGTTGAAGGAAGTGAAGGGCGAGCAGGAGGCAGTCCTGTTTGCACGGAGCGCAACAGCAGGCGGACAGCAGTTCCCGGTACACTGGGGCGGCGACTGTTTTGCAAATTATCCGTCCATGGCAGAGACAGTTCGCGGCGGACTTTCTTTCGCAATGAGCGGTTTCTCCTTCTGGAGCCATGACATTTCCGGATTCGAGAGTACGGCTACTCCGGATCTTTACAAGAGATGGGCGGCTTTCGGACTGATGTCAACACACAGCCGTCTGCATGGTTCCGGCAGTTACCGCGTCCCGTGGCTGTTTGATGATGAGGCATGTGATGTGGTGGCTTATTTCACAAAGCTGAAATGCAGCCTGATGCCGTACCTGTATGACAAGGCGATCGAAGCACATACAGAGGGAACGCCGGTCATGCGTCCGATGGTATTCGAATTTACACAGGATCCGGGATGTACTTATCTGGATACGCAGTATATGCTCGGTGATGCGCTGATGGTGGCTCCGATCCTGCGCGAGGACGGTGTGAGTGAGTATTATCTGCCGAAGGGAACCTGGACGCACCTTCTGAGCGGTGAGGTCCGTGAGGGCGGCAGCTGGAACTGTGATACGTATGACTATTTCTCTATGCCGCTGTATGTGAAAGAAAACACACTGCTTCCGATCGGTGCAGTGAATACCCGTCCGGATTACGATTATGCAGAGGGACTGGCACTTCGACTGTATCAGCTGAAGGATGGTGCCAGGGCTGTCTGCAGAGTACCGGCTACAGACGGAAGCATTGTAAATGAGATCACGGCAGTGAGAAACGGAAATGCCATTACTGTGAAGCTTGAAAAGCCGGCAGGTGAGATGAAGCTGAGCGTATATGATGGAGCCGCTGTAAAGGAAACCGCAATTCCGGTCGGAGTGACAGAGTATACTGTGGAAGTGTAAAATTCTGGAAGAAGAGCAGACCGTGCGGGTGTAAAATTTCGGAGGCGGAACAGACCGTGGAGGTGTAAAATTTCGGAGGCAGAACAGACCGTGGGCCTGTAAAACTCCGGTTAGCAGAATGGACTGTGAAATGTAACATTTCAGGCATTGGAGTATGGCATGGAGCTGTGAAGCTGCGGTTGACAGAGCAGACAGTGCGGGTATGATTTTCAGGCGGCGGAACACAGGAAAGTGTTGCAGACTGCAAGGTAAAAAAGGTATAATGTAACAGTAATAAGGGTAAGAGGATCGGAGGAACGGACTGCGCTGCAGTATGGCAGTATTGCAGCAGATTTACAGAAAAAGAACAGGAAATGCATACGGCAATGCTCTTTCGGAGAAGGGAGAGCATTTGCCTGAATGCGTTTTAACAGGAGGGCTTTATGATCAGACAGACAATTTCCGAGAATTGGAAAATGCGCCGTGTTGGGGATGATGATTTTCAGGCGGCAGTGGTGCCGGGTACCGTGTACACGGATCTGCTGAGAAACGGAAACATGGAGGATCCGTTCTTTAAGGATAATGAGGACAGAGCACTGAAGCTGATGGACGAGGATTATGAGTACGTGACCACGTTCACATGCGATGAGGCGATGCTGGGGAGCCGCCGCGTGGTACTGCATTTTGACGGTGTGGATACGATTGCAGATATTTATCTGAACGGTACTCACATCGGAGCACCGGACAACATGCACCGCATCTGGGAATACGAGGTAAAGGAACTGCTGGAATCCGAGAATAATGAGCTGCGTGTCGTGTTCCATTCTCCGACGAAATTTATTGAAGAGGCATTTAAGGTCAGCAACACGCTTGGCAGCGAGGATGCGATGGATGGTTTCGTCAACATCCGTAAGGCGCACTGCATGTTTGGCTGGGATTGGGGTGCACATCTGCCGGATGCAGGTCTGTATCGTCCGGTGACGCTTCTGGGCATTGGTGAGGCGAGAATTGACAGTGTGTATGTTACACAGGAGCATCTGGAGAACCGTGTTATCCTGAATTTTGATGTGGATGTGGAAGGCTGCGCCGAGATGGACTGCTGCGACTGCGCGGGAGACTGCGGATACGGTTATGCGGCGGATGCCTGTGAAACAGAGGAACAGGAGATAGATGAGACTTCCGGTCTTCATTATCGTGTGAAGGTGACTGCTCCCGACGGAACTGAGCTGATCGTGGACGGCAGTCCGGAGAGCCTGACTATCGAAAATCCGATGCTGTGGTGGCCGAACGGCTATGGTGAGCAGCATTTATATACGGCAGAAGTGACACTGCTGTTCGAGAATGAGATTCTGGATATCTGGACCAGAAGAATCGGTCTGCGAACACTGACTATGAACACGGAAAAGGACGAGTGGGGAAATAAGTTCGCATGCCGGGTTAATGGTGTGGATATCTTCTCCATGGGTGCCGACTATATTCCGGAGGACCATCTGCTGGGCCGCGTGACTCCGGAGACAACGCGTGCGCTGCTGGAAAAATCCAAATGGGCGAATTTCAATTCCATTCGTATCTGGGGCGGCGGTTACTATCCGGATGACTGGTTCTATGATATCTGTGATGAACTGGGTCTGGTCGTATGGCAGGATTTCATGTTTGCATGCGCCGTTTACGATCTGACACCGGAATTTGAGGAAAATATCCGCGCAGAGTTTATCGACAATGTTAAACGCCTGCGTCACCATGCCAGCCTGGGACTGTGGTGCGGAAACAATGAGATGGAGAGTTTTACGAACGACCGCACCTGGGTGAGAAAGCAGAAAGAAGTGAGGGATTATCTGTTCATGTTCGAGCGTATCATCCCGGAAGTGCTGCGTGAATACGATCCGCAGACATTCTACTGGCCGTCCAGCCCGTCTTCAGGAGGAAGCTTCGAGTGGCCGCAGGATCCGAATCGCGGTGACGTACATTACTGGGACGTATGGCATGGAAACAAGCCATTCACAGAGTACCGCAAGTTCTACTTCCGTTATCTGTCCGAATTCGGCTTCCAGTCCTTCCCGACCATGAAGACCATCGAGCAGATCAGCGATGATCCGGCTGATCATAATATTTTTTCCTATGTGATGGAGAAGCATCAGAGAAACGGCAGTGCGAACGGAAAGATCATGAATTACATGCAGCAGACATATCGCTATCCGTCTGATTTCCGTACAGTTCTGTATGCATCGCAGCTGCTCCAGGCTGACGGCATTCGCTATGGTGTGGAGCATTTCCGCCGTAACCGCGGACGTTGTATGGGAGCTGTTTACTGGCAGCTCAATGACTGCTGGCCGGTTGCTTCCTGGTCTTCCATTGATTACTGCGGAAGACTGAAGGCGCTGCATTATTATGCAAAACGTTTCTTTGCACCGCTGATGATTTCCTGTGAGGAGCAGGGAATGATGACATCAGGAAAAGATCTGAACAGGCAGTATTTTGAGTTTGAGAAGTCCATCCGTCTCAATGTAGCAAATGAGACATTCAGCGACGAGCAGGTGACTGTGCGCTGGGCACTGCGCAACCCGAAGGCGGAGATCCTGCAGAGTGCCGAGTATGAGGTGACAGTACCGGCTCTGACCAGTGTATGGCTCGACAAGGTGGAATTCCCGGATGTGGATATCTACAGTGAATATATCAGCTACGAACTTGTGAAAGACGGCGCTGTAATTTCCGGCGGTACCGTAAACTTCTCATATCCGAAATACTTCCGGTATGAGAATCCGAATCTGACCTGTACCGTGAACGGAGACGAGATTACAGTGACGGCGGATGTATACGCGAAGAGCGTAGAAATCCTGAATGAGAATGAGGACCTGATTCTGTCCGATAACTACTTTGATATGAATGCGGGTACAAAGACTGTGAAGATTGAGAGCGGAGATGCGACGAAGCTGAGACTGCGCAGTGTGTATGATATTCGATAGAAACTGCGGGACACAGCAGGAGAGCATGTCGCCTGATGCAGTGAAATAAGCGAATGCAGCAGTACGTGACGAATAAAAGGGAATGCCGGAGGCTGTGAATGTCTCCGGCATTTTAAACAGTAATGTGTTATATTTTCAAGCAGTGAGATAGTTGTTTTGGGATTGTGATATATCTGGTTTTTGGCAGAAATCAGGTTTGCTTTGGCGGATTTCTGTATTTATTTTTCTGCCGCTTTCTCCGCAAATTCCGTGGTCACCAGCTCTTCATATGGAACACGTTCCTCCAGTTCGCCTGCTTCTTCCAGAATATCCTGCAGCAGTTCGAAGCTTTCCTGTTCGAAGATCAGATTCTCTTTCCAGGTATCCTGCTCATAGTAGCGTGTTACGATCGTGGTGATCGTCTCAAGGTCGGTCTCCGTGAACTGTGGTGCGATGGTTTCTGCGATTTCTTCCGGCGTGTGGCTGTTCACATAATCCATACCCTTCTGAAGTGCATTCGTAAAGCCCTGCACCAGATCAGGGTGTTCCTCCATATAGCTTGATTTCGTACAGTAGGCTGTGTACGGAACGTAGCCGGAGTCTGTACCGAGGGAGGCAACTACATAGCCGACACCTTCCTGCTCCAGGATAGTCGCACTTGGTTCGAATTCAACTGTGAACTCCGCCTGCCCGCCGGAAAATGCAGCGGCAGTGGAACCGAAGTCAATGGACTGATCAATGTTCACGTCTGCGGCAGGGTCGATGCCGTTCTGTTTCAGGATATATTCAAATACCATCTGAGGCATACCGCCTTTTCTTCCGCCCAGTACATCCTTTCCAATCAGATCTTTCCACTCAAAATCCGGCATCTCTTCGCGTGCAACAAGGAAATTGCCTGCACGCTGAGTCAGCTGAGCAAAGTTGACCGGAGCATCTGATGCACCGCCGCTGTAGGTATAGATCGAGGATTCTGATCCCATGAAACCGATATCCGCTTCGCCGGAGAGGAGAGCCGTCATAACTTTGTCGGCTCCGAAGCCGGTGACAAGTTCCAGATCAATTCCCTCTTCCTCAAAATATCCCAGTTCGATTGCTGCGTACTGCGGTGCATAAAAAATAGAATGAGCTACTTCGTTCAATGTTACTTTGGTCAGTTCTCTGGTACTTTCTTCTTCCGCGAGAGTGGACATTGGCATTGCAGCCGCCGCCATCAGTGCAGCCATGGCAGCTGCCAGCATTTTCTTTTTCATAAATTACGTCCTTTTGGCTCTTCCTTTCTATAATATGGGAAAGGGCAGGAAAGGTGATACGTTTCCTTGCTGTTTTTTGAAAAGCAATAGTTGCGCTGAAGCTTACAGATGGTGTTTCGCATCACTGGAAGCAGATGGACAAAAAGATATAAATGGTAATGGAATCCTGATCCTTTTTCTGATATAAATCAAATAGACTGGACAAAGTGATTATTGTGTAGTAAGTATTATGATTATGTACATAATTGAAAAAGGAGTGAATCAATGATATATTCACAGACTCAATGGATCTTAATGTTTTACATTTACTGTTTGATCGGCTGGATCTGGGAGTGCTGCTATGTTTCCGTTCAGAAACGAAAATGGATCAATCGAGGTTTTCTTTACGGGCCGTGGCTTCCTATCTATGGTTCAGGGGCGATTATTATTCTGTTTACGACACTTCCGGTGTCCTCTGATAATCTGCTGGTATTTCTGGTGGGAATGCTGAGCGCGACTGTGCTGGAATATGTGACCGGCGCAGTGATGGAGCGGCTGTTTCACATGCGATACTGGGATTACAGTAATCTGCCTTGTAATGTAAATGGTCACATCTGCTTTGGTGTTTCAATTGGCTGGGGAATTTTTTCCGTCATTCTGATCCGGTTCATACATCCTCCGGTGGAACGGTTTGTTCTGGCTGTGTCAGGTGAAATTGCAGATGCGGTCAGTCTGGGACTCACGGTTCTGTTTACGGTTGATGTGACGAAATCCGTGCAGAATGCGCTGGATCTGAAGAAACTGATGGAAAAGCTGACGAGCAGCAGCGAGGTGGTGGAGCGTATGGAAGAGTGTTTCCATACGCTGACTGAGAAGATGAACAGCAATTCCAACCGGCTCAGGGAGTATATGCAGGAGATAGAGCGAAGTCTGGCGGAGCAGCGTGAGCGCAGAACAAAGCTGCTGGCTTCTATTCATGCGAAATCAGCAGAGGCATTAAAGGAAGCAGAACTCCAGCTGCAGAGCGCCAAATCTTTTCAGGAGCGTGAATATACAGAAAAAATACGGAGTGCTTTGGTTGAACTGCAGACCGCTGTTCAGAAACATGAAACCGCTCTGGCAGACCGGAAAGACAGAGCTGTGAGGCGTGCGATATCTATCCTGGAGCGAAATCCAAGTGCAAACTCGCGGACGCATCCAAAAGGATTTTCTGAACTTCTGGATCTGAAAAATGAAAAGAGCCGGGAGCGCAAAAAAAAGGATAAAAAAACGAACAAAAGCCAAAAAGAGTAAAAGGATACAAGGACAAAGAATAAAAAAGAATAAAAATAAAGAACAGAGACTGAAATGCAAACGGGCAGGAGGAAATGGGATGAAATATGTTCTCGATTCACATACACACACACTGGCCAGCGGCCACGCATACAATACAATTTACGAGATGGTACAGGCTGCGAAAGACAATGGACTGGAGCTGCTTGGTATTACGGAGCATGCAATGAAAATGCCTGGAACGTGTCATGAGTTCTATTTTATGAATCTGCGTATGCTCCCACGTACATTTTTCGGAGTAGAGGTCATGTTCGGAACGGAGGCGAACATCATGGATTACGATGGTACGCTCGACATGAAACAGGCGCTGCTTGAGAAAATGGATGTTGTAATTGCCAGCATGCATACTGCATGCCTGAAACCAGGTACGAAAGAACAGAATACACGTGCAGCCCTGAAAGCAATGGAGAATCCGGCGGTCAACATTCTCGGGCATCCGGATGATGCGCGGTATCCGCTGGATTATGAGACTCTGGTGCGGGCGGCCAGAGAATGTCATGTGCTGCTGGAGCTGAACAACAGCTCGCTGAATCCTCTCAGTGCGCGCCAGAACACGCGGCCGAATGACATTGTGATGCTGGAACAGTGCCGAAAGTATGAAGTGCCGATTATTGTGAACAGTGATGCGCATTATGCCGGAGATGTTGGAAATCACAGTTTTGCCGGGGAACTGCTGGAAGAAATTGATTTTCCGGAGCATCTGATCGTAAACCGTTCTGTGGAGGAATACCGGAAATATGTCAATCGATTCCGGAACGGCAAGTTCTAAAAAAAGAATAAAACACTTTACAGCGCTAAAGCAACGTGCTACAATATAATTCGGTACATTACCAGAATGAAGTACAGGAGAGGACAGGATATGAGCAAGAAAATCAGGACAGAAGCTGTAGACGAATTGTTCGAGGCGATTATGTGTCTGAAGAATAAAGAAGAATGTTATATTTTTTTCGAGGATGTGTGTACGGTGAATGAGCTGCTTTCTCTTTCACAGCGTTTTGAAGTGGCACATATGCTGAAAGAAAAGAAGACCTATCTTGAGATTGCTGAAAAGACGGGTGCGTCTACTGCAACAATCAGCCGGGTGAACCGGTCTCTGAATTATGGCAATGACGGATATGAAATGGTATTTTCCAGAATGAAGCAAAAGGAGAATGCGCAGACAGAAGAATAATAATCAGGGGTGCATGGATGTGCACCCCTTTTTTCTGTATTGTATTATTATATTATACTATATTATTACTCTGATTTTGGCTGTTTTGTTTTTGCGGATTTGTTTTTCTCATTTTTGCCTTTTGCGGGACCGGACAGTTCCGGAAGCAGATCGATCATTCTCTCGATGACCTGCTTTTTCTCATAAATATCAAAACCGAGCAGGCATATAAAAGCGAACAGATGAAGAAATTCCTGATCGCCTTCCGGTGAATCAGAGAAAGAATTGGCGGCCAGATGATAGCTGGACAGGATATCCTGACATGTCTTCTGAATCTGTTCGGTTCCCAACGCATAGATTTCGGAATAGATCTCCTCCATACCGAAAGAGGATTCCGAATTGAAAAAACGGTTGGTGATCGGAGTGAGGATTGCCTGAATATCATTCAGCGGAAGGAAAGATTTCATATAATAAATAAAGAGCAGAACGAGCATATGCTCCTGCGTATAGCGTTTCTTTTCCGGAGGCGGGAGCAGCTTGTTCTTTGCATAATTATTGATCATGGTCTTGGTCAGGATTTTATCATCCTCATGCCGGATGGTATGGCTCAGATGTTCATCCATGAAATGTGTCACCTGATCCATGTACAGGTCGATGTTCGGAATATCAGACACTTTGACGTGATCTGTATTGCTCATCTGCCTGATTATATCGGCTAGCAGTTTTGTATATTCCTGTTTCAATTTCTATCACCTCTGCTGTAATTTTAAATTCTATAATTCTGAAATCTGAAAATGAAAATCTGATTTAGTCTGCATGTAAATCCATGTGGTGCCGTTGCATAATATCCGGGCAAACGGCAGTCCATTCTATGATATTTCAGACTGTGGACATACTTTTGAATTCTGGTATCATTATATAGTTTTCGATATTATAAAACAAGCAGAAAATTTCCGGATGCGGGAGACGTTTTGGAAAAGACAGGAAGAAGCCAGACAAAAGCAGGAGCTCTGAGCCGTATTTTCCATGGAATATAAAATGCGTGCTCTTTTGATATTTGCATCAGATACGCTGTCCGGGACTGAAAATAGAATCCGAATACCTTGGCAATGATCGGAAACTGATCGGGAATTATTCAGCAATTACTTCGGATTTGCACGAAATCGACCGGAAGATGGTCAGAAATTGATCAGCAATTAATCAAAGGCAGAATGAAAAACAGGCTCTGAGAACAGCTGAAAAGGAAATGGAAGTGAAAATTCGGGAAGGTACTTGCAAGGCGAAAGGGTATCAGGTAGAATAGATAGGCAGAAAATTGCCCGGATAACGGAGAATTAAAAGTAACAGCGAAGTGCGAAAGTAACAGCGAAAGACCGAAAGTAATGACGAAAGGGCCGGGAGGTGTCTTTATGCGCAGAATGGAATTCAAGATGGAGCGGGAAGGACTGGTGAAGCCGGGGGATCGTGTGACTGTGAGCGAAGGTGTGCTGCCCTCCAGCTGGTATTATACAATCGAACCGGCGGTGGCAATGTCCGCCAACTATACGAACCGGGAGCGCCTGAAGGTACGGGAAGGTATTGTGGCGGAGGTCCGGACGGATGACAGCGGGTTTACCGTGACGGCAGAATTTGATGAGTGATACCGTAAGCAGATCGGTGCACAGAAGCGGAAGGAATGGCCGTGAGAAGATCGATGTGTGAAACAGATGAAAGTCCTGTGAAAAGGGAAGTGTTCAGAAGCTGAAGTACCGGATGAACAGAAAATGTGTGAAAACGGAGGGAAGCCGGTAATGCAGCAGATATGGTGCAAAACAATAGATACGGAGGAAGTTATGAGTATATTTGATACATTGAACCCGGAACAGTATAAGGCAGTGTGCCACTATGAGGGGCCGCTTTTGATTTTGGCGGGAGCAGGTTCAGGTAAGACAAGAGTGCTGACACACAGGATTGCCTGGCTGATGCAGGAGAAGGGAGTGGATCCATGGAATATCATGGCAATCACTTTTACCAACAAGGCAGCGGGAGAGATGCGGGAGCGTGTTGAGCGGATGCTGGACTGCGATGGACAAAGAGTGTGGGTGGCGACATTCCACAGCACCTGTGTCCGGATTCTCAGAAGATACATAGACAGGATCGGTTACGGCACGAATTTTACGATTTACGATGCGGATGATCAGAAGTCTCTGATCAAGGATATCTGCAAGCGTATGAATCTCGATTCCAAGATTTACAAGGAACGCTTTTTTATGAGCATTATCTCCTCTGCAAAGGACGAGCTTATCAGTCCGCAGGAATATGCAACGAAAGTGCAGGGAGATCTGCGCCTGACAAAGGCAGCACAGGTGTATGCAGAGTATCAGAAGCAGCTGCATAGCAATAACGCACTGGATTTCGATGACCTGATCTGCAAGACGGTCGAGCTGTTCCAGAGCTGCCCGGAAGTGTTGGATTATTATCAGGAGCGGTTCCGCTTTATTATGGTGGATGAGTATCAGGATACGAATACGGCACAGTTCAGGCTGGTCAGTCTCCTTGCGTCGAAATATCAGAATCTCTGCGTTGTAGGTGATGATGATCAGTCTATTTATAAATTTCGCGGGGCCAATATCGGAAACATCCTGAATTTTGAACATTTTTTCCCGGATGCAGAGGTTATCCGTCTGGAGCAGAACTACCGGTCTACCCAGAATATTCTGAATACGGCAAATGCAGTTATCAGCCATAATAAAGGAAGAAAGACCAAAACTCTGTGGACTGCGAACGGAGAAGGTGACCGTGTCCGCTTCCGTCAGTTCATGAACGCGTTTGAGGAGGCGGAGTATGTCGCCGGGCTGATCAATGGCAGAGTGAGCATGGAAAAATGGAAATATGGGGACTGCGCAATCCTGTATCGTACGAATGCACAGTCACGAATGTTTGAAGAAAAATTTCTGATGGCGAACGTTCCGTACAAAATTGTCGGCGGCATCAATTTCTATTCCCGAAAGGAAATCAAGGATATTCTGGCATACCTGAAGACCATTGAGAATGCAGGAGATGATCTGGCGGTGCGCCGTATCATAAATGTGCCGAAGCGCGGTATCGGCGCGACGACAATCTCCCGGGTGCAGGAGTTTGCCATTGCACAGGATATGAGCTTCTATGAGGCCCTGTGTGTTGCAGATCACATTCCGGGTATCGGAAAAAGCGTCGGAAAGCTGCAGGATTTTGTAAAGATGATCCAGACATTCCGCAGTAAAAAGGAGTTTTTCAAAATCCGTGACATGATTGAGGATATCCTCGAGGTAACCGGTTATACAAAAGAACTGCAGGCTGAGGGGACAGACGAAGCGGAAGAGCGTATTGAAAACATTGATGAATTGCTGAGTAAGGCAGCATCCTTTGATGAAACCCAGGAAGAGCCGACGCTGGCTGCCTTTCTGGAAGAGGTTGCACTCGTCGCTGATATTGACAGTCTGGAAGAAGATCAGGATCATGTGTTGATGATGACGCTTCACAGCGCGAAGGGACTGGAATTCCCGGTCGTATTCCTCGTGGGCATGGAGGATGGTATGTTCCCGAGCTATATGAGCATTTCCTCTGAAGACCCGCTTGATCTGGAGGAGGAGCGCCGACTCTGCTATGTCGGTATTACGAGAGCGATGAAAGAGCTGTATCTGACTGCGGCACGGCAGAGGATGGTGCGCGGTGAGGTTCATTATAATAAAGTATCCCGGTTTATTCAGGATATTCCGGAGGAAATGCTTGCTGCTGAAGAGAAACGCAGCGAACCGGAAAAACGTGAGACAGTGAAGCGTCAGCCGGCGGCTTATCAGCAGGCACGGGAGGCATTCCGGACCAGAGTATTTGAACCGCAGCAGTTCAAGGTCACAAAGGCAGAGGGACTGGATTATGGAGCGGGCGATCGAGTGCGTCATATCAAATTCGGCGAAGGCACAGTGCAGAGTGTTGCGGAAGGCGGCAGAGATTACGAGGTGACGGTTGATTTCGACCGTGTCGGCACGAAAAAGATGTTCGCATCGTTTGCAAAGCTTGTGAAAGTACAGTGATTCCCGGAGCCGTTTCTTTTGAAAATTTTTATAGTAAAATCCGAGGTACTGTGATATACTATTTTTAAAATAACGGAATGGGCAGTGAATGTCCGGCCGGTCACCGGCAATTAACAGGAAAGGAAGTGCAACATATGGCAAAGATCGATGAACTTATGGCGGCATTGCAGAAAAGAGAAGATGAGAAGAAAAAGAATACTGTTCTCTGGGTGCTGGCAATTATCGGAGCAGTGGCTGCAATAGCAGGTATCGCATATGCAGTATACCGTTACTTCACACCGGATTATCTGGAAGATTTTGAAGATGATTTTGAGGACGATTTCGAAGATTTCTTCGAGGATGACGATTTCCCGGAGATGAAGAAAGATGAGCCGAAGGAAGAGGCTCCGGCAGAGGAGACACCGGCAGAAGAATCAGAAGAAGCTGAGGAAGAGCCGGCAGCTGAGGAATAAGAATTATTACGAAGAGGCAGATGCCGAAGGGCACCTGCTTCTTTTTACAGTTTGGGTGTGAGACAGATGTGCGGATCCTGACTGCGCTCTGATACATCTCCGGACAGAACAGAAGAGGTTCACAGGCAGAGTTTGTCATGCATTGCAGGAAGTGGATCTTACAGCAGGAATACCGGAGTGTCATGAATCACGGAGAGAAGTGCACTGACAGGAATGCCGGAATGCCCATAAATCACGGGAGGATAGTGGAATGAAAAAAGGACAGATTATGGAAGGCATCATTGAACGTGTGGATTTTCCGAACAAGGGAATTGTCCATACGGAGGAAGGGAATGTTATCGTAAAGAATGGCATGCCGGGGCAGAAGGTGCGCTTCGTTATTAATAAGAAAAGAAAGAATAAAGCGGAGGGGCGGCTGCTCGAAACGCTGGAGCGCTCTGCGCTTGAGACACATGATCCGGTCTGCAGCTGTTTTCCGGCATGCGGCGGCTGTATGTATCAGACCATGGCCTATGAGGAACAGCTGAAGATGAAGGCGGCACAGGTAAAAAGTCTGCTGGACGAGGCAATCCGAAACGGAGGACAGGTGGACGCGGAAGGCAATCCGGAATATTTATTTGAAGGGATCAAGGGAAGTCCGAAGGAATTCGCTTACCGAAATAAGATGGAATTCTCTTTCGGAGATGAATACAAAGGCGGTCCGCTCTCACTTGGTCTGCACAAAAAGGGAAGTACCTACGATGTAGTGAACACACATGACTGCAGACTGGTGCACTCCGATATGACGGAGATCCTGACCTGCGTTCTGGATTACTGTCGCGGACAGGGTTATACCTACTATCACAAAATGCAGCACACCGGATTCCTGCGTCATCTGCTGCTGCGCCGCGGCAGCACAACCGGCGAAATTCTGGTGAATCTTGTAACGACCAGTGAACTGGATCCGGATTGGAGTGAGCTGAAGGAACGGCTGCTGTCTCTGCCGCTGGAAGGAAAAATAGTTGGATTTCTTCATATTATAAACGATGCGCTTTCCGATGTGGTTCGCAGTGATGAGACAAGAATTCTGTATGGCCAGGATTATTTTTATGAGGAAATCATGGGGCTGAAATTCAAGATTACCCCGTTCTCCTTCTTTCAGCCAAATTCCTACGGTGCGGAGGTGCTGTATCAGACAGCCCGGGAGTATGTGGGAGATACAAAGGACAGCATAGTGTATGACCTGTACAGCGGTACCGGTACGATTTCACAGATTTTGGCTTCTGTAGCGAAAGAAGTCATCGGTGTTGAGATTGTCGAAGAAGCAGTCAGTGCGGCATGGAAGAATGCTGAGCTGAACGGAATTAAAAACTGCCGGTTCCTGGCAGGAGATGTACTTAAGGTGCTTGATGAGATTGAGGAAAAACCGGATTTTATTGTACTTGATCCGCCGCGCGACGGAATCCATCCGAAGGCTTTGCCGAAGATCATAGAATATGGCGTAGACCGGATGGTGTATATTTCCTGCAAGCCTACGAGCCTGGCAAGAGATCTGGAGGTATTTCTGCAGAACGGGTATCGTGTGGAGAAGGCCTGCTGTGTGGACCAATTTTGCCACACAATTCATGTGGAAGTCGTATGTTGTCTACATCGGGTGAATTCGTAAAAGTGTTGGATTTCCGGCATTTTGCGAGGTATATGAGTTTCGCACCGACAGGCAAACAGGGCAAGAAAAAGCAGATTTTGAACGGCATCGACGTATCCGTAGTTCTGCATCTCGTATGAGTGGACACATCCGGGATAAGTTCATAATTTCAAAATTTAATATCTAAGAAAAGCCGAAAGGACGCTTGTTTTCAGAGTTTCTGAAAGATGAGTGTCCTTTTCATTTTTAGATTTTTAAGGAGGATTATAAAAAATGACGGAAAAGAAAGTAATGTGTTCATCAGCGTGTGCCGATCCGGGAGTAGGGATTGTACTGATTAAAATTGAGGAATTATACGATTTTACCGGACATCCTTTTAAGGTGGAACTGAATCAGGAGCTGTTTGAGTTAAGACAGAGTATAGAAAGGGAAGGAGTCCTTGTTCCTCTGATTGTGCGGAATCATCCGAAGGGAAATGGTTATGAGATTCTTTCAGGACACAGAAGAAAAGAAGCTGCAAAGTGGGCAGGTCTTACAGAAATTCCGGCAGTCATACGGAATTTAGATGATGATCAGTCTGTTCTGGTGATGGTGGATAGTAACCTGCAAAGAGAGAAAATTTTGCCGAGTGAAAAAGCATTTGCCTATAAAATGCGTCTGGAAGCTATGAAGCATCAGGGAAAGGTGGGGAATTTCACTTCGGACCCATTGGGACCGAAGCAGGAACTTATATCTGTATCAAGGTTAGAAGCTGAAATTGCGACAGATGGAACACTGAATATTCAATGTACCGAAGAAGCAGGGATTAGAAGTAACGAGCAATTAGCCAGAATGGTTGGAGAAAGTGTGACGCAGATTAAGCGTTATATCCGATTGACAAATTTAATTCCAAAGATTTTGGATATGGTTGACCGGGAAGAACTGGCGCTTCGTTCGGCGGTGGAAATATCTTATTTGACGGAAGATGAGCAGTATGAATTATACGCTGTAATGGATCTGGAACAGACGATTCCGAATCTTTCACAGGCAAATCGAATGAAAAGAATGAGTCAGCAGGGGCAACTTGATCTGGATATGATCTATTCGATTATGGGAGAAATGAAGCCAAATCAAAAAGAACAGGTCAAAATTCCATTGGACAGAATCGGAAAGTATTTTCCAAAAGAATATAGCCCGATACAGCAGATTGATTTGATAGAAAAACTGCTGAAGGTATGGGCGGAAGAAAACGGAATAAGTAATAAAAAGCTGAGAAAGGAACTAAAACGATGAGTAAAGAAAAAAGTATTTTTGAAAATACAGGTGGAACATATCGACAGGCAGGAGAGTATCTGATTCCGGATATTACCTGTAAATCAGGTGAACAGATGGAAGAGATTGGTAAGTATGGATTTTTACGCAGAGATTATTTGAAAAATCACAAGAATTCAAGATATCAGGTAATGCTTATGCGAGGCACTGTCTGGGAACATCTTCTGACGGTAGAGAAAGCAGCCAGAGAGCTGGAAGAAAGGATTTTGGAACAGTTGGAAGAGAAAGAACCCCTGCCAGATAAAGAAAAAGATGCAATGGCGTGGGTAAGAGCAAAGAATCAACATAAATCTATTGCGGAGGAAATTGTTCTGAAAGAATTGATTTATGTATGAAGATTTTCATAGTAAGGAAAATGCAAATATAATCAAATAGCAGAAATTAATATGGGATACATCATCTAACGGGCGGTTCTGCCAGTCTTCGATCTGGGGCAGGATTTTGTCTGTTACATCGAGTGTATGAAAATTTTTCTGTAAATAAAGATTTTAAAGGTCTTCTATGATAAAATTAAAAATCATAGGAGGCCTTTTATCATGGCAAGAGAAAAGAAACCCGTACACAAAGTACAAATGACTGAAGGAAAAAGAAACATC
>JBGVDJ010000064.1:0-3313 GCA_045119335.1 Candidatus Choladousia sp. | reverse complement strand
TTAAGCCGGATTATATGGTGATGACGAATCTGTTCCGCGATCAGCTCGACCGCTACGGGGAGATTGATATTACCATGAACATGCTGGATCGTGCCATGAAAATGGCGCCGGACATGACAGTGATTGTAAACGGTGATGATGCGCTGTCTGCTTATCTTGCCATGGAGAGCGGAAATCCCTGCAAAACCTACGGAATCACTGAGCGTGTGTTTGACAGGCAAAGTGAGCATGAAATCCGGGAAGGAAGATTCTGCAAAAAGTGCGGAGCAAGACTGGAGTATGAGTTCTATCATTACAGCCAGATCGGAAAATATAACTGTCCGTCCTGTGACTTTACACGACCCAAAATTGATTTTGAAGCTTCCGGAATTGACATGAAAGAAGGTCTGAACTTTGATGTGGAGGGACGTCATATTTCTGCCAATTACAAGGGGTTTTATAATATTTATAATATTCTGGCGGCATACAGCGCGGCCAGAACGGCGGGACTTGAAATACCGGATTTTGAAAAGGTACTGCAGGATTTCAATCCGCAGAACGGAAGAAATGAGCAGTTTGAGATAAAGGGAACAAAGATCATTCTGAATCTTGCAAAGAATCCGGCTGGATTCAATCAGAATATTTCTTCGGTGATGGAGGATCGTGCACGGAAGGATGTGATCATTGTGATCAATGACAATGCACAGGATGGAACAGATATTTCATGGCTGTGGGATGTGGATTTTGACCGTTTTGAAGAAGAAACGATCCGGTCGATCACAGTGAGCGGTATCCGATGCCAGGATATGCGTCTGAGAATGAAGTATGTGGATATTGAATCTGAACTCATTGCAGATGTAAAACAGGCAATCGAGGCAAGAATCGCAGACGGATGCGGCAATCTGTATGTGCTGGTAAATTATACAGCACTGTTCTCTACCAGAAACATACTGGTGGAAATGCAGAAAGAATCCTGAAATTCATGAAGGTATAAACCGTATGCCTGAGGAATGTGACAGGAGACGCATTACAGGAGGAATGATAAAAAATGAAAATTACGATAGGTCATCTGTATCCGGATCTTCTGAATCTGTACGGCGACAGAGGAAATATCCAGTGTATGAAAAAACGTCTGGAATGGCGGGGAATAGAAGCGGAAGTCAGAGAATTTCAGATCACGGATTTCATTGATTTTGCCGGTCTGGATATTGTGCTGCTGGGGGGCGGTTCCGACCGTGAGCAGATGCTGGTCTGCGAGAAACTGAAGACCATACAGAAGGATTTCAAAGAATATGTGGAAGATAACGGTGTCGTGATCGCTGTTTGCGGGGGATATCAGCTCCTGGGTCACTATTACGATACCGACGACGGACGTATAGAGGGACTTTCACTGGTGGATCTGTATACAGAGCAGGGAAGTCCGCGGCTGATTTCCAATATTGTGATAGAGAATGAAATGTTCGGTCATCCGATCGTGGGATTTGAAAATCACGGAGGACGTACGTACATTGGAGACAACAGACCGCTTGGCAGGGTACTGTTCGGGCATGGAAATGACGGCATTAGCGGTGCGGAAGGAATTCTGTACAAAAATGTAGTCGGAACGTATCTGCATGGACCGCTGCTTCCGAAAAATCCGCATGTCTGTGACTATCTTCTGAAGAATGCTCTGGAACGCAAATACGGAGTGACAGAGCTGGAGCCACTGGATGACAGTCAGGAGCTGGAGGCAAATCGCTATATTGTGGACCGGTTTGTAAAAAAGTAGTCTGAACGGACAACAAATTGGAAATGGGTATTGACAAATAAACGAAAACAATGTAGCTTATAAGGCGGTTACAACAGAATATATGCTTTTCTCTTATTCAGAGTGGTGGAGATACAAAGGATCTGTGAAGCCACGGCAACCCCGGTGACGGAAGGTGCCAACCTGAGCGAGATATCTCGAACAATAAGGGGATTTGATGATCAGAATTATTAAGTCCGCCTTGTTGGCGGACTTTTTTGTGAGACAAAATAAATCAGAACGGAAGCAAGTCTGCACATCGTCATGCTGAACATGTGTATCTGCATATTGGGAAAGCGGACCGCCGACAGGCAAAACAGATAAAAGAAAAGCAGCAGGAAAAGAAAGGATGGAAGAACAATGGATAAGTTACTGTTTACTTCAGAGTCAGTTACCGAAGGGCATCCGGACAAAATGTGCGACCAGATTTCTGATGCGATTCTGGACGCACTTCTTGAAAAGGATCCAATGAGCCGTGTTGCATGTGAGACGGCTACCACTACAGGCCTTGTGCTGGTAATGGGCGAGATTACAACAAATGCATATGTGGATATTCAGAAGATCGTACGTGATACCGTTCGGGAGATCGGATATACGAGAGGAAAATTCGGATTTGACGCGGATACGTGCGGTGTTATTACAGCGATAGATGAGCAGTCAGCGGATATTGCGCTGGGTGTGGACAAGGCTCTGGAAGCAAAAGAGAATACTATGACGGACGATGAGATCGAAGCGATCGGTGCGGGAGATCAGGGTATGATGTTCGGTTATGCCACTAATGAGACAGAGGAGTATATGCCGTATCCGATCTCACTGGCACACAAGCTGGCACTTCAGCTGACAAAGGTAAGAAAAGACGGAACACTGACCTACCTTCGTCCGGATGGAAAGACACAGGTTACAGTTGAGTACGATGAGAACGGCAAGCCGTCCCGTCTCGATGCAGTAGTTCTTTCTACACAGCACGATCCGGATGTGACACAGGAGCAGATCCACGAGGATATTAAGAAATACGTATTTGATGTAATTCTTCCGAAGAATATGATTGATGAAGAGACAAAATTTTTCATTAACCCCACAGGCCGTTTCGTAATCGGCGGACCGCACGGGGACAGCGGACTGACAGGAAGAAAGATCATTGTTGATACTTACGGCGGATATGCAAGACACGGCGGTGGAGCATTCTCCGGTAAGGACTGCACAAAGGTAGACCGTTCCGCGGCATATGCTGCACGGTATGTGGCAAAGAATATCGTTGCTGCAGGTCTGGCTGACAAGTGTGAGATTCAGCTTTCCTACGCAATCGGTGTTGCACAGCCGACTTCCGTAATGGTGGATACATTCGGTACAGGAAAACTGTCCGATGAAAAGCTGACACAGATCGTGCGTGAGAATTTCGACCTCCGTCCGGCCGGAATCATCAAAATGCTGGATCTGCGCCGTCCGATCTACAAGCAGACAGCTGCTTACGGACATTTCGGACGCAATGATCTTGATCTGCCGTGGGAGAAGACAGACAAGGCTGAGAATCTGAAGAAATATCTGTAG
>JBGVDJ010000063.1:0-65553 GCA_045119335.1 Candidatus Choladousia sp. | reverse complement strand
TTTTTCTGTTTTTCTTTTCATACAATAAATTTCACAGTTGTCCAATTCAGGAGAACATGCTATACTTCCGATGTAATTGTATTGTATCCCGTTTGGCAAAACAGCAATGGAAATGTCAGAAGTCAGCAGACAGCATACGTTCTGCGGTATTGTACCGTCCGGACAGTAACCGCATTCCCCCGTATATCTGCTCCACATGACGCAGAACACCGGATCTTCCGGAGACGTTCAGATCCATGCCGCATATCCGCAGGGAATAGTAACAAGGAGGAATTATTTTATTATGAAAGCAAAAAAATTCAACACATCGCAGCTCGTCATTCTCGGTCTGATGACCGCCATCCTGCTTCTGATGGCCTACACCCCGCTTGGATATCTGAATATCGGTCCTCTGGCGATTACCTTCAATGTAATCCCTGTTGCAGTCGCCGCTATTACACTCGGCCCGGTGGGCGGTGCGATCACAGGCGCAGTTTTCGGCATGACCAGTTTTCTGCAGTGCATCGGTATCGGCGGAACAAGTGCCATGGGAGCCATTCTGTTTGGTATCAACCCGTTTCTTGCATTTGTTCAGCGGTTTGTTCCGCGTCTTCTTGACGGATTTCTGCTTGGATACATTTTCAGAGCCGCACGCAAATTCACACATACTCCCGTTGCCTGCATGATAACCGGCTTCTGCTCGGCATTTTTGAACACGGCATTCTTTATGACTGCACTTGTGCTTCTCTTCGGAAACACGTCCTATATGCAGGATCTGATGGGCGGCAAAAATATTATTGCATTTATCTGCGGATTCGTTGGAATCAATGCAGTGTTTGAAATGATCGCTTCTACCATTATCACAGGAGCAGTCGGAATGGCTCTGTACAAGGCACATTTCGTTCCGGCTCCGAAACATGCATAACAGGAGGCAAAACCATGATTCTGGCTGTTGATATCGGCAACTCCAATATTGTTCTCGGCTGTTTCGAGAACGAAAAGATTCTTTTTATCGAAAGGCTTTCCACAAATCAGAGTTCGACAGCGCTTGAGTATACCGTTCTGATCAAAAATATTCTGGAGCTGAACGATCTCAGCAATCAGGAATTTGACGGGGCTATCATCTCCTCGGTTGTCCCGAGCGTCACACATACGATTCGCGATGCGGTGGTCCGTCTGACCGGCAAGCATGTAATGATCGTCGGACCCGGCATCCGGACCGGCCTGAAGATCATGCTGGACAACCCTGCACAGCTCGGAAGTGACCGTGTCGCTGACGCGGTGGCTGCTATTCATGATTATCCTGTTCCGCTGATCATTGTCGACATGGGAACAGCCACAACTATCTCTGTCATTGATCATGACCGGAATTTCCTTGGTGGTATGATCATTCCCGGCCTGCGTGTTTCGCTGGAATCTCTTACCTCCCGCACTTCACAGCTGCCGAAGATCAGTCTGGATCCGCCGAAAAAGGTCATCGGCTCCAATACCATCGACTGTATGCGAAGCGGTATCATCTACAGTACAGCTTCCAGCATCGACGGCATGATCGAACGGATTGAAGATGAATTGGGGGAAAAATGCACCGTGATCTCCACCGGTGGACTGGCCAAAACGATCATTCCTTACTGCAGGCGCGACATCATCATTGATGATCTGCTGCTGCTGAAGGGACTCATGATCATCTACAATAAGAATACTCAGAAATAAAAACTTTGAAATTTTTCCGCACTTTAAAAAGACGCTTCAGGATCATTCCTGACGCGTCTTTTGTTTATTCCGGTTCAGAGCAAATATTCACAGTAGTTCCTTAAGGATGTGCTGTCTGCTTCACCATATGCGTCTATATCTCTCTTGTCGCTTCTTTCAGCCATTCCTTCTCTTCTTCATTCAGATACAGAGAAATCTTTTCATACACCTCTGCATGATACTGATTCAGCAGCATACGCTCACGCTCCGTCATCATTTCCGGCAAAACAGCATCCAGGTCAAACGGAACCATCGTCAGATGTTCAAAGCACATAAACTGTCCGAAGGATGTCTTCTCCGCCTTTTTGCAGACGATCAGATTCTCATGACGAATGCCGTACTCTCCTTCTACATAGTAGCCCGGTTCATCAGAGGTAATCATACCTTCCTCAAAAACGGCACTGTCATTGCGCTCCGGAACGACTCTCCAGCGGAATCCGTTCGGTCCCTCATGGACATTCAGATAATATCCGACACCGTGACCCGTTCCATGATTGAAGTCAAGTCCCATCTCCCAGAGTGGTCCGCGTGCCAGATAATCAAGGTTCAGCCCGCGGCATCCGTAGCGGAATTTAGCAGCTGCCAGATTCAGTGTGCCGCGCAGTACCGCTGTGAACATCTTCTTCTGCTCCTCTGTCGTCGGCCCCATTACGATCGTTCTCGTAACGTCTGTCGTACCCTCCAGATACTGTCCGCCCGTATCAGCCAGTACAAACCCCTCTGCCTCAATCGGTACATCCGTTTCCGATGTTGCGGAATAATGGTTCATGGCAGCATGCGGACCGTATGAAATGATCGGATCAAAACTGTTGCCCATGAAATTCTCCTGCTGCGCCCGCAGATCATTCAGATACTCTCCGGCGCTGAGCTCTGTGATCTTCTTTTTCCCGACATTTTTCTTCAGCCAGCAGATAAATTTGGTTACAGCCACACCATCCTTGATATGAGCAATGCGCTCATTCTCTACTTCCGTCGGATTCTTGATCGCTTTCGGAAGCAGCGTCAGATTCTCTTCATTCAGGATCTTTACCCCCTTCGGCACGCAGGCTGCCAGGCGGCTGTTCACCTTTGTCTTACACATCAGAATCGTTTTACCCGTCTCCGCCGTCGCAATCCAGGAATAAATGTCGTTATACGGCAGAAGTTTTACACCATCCGCAAAAAGAGTCTCTTTTACGGCTTCCGGAAATGCTTTTTCGTTTGCAAACAGCAGAATTTCATTCTGTGTCATTGCAAGATAGGAAAGTACGACCGGATTGCACGGAACATCACCGCCGCGGATGTTCAGCAGCCATACGATATCGTCCAGAGAAGTCAGCACAAATATATCGGCTCCTTTCTCCTTCATTGCCTGACGGATCTCTCTGCACTTGTCCGCGCGTGATTTTCCTGCCCATTTTATATCCAGCTCACTGACCGGCTCACAGGAAAGTGCAGGCCGATCTGTCCATATCTCACCGACCAGATCCTCCTGGCAGGCAATCGTCACCCCATTCTCTGCAAGCTTTCCGGCCAGCTCGTCTGCCTCACCTGCGCTGACCGTCCTTCCATCGAATCCAAGGCATTGTCCCTTTTTCAGATTCTGTACAAGAAATTCATGGACAGTCGGCACACCCGGCTCACCCATTTTGAAAAGTGTCACGGTACTTCCCTGCAGCTGCTGCTCTGCCTGAATGAAATATCTTCCATCCGTCCACAGCCCTGCCATATCCTGCATCACGACTGCTGTACCGGCGGAACCGGTAAATCCTGTCATATATTTTCTGCACTTAAAATAATCGCCCACATATTCTGACGCATGAAAATCATCGGTCGGAATCAGATAGGCATCCATTCCCTTTTCTCTCATCTGCGCACGAAGTGCCGCCAGACGTTCCGGAATTACATTGCTCATTTTTCCATTTCCTTTCTTATTTTCTATTCCCGGCACATTTACAGGTTTCATGTGCTGCTTCAGCTGCGCCTATTATATCACGGTCCATCGTAAAATTCCAGACACGCGAGTCCTGCGAAAAACAGGCAAAACATGCTTCACACATCCCTGCGTCTCTCATTCAGCCTATTCTGCCGAATAATTTCAAAAAGCGGCACAGCTTTCGCTGCACCGCTTTCCGTCTGTTTTTAATTATTCTTCAACACAACCGTATTCAAAGATGATTATCTTCCGAACTGAACATCGTTGTTTCCTGAGTCTGTTGTCCACATCTCAAGCATGTTGATCGGGTCGTTGAAGTCTGCCAGCCAGCCGTTACGAGCCATGTCGTAGTTACCGGCTTTACGCTCGTTCAGGAATACATTCCACTCACCTGTCTCGATCGTCATATTGATACCAACTGCTGCGAAATCCTGCTGCATGGATTCAGCGATTGCAACGTGGCTCGTACCCTCGTTTGTGATATAAGTAATGGAGATCGGAGTCTCGTCAGAGAGCATTCCATCCTCATCAAATACGTATCCTGCTTCCTCAAGAAGAGCAATTGCTTCTGCAAGGTTGTCCTCGTATGCGTCGTAAGATGCATCGTAGTATCCGACTGCTTCCTCGTCCGGATATGTATATGCATCATCGTTTGCACGGAACTCGCCGCCATTACCGTCCAGCATACCTGCCGGGATAAATGTGTTAGCCGGCTGCTGACCTGTCTGACCTACGTTCTCTACAATGTAGTCACGGTCGATCAGAAGTGTAAGAGCACGTCTCATAGCATTTGCCTGCTCTACAGTTTTGCCTTCGAACAGCGGGCTGTTTACGTTGAAGCATACATAGTATGTTCCAAGATTGTCAATGATATGGAATTCCGGATTGTCAAGCAGGTTAGCGATCTCATCTGTCGGAACTGTATCAGCGAAATCAAGATCGCCTGCATTGTATGCTGCAAAGATAGCTGTATCATCAGCACTCAGCATCAGCTCTACTCTCTCGATCTTTACTTCGTCTGCTCTGTAGTAGTTCGGGTTCTTTACGTAAACCATACTCTCCTCATGTGTCCAGCTCTCAAGAACGTAAGCACCGTTTGTAACGAAACCTGCCTCCAGAGCCCATGCACCTGCATTCTCCTCCCAGCCTTCAGCTGCCTCTACGGAAGCCTGCGGTACCGGATAGAATGCCGGGAATGCACAGAGGTCAAGGAAGTATACACACGGAGCTGAAAGATTAACTGTCAGTGTCTTTCCGTCTTCGCTTGCTGTTACATCCAGAGAACCATCCTCTGTCTTTGCAATGCCGTCGAACATGTATGCATAGTCTGCTGCTGTAGTCGGATCAGCTGCTCGCTTCCAGGAATACTCGAAATCCTTTGCTGTCAGCTCGGAACCATCGCTCCACTTCAGGTCATCCTTCAGTGTGAATGTGTAAGTAAGACCATCCTCGCTTACTTCGTAGCTGTCAGCCAGTGCGAGGTAAACCTCACCTTCTTCGTTGTATGCGCAGAGACCTTCGAAGGAGTTAACAACAAGGCAGGCACCGTCAACTGTTGTGTTCAGAGCCGGATCAAGCTTGTCCGGTTCACTTGCAAGGTTCATACGAAGTGTTGTATTATCGCCGTTATCTGCAAACATCCAGTATTTGAATCCGTAGCTGTTGCTGTAGATACCTGTCAGTGTTTCTTTCTGCAGATAAATATCATTGTAGTAGTACAGCGGAACGATTGCGCCTGTCTCCATCAGCATATCTTCTGCCTGATGCATCAGAGCTTCACGCTCAGCTGTGTCTGTTGTTGTCTTAATCTGGTAAATCAGGTTGTTGTACTCCTGCCACTCCGGAGCTGATTCTGATGATCTGCTGGCTACGTCAGCGCCTTCAATTGCTTCTGCCGCATTAACTGCAGAGATCGGAGCAAGTGCTGTAACAGCTGCAAGACCAAGAGCCATAAGTTTTCTTGTCTTCATAATTTTACCTCCATTTAGATAATGTATAGTTTAAAGGGGTCATCCCAGAAAACTCGTGTTAATTATAATATATCTGCATATCATAGTGCAATCTTTTTCGTAGCATACCGCATTTCTCATTGCCGTGCTGCACAATTCAGCTTTGTTTCATCCGGAATCACGCGCTTTGCTCTATCTGGCCTGTTTCTGACCAGCCTGGCTGCAGACAGTCAAACTGCCGCTCACAGTTTATGCGCCGCTCACTTCCGGTGTTATTTGTTCCAGCACGCAACAAAATGTCCGTTTCCTCTGTCCTCCAGCGGCGGGCACTCCATCGCACATCTCTCTGTCGCATAACGGCAGCGGGAACGGAATGCACATCCGGTCGGCATGTTCATCGGACTCGGTACATCGCCCTCAAGGATGATACGCTTCCTCTGACGTGTGATCTTCGGGTCAGGGATCGGAACAGCTGACAGCAGGGAAATCGTATACGGATGCTGCGGATTCTCATTCAGTTCGTCCGCATCCGCGATCTCAACGATCTTGCCGAGATACATAACCGCGATACGGTCAGAAATATGACGCACGATCAGAAGATCATGAGCGATGAACAGATACGCAACACCCAGCTTTTCCTGCAAATCCTCGAACATATTTACGACCTGCGCCTGAATGGATACGTCAAGTGCGGAAACCGGCTCATCACAGACGATGAACTTCGGATCCACTGCCAGAGCACGTGCGATACCGATACGCTGGCGCTGTCCTCCTGAGAACTCATGAGCATAACGTCTTGCATGCTCCGCATTCAGACCTACCAGCTCCATCAGATGAAGGATCTTGTCACGGCGTTCTGCCTTTGAACTGTACAGTTTGTGTACATCCAGCGGCTCTCCGATAATGTCCTCGACCGTCATACGCGGGTCAAGGGAAGAATACGGATCCTGAAATACCATCTGCATTTCCTTGCGCAGTCTGGTGATATTTTTGTCGGTTACCTGTTCTCCATTAAACAGAACCTCGCCGCCTGTCGGCTCATACAGACGAAGCAGGGTACGTCCTACTGTCGTCTTGCCGCAGCCGGACTCTCCTACCAGACCGAGTGTCTCACCCGGTTTGATCGCAAAGGATACACCGTCAACTGCCTTCAGATACGTTTTTTTCATAAATCCCGTACTGACCGGGAAGTACTGCTTCAAATCTTTGACTTCAACGAGATATTCGTTACTCACGCTTTTACACCTCCTGCCTGTTCTTCCATTATCCGCTTCACATTCATCCAGCAGGAAGCCTTGTGGGTCTCACTCAGCTCCATCTCTTCCGGTTTCTGTTCGAGACAGATCTTCATCGCATTGTCACACCGACTGCAGAATGCACAGCCCTTCGGCATGTTCAGCAGATTGATCGGTGTACCGCTGATCGGGATCAGACGTTCCTTGCTGTCATTTACGTTCGGGATGGAACGCAGCAGACCTTTTGTATATTCATGGCTCGGTGAATAGAAAATATCATCCGCTGTTCCGCGCTCGCAAATGTTTCCGCCGTACATAACAATGATCTTGTCACACATATCGGCAATAACACCGAGATCGTGTGTTACCATGATGATCGCCATTCCCAGCGTTTTCTGCAGTTCCTGCATCAGCTCAAGAATCTGTGCCTGAATCGTAACGTCAAGCGCGGTAGTCGGCTCATCGGCAATCAGAATATCCGGCTCACATGCCAGCGCCATAGCGATCATCACACGCTGACGCATACCGCCGGAAAGCTCGTGCGGATACTGTTTAATACGTTTTGCCGGTTCATTTACTCCTACCAGTTCCAGCATCTCGATTGCACGTGCCTTTGCCTGCTCTTTTGTTTTGTCTGTATGAAGAAGAATTGCTTCCATCAGCTGACTTCCGATCGTAAAGACCGGGTTCAGACTGGTCATCGGATCCTGGAAAATAATGCTGCAGTGCTTTCCGCGGAACTCAGCCATTTTCTTTTTATCCCACTTTGTAATATCTTCTCCGCGATACTTCACTTCGCCTTCTTTGATATTTCCGTTCTCTGCCAGGATCTGCATAATAGAATATGCGGTAACACTCTTACCGGAACCGGACTCACCAACAATTCCCATGATCTCGCCCGGCTTCAGATTGAACGTAACACCGTTAACCGCCTTTACCTCACCGGAATCGGTCCGAAATGAGGTATGGAGATTATTCACTTCCAGAACGTATTCGCTATTATTTGTACTCATTTCATTACCTCCTCAGTTTCGGGTCAAATGCATCGCGCAGTCCATCACCCAGCAGGTTGAATGCAAGCACGATAAGACAGATCGCAACTGCCGGGAATACCAGCTTGTGCGGATAACTCTGAAGACCGGATCTGGCCGCATTTGCAAGAGAACCAAGTGACGGCATCGGGGCCTGTACACCCAGTCCCACGAAGCTTAAGAAGCTCTCTGTAAAGATTGCGGACGGAATCTGCAGAGCTGTGGAAATGATGATAACACTCAGACAGTTCGGCAGAATATGCTTTTTAATGATGCGTGCCGGCTTCGCGCCGATGGACCGTGCAGCCAGAACGTATTCATTCTCCTTGATGGAAAGAATCTGACCGCGTACCAGACGCGCCATACTTACCCAGTAAAGCAGTCCGAATACAATAAACAATGAGATCATGTTGACACCGATCTTCGCAAAAACGGTACCCTCGATCTTCGAGGTCAATACTTCCTTCAGCACGACCGACAACAGGATGACCATCAGCATATCCGGCAGAGAATAGATAATATCGACGATACGCATCATGATCAGATCGACCTTTCCTCCCATATATCCGGATATACTTCCGTATATCAATCCTATGATCAATACAAGGATTGCTGCAAAGAAACCTACGCAGAGTGAAACTCTCGTTCCGTAAAGAATACGGACAAAATAGTCACGGCACATCTCATCTGTTCCAAGAATATGCGGGAACAGTTTGCCGCCTTCATCAATATATCTCTGCTCATTCTTGGACCATTCGAACGGCATCAGGTTCTTTGCCGTCTTGTCACGTCTGCCGTCTACGGAAATGATCTCCTCGTAGCCGTACGGAACGATCATCGGTCCGAATGTGGCAGTGAGAATCACAAGTACAAGTACAATAATACTGAATACAGCCAGCGGATTCTTCATCAGTTTTCTCATACCATCCTTGAAGAAGGTGGTGGATTCACTCATGACTTCCTGCTGTGCCTTTTCTTCGTCAGTTGCCAGTTCAAATTTGGAAAGATCTACCTGCATACTGAGCGGATTTTTTTTCGGGAATTTATTTTCATTCGGCATCTGCTCTTCCTCCTAATCAAATGAAATTCTCGGGTCTACCAGCTTGTAAACAAGGTCGCTGATCAGATTCATGACTACCATGATAACGGCAAGGAAAATAGTTGTCGCCATGATCAGGGGATAATCACGGTTGGTGATACCGGTAACAAACTTGGAACCGAGTCCGCCGATCGTAAAGATATTTTCCACAACAAGGCTTCCTGTCAGAATATACGCAAGCATCGGACCTACGTATGTAATAACCGGGATCAGCGCATTACGCAGCGCATGCTTGAAAATGATCTTGACCTGTGATACACCCTTTGCACGTGCTGTACGCACATAGTCCTGTCCCAGTGCATCAAGCATACTCGTCTTGGTCAGACGTGTGATATATGCCATCGGATACATGGCCAGTGCAATGACCGGCAGAACATAGTTCGGGTTGGAAGTGCTCCATACCGGGAACCATCCGAGCTGAATACAGAATACCAGCAGAAGCAGTGTAGCCAGCACAAAGCTCGGCACTGCAGTCGCAAGTGTAGAAAGAAATACGATCAGTCTGTCCGGCCACTTGTTTCTGTTCAGGGCTGCGATACTTCCAAAGATCAGTCCGAAGATCAGCGCCACAAGAGCTGCCGTACTGCCAAGCTTTGCAGAAATGCTGAATGCACCGAGAACCGTATCTGCGATATCACGGCCTGTCTTCAGAGAAACGCCAAAGTCACCTTGAAACAGGTTCTTCATATAAAGAACAAACTGTGTCGTTACCGGTTTGTCCAGATTATAGCGCTCCATCAGCACTGCTTTGACTTCCGGACTCAGAGCCTTCTCGCCTTCGAACGGGCCGCCCGGAATTGCATTCATTGTAAAAAATGTAATGGCACAGATAGCAAATACCGTTACGATGGCTAATAATACTCTCTTTACTACATACTTAGCCAAAATGAATCACTCTCCTTTATCGTTTTTGTACTCACATATGTCCTCAGTATAAGGACACAATTACATATAAATATAATAAACTCCGTGAATTTTGTCAATGTAATTTCCTGGTTAGCCTTCCAGTTTGTGCAATCTGCCAAATTTTCACGCAGCTAAATAAGGAAGATAAACGGCTGTTTTCTGAGAATTCCCAGATAAACCTTCGATATGCAGTTAATACTTCTGCAAGTTAATGTAGCTGTTTATTAACGCATTTCTTTGTTAACGTATCCATCTGTTAACGCAATAAAGCATTTTGGTGCAAAACAAAAAGGAGTCTGCCACTACAGACTCCTTTACAGGGGTTGAGGGAATCGAACCCCCACTAAGAGTTTTGGAGACTCCTGTCATACCACTTGACCAAACCCCTTCATGAACAACTCACCAGACATTTATACCATAAAGGGGTATGATTGTCAATCATTTTTTTATATTTTTTTACAAAATCGCCTGCATGGCATCCCGCACATTTCGTACTCCGATCAGGTGAATTCCATCCACCCGAGCCGCCTGTCTGCAGCACACAGCCGGCAGTATCACAGTATCAAAACCCAGCTTCTGTGCCTCACGCACACGCTGCTCGGCCATGCTGACAGAGCGCACTTCTCCGCTCAATCCCACTTCTCCGAACGCAATGGTCTTCTCATCAATCGGCTGATCCTTCATGCTGGAGATGATCGCAAGGACAATTCCCAGATCAAGCGCCGGTTCACTCATGCGGATTCCTCCGGCAATATTCACATAAGCATCGCATTCGGACAGCCGCAGACCTGCCCGTTTCTCAAGAACAGCCATCAGCAGATTGACCCTGTTCAGATCTGTTCCTGCAGCAGTCCGGCGGGGAAACGCAAGATTGCTGCGGCAGACAAGCGCCTGCACCTCCAGCAGCATCGGGCGTGTCCCTTCCATCGTACAGGCCACAACAGAACCGGAAGCCCCCTCCGGCTTTCCTTCAAGCATGTACTCAGAAGGATTGGTCACCTCCTCCAGACCGGTCTCGCGCATCTCAAAGACACCAATCTCATTTGTGGAACCGAAACGGTTCTTTACTCCGCGCAAAATACGGTAAGACGCATGACGATCGCCCTCGAAATACAGGACAGTGTCCACCATATGCTCCAGCACACGCGGTCCTGCTACAACACCTTCTTTCGTCACATGCCCGACGATAAAGATGGAGATATTCAGGCCCTTTGCGATCTGCAGCAGCGTGCCTGTAGTCTCACGCACCTGCGAGACGCTGCCGGGAGCCGATGATACATTTTCATTGTACATGGTCTGAATCGAATCGATGATCACGACTTCCGGATTCAGACGCATGATAGATTCACGGATATTCTCCAGATTTGTCTCACACAGAATTTTCAGATCCTCTGTGAACTCTCCCATACGCTGCGCGCGCATGCGGATCTGCTGCAGCGATTCCTCTCCTGAGATATACAGCAGTCTGCGCTTTGCTCCTGCCAGATTGCGGCACATCTGCAGCAGAAGTGTAGACTTTCCGATTCCGGGATCTCCGCCTACGAGAACGAGGGAACCCTGCACGATACCGCCTCCCAGTACACGATCCAGTTCACCGATGCCGGTAGTGGTACGGGCCGATTCCGTAATTTCTATCTCAGACAGAGTCCGCGGCTGCGGGACATCCTTCCCGGTTCCCGCAGCCGCTGCTGTTTTTCTCACTGTCACTTTCGGTTCTTCCGCAAATGTATTCCATTCCCGGCATCCGGGACACTGGCCCATCCATTTGGAAGATTCAAAACCGCAGTTCTGACAGAAAAATATGCTTTTTGCCTTTGCCATTTACAGCTTCACTACCTTCACCAGTACGCTGTCTGCCGCACCGGTCTCTACGCTGAGTACAAGCTTGCCGCCCATATTTGTATTCATTGTTCCCACATTTGTATCGTGAATATAAATCTTATACTCCGCATCCTCTTCAAGGCCAAGGATGATCTGAGCGTCTTTCTCTCCCTCTGCCTCGAAGGAAACACCATTCTGTGTAGAATGGAAATTGTGCACTGCCGTTCCCGGTACTGACTCATAGATGAACATACCGTTCTTCTCCAGCTTTGTAATATCTTTAAACGTCTTCACCTTATACAGATCACCGTCATGCTCGTAATCGGAGCGTTTGGACTTTTCAGCCAGTGTGTAATCTCCAAAACTCAGTGTTCCGTCTGCTTCTGTGCGTATAAGCTCTTTAATCTCTGACATTTTACATGCCCTCCTGCGTCATATTAATCCTTCGTTGCCAAACTGTATCTGTGCTCGCCGTTTCCGGCCGACTGGTAGACACATTTTATCATAAACGTACTCAAAAAACCAGTATTTAGACAGAAAATACTATCTTTCCCTTCTGAAGTGCCGCGTGTACCGTATCTCCCGCTTTCACATGCCCTGCAAGAATTTCCTCCGCAAGCGCATCCTCAATACGGTTCTGCACGGCGCGGCGCAGCGGTCTTGCACCGTACTTCGGATCAAATCCTTCCTTTGCAATCTGCTGTTTCACAGCCGGACTTACTTTCAGTGTGATATTCATCTGCTCTACGCAGCGCTTCTGAAGCTCCTTCAGCAGAAGTCCCGTTATCTCACGGATATGTTCCTCCCCGAGGGAATGGAACACGATCATTTCATCAATACGGTTCAGGAATTCCGGCTTAAAGATCCTGCGCACCTCTTCCATTACGCTGGCCTTCATGTTTTCATGATTCTTCTTTGCATCTGTACCCGTGCCGAATCCCAGATGCTTCGGTGCTACAATTGACTGTGCCCCTGCGTTTGACGTCATGATCAGAATTGTATTCTTGAAATCAATCTTTCGTCCCTGACCGTCCGTAATATGCCCCTCATCAAGCACCTGGAGCAGAATATTGAACACATCCGGATGCGCTTTCTCAATTTCATCGAACAATACCACAGAATATGGATTGCGGCGCACTTTCTCACTCAGCTGGCCACCCTCATCGTATCCGACATATCCCGGCGGAGAACCGACGAGACGTGATACGCTGTGTTTCTCCATATACTCCGACATATCCACACGAATCAATGACTGTCCGCTGCCAAATACCACATCAGCCAGCGCTTTTGACAGCTCCGTTTTGCCGACACCGGTCGGCCCCAGAAACAGGAATGACCCGATCGGCCGCGACGGACTCTTCAGGCCTGCACGGCTCCTGCGAATCGCTTTCGCTACGGCCTGAACCGCCTCATCCTGCCCGATCACACGCTCATGCAGAAGACGATCGAGCTTCAGAAGTTTCTTTCCCTCCTGCTCCGCCAGCTTCTGCACCGGAATCTTTGTCCATACAGATACAATCTGCTCCACGTCCTCAGCTGTAACGACCGTAGCCTTCCCGTTCTTCCGCGACTGCAGGCGTTTCTTCTGCTTCTCCAGCTTTTCCTCAACTTCCTGTTTTTCCAGATTAAATTTCTTTGCCTCTTCGAGATTTCTCTCTTTCAGAGCAGCTTCACGCATGGAAAGCAGTTCATCATGCTGCTTCTGCAATGCGATCACCGGCTCAGGCATCCTGTAATATCCAAGCTGACATCTGGCCGCAGCCTCATCGATCAGATCAATGGCCTTATCCGGCAGGAACCGGTCATTGATATAACGCTTCGACAGCTTCACTGCTGCCTGCAGTGCTTCATCTGTGATCTGCACACCATGATGCTTTTCATAGGCCGGACGCAGTCCCTTCAGAATCTCCTCCGTCTCTGCTTCAGACGGTTCTTCCACATTTACCGGCTGGAATCTGCGCTCCAGCGCCGGATCCTTTTCAATATATTTGCGGTACTCCTCCAGAGTTGTCGCACCGATCAGCTGAATCTCTCCGCGGGCCAGGGACGGCTTCAGGATATTGGACGCATCAATTGCTCCCTCCGCACCGCCGGCTCCGATAATCGTATGCAGCTCATCCACGAACAGCAGCACATCTCCTGCCTCTGTGACTTCGGCAATAATCTTCTTGATTCGCTCCTCAAACTCTCCGCGGTATTTACTGCCTGCGACCATGCCTGCCATATCCAGAGTGACCACGCGTTTTCCACGCATGGGTTCCGGTACCTGCTCATTGACAATGCGCTGTGCAAGTCCCTCAACGATCGCAGTCTTGCCCACCCCCGGCTCTCCGATCAGACACGGATTGTTCTTTGTTCTCCTGCTGAGGATCTGAATGATACGCTCCGTCTCCTGCTGACGACCCACCGTGACATCCAGTCTGCGCGCAAATGCCAGATCAGTCAGATCACGGCTGTACTGGTCCAGCATAGGTGTATTGCTCTGTCCCATGCTCTCCGCACGGGCATTTTTCATCAGTTCCTTATATTTCTCCTCCGGAACTCCCATGATCTCAACAAGATCCATGTAGACCTTCTGAAGATTCACCCCAAGTGTATGAAGCAGTCTGGCTGCCACGCTCTCTACATCCTTCAGTATGGCAAGCAGAATATGCTCCGTACCTGTCTCCCGGCTTTCAAAAAACTGCGCCGTTTCCACACTGTCCCGCAGAATCGCCCTGGCTCTTGGTGTCCATCCCGCCTGCTCTTCTACCTGCATTCCTCCATTCGGCGCGATCAGCTGATCGATCAGTTCCTTCAGCCGGTCCGCCTCCACCCGATGCGCTCTCAGAATCACTCCTGCGGTTCCTTTCGGCTCCTGTACCAGTCCCAACAGCAGATGCTCTGATCCGACGTAGCTGTGTCCGCAGGCCTTCGCTGATCTGCGTGCCAGGCGGAGTACCTGCTGTGCGCTGTCCGTATAATTCTCCTGCATGAATTCTCCTCCTGCCTATTCCATTTCTCCGCAGATGCCCGTCTGCAGAGTATCATAAATTTCATCCACCATCTCGTGTACTTCACGGCGTGAGATATTTTTGCAGATTCCCTTGGCCAGAATCACCTGAAGCCTCTCACGTATCTCCTCGGCAGCACGCAGCTTATCCGCATCCAGCGCGACCACAGCACCCCTTCTGCGGTCAATGGTCACAAAACCTTCCTGCCGCAGAACAGAATATGCCTTGTTCACAGTGTGCATATTGATACCAATATCACCTGCCAGCTGCCTGACGGATGGAAGCGGATCTCCTTCCCGAATCACGGAAGTTGCTATTCCCAGGATGATCTGGTTTCGAAGCTGCATGTATATGGCTTCGTCGCTCTGAAAATCTATTTCAATCATCATGACCGTTTCCTCCTTTGTGATACACATGATATAACAGTTCCACAGAACTGTCAACCGTTAGAGCGCGCCCATGGCGCGCAAACACAAAACAGACCGGCACATTTCTGCACCGGTCTGTTTCCTTCTGTTATCTGTAACTGTACAATCATACTATTTTATCGCTAAAACTATACTGCTGAAATCCTGTTCCTGAATCTGCACCTGAAAACCTGCTGCAGCAGATCTCCGTTTTCATTTTACAGATCGATCATGGTGATCTCAACATCATCCCTGCTCTTGCCCTGCTGCGGCTGATAATCGCTGGACTGCTGAGTCTTTTCATACTCCGGCATCTTCTTTGCCTTTTTCTTTGCCTTGGCCGGCTTTGGAACCGTCATCGGATCATCTGCCATCGGCTGCGGCTCCTGCCAGGAATAATCCTCTGCATAGTCCTGACGGTCATATCCCTGCTGCTGCCCATATCCCTGCTGATCATAGTTCTGCTGACCATAGTTCTGCTGATCATAGTACGGTTCCTCATAACTGTCCTGTCCGTAAGTATTCTTTTCTGTCCTGCCCTTTTTATCTGTCCTTTTAGCTTCTTTTTTAGCTTCTTTTGCAGCCTGCTTTTCCGCTTTTTTCGCAGCTTTTCTGTTCTCTTTTCCGGCCGGTGCCTGCTGCGGATATCCTCCATCCTGCGGATAGCCGTATCCTCTGTAATTGCGAAGCTCCGCCTTCAGATCCTTCTTCTTCAGAAGCAGGTTGATCACTACAAACAGAAGTACCACGCAGAATGCGATCATTCCATAAAGAATATTCATCAGAAGCTCCATACGATCGCGGTAGCTGCCCGCCTCTGTCTTCAGTGCGGAAATCGTGGTTTCTGCTGCCTGCAGAGATTCCCGTTCTACCTTCACATAACGCGGATCTTCTGTCTCCGGCTCGGTCTCTTCCTCTGTTTCCGGCTCTGTCTGAACCTCCGCTTCAACCGGTGTCACAGTCTCCGTACCAGCCGCTTCCTTTACATACAGATAATAGCTGTACTGACTGCCGTTCTCTGCCGATACGGTGATCACCGTCGTTGTCTCTCCGTTTACAAGCTCTGTACCTGTGATATCCACAATCCATGCATTCTCATTGGACGGCACAGGATTCAGTTCCAGCTGGGTCGTGCCGGCCGGTACGGTTACCTCATATTCAATGGTGCTGTAATAAAATTCCGGTGAGACTGTTACCCCTTCTGTCGTGATGCCCAGTGTAGACAGAGAATTGTCGCCTGATGCACCTTCTGCCATTACTGTTATGCCGCACAGCCATACCAGCATCACTGCAAGCAGTACAACCGCTCTGCATCCGTATTTCCTGTTATTCATTATACTCTCCCTTTCTTTCAGGCATCCTGCCCCACACCCATGTCAGGCAGGATTTCTCAGCCGCCGTATCCGGTACTGATCATGCCTCGTCGATTGCCTTGCCGATATCGTTTCTGTAATACTTGTTTTCAAAAGAAACCCAGTTGATCGCCTCGTAAGCATTCTTTCTGGCTTCCTTCAGGTCGCTTCCCTTGGCTGTCACACCGAGCACACGGCCCCCGTTCGTCACGATGCCGTTCTCCCCCTTTGCGGTTCCGGCATGGAATACGTAGTATCCGTCCTTATCCCTGAAGTTTTCAAGTCCTTCAATCGGAAAGCCCTTCCTGTAGCTGACCGGATATCCTTCAGATGCCAGTACCACACAGACAGCTGCCGAATCTTCAAACTCCAGATCAATCTGATCCAGTGTTCCGTCAATACATGCTTCGAACACATCCACAATATCTGTTTTCATTCTCGGAAGAACCACCTGAGTCTCCGGATCACCGAAACGCGCATTGTATTCCAGCACCTTCGGACCATCCGGTGTCAGCATCAGTCCGAAGAAAATGATTCCCTTAAACTCTCTTCCCTCTGCCGCCATCGCATCCACCGTCGGCTGATAAATATACTTCTGACAGAATGCATCTACTTCCTCCGTATAGAACGGACTCGGTGAAAATGTTCCCATTCCGCCCGTATTCAGACCGGTATCTCCGTCTCCGGCACGCTTATGATCCTGTGCCGAAGTCATTGTTTTGATAGTCTTTCCGTCCACATAAGAAAGAACTGAAACCTCGCGGCCTGTCATGAACTCCTCGATCACCATGCAGTTGCCGGCACTGCCGAACTTCTTGTCTGTCATGATCTCCTTTACACCGTCCTGCGCCTCTTCCAGAGTATTGCAGATCAGTACACCTTTTCCGAGTGCCAGTCCGTCCGCTTTCAGAACGATCGGGAATTTCGCGGTCTCAAGATAGTCCAGTGCAGCCTGTGCATCTGTAAAATTTTCATATGCTGCAGTCGGAATATCGTACTTTTTCATTAGATCCTTGGAAAATGCCTTGGAGCCTTCCAGAATTGCTGCATTTTTACGCGGACCAAATACACGCAGTCCCTGTGCCTCGAACACATCTACCACACCGCCTACGAGCGGATCATCCATACCGATCACGGTAAGGTCAATCGCATTTTCCTTTGCGAATGCAGCCAGTTTCTCGAACTCCATCGCCTTGATATCAACACATTCTGCATATTCTTCAATTCCTGCATTGCCCGGCGCACAGTAAATCTTATCCACCTTCGGACTCTGAGCAACTTTCCATGCGATCGCATGCTCTCTTCCGCCGCTTCCTACTATCAGTACCTTCATCTGAATTCCTCCATATATCAATGCTTCCCCGCGCGGGCAGCATTCGCCTTTATTTTATTTTTCCGCCAGAACATGTGCGATGCCTTCCCGGACTTCCACACATCCGTTCGCGATCAGATCGATCGCACGCGGGAGAATGATCCATTCCGCCTGTTCCATCACCCTGCGCTGAAGCACCTCGGGTGTATCTCCCTCCTGCACTTCAACCGCTTTCTGCAGAATGATCGGACCTGTATCTGTACCACCATCCACAAAATGTACTGTAGCACCGGTCACTTTCGCACCGCGCTCCAGAACTTTCTCATGTACTTTCAGACCATAATATCCTGTTCCGCAAAATGCCGGAATCAGAGCCGGATGGATATTGATGATCCGGTTCGGATACGCATCCACCACAATCTGCGGGATCACGACCAGACATCCCGCCAGTACGACCAGGTCAGCCCCTGATTCCTGCAGTGCTGCCAACAGTGCCTCATCGAACTGCTCCGGCTGCGGATACATCTTTCGCGTAATGCACTGTGCCGGGATTCCTGCCTTTGCCGCACGCTCCAGTGCATATGCTCCGCTGTTGTTGCTGATCACTTTTACAACTTCTGCATTGGTGATGGTTCCGTCACCGATCGCATCCAGAATCGCCTGCAGATTCGTGCCGCCGCCGGAAACCATGACTGCGAGCTTTAGCATAATGTAACTCCTTTTTCTCCTGCCTCAACAGTACCGATCTCGTATACTGTCTCGCCTGCTGCTTCAATGGCTGCCTTTGCCTTCTCCACATCTGCCGGATCTACTGCAACTACCATACCGATACCCATATTGTAAGTATTGTACATCATTTCTTCTGCGATCTCGCCCTGCTTTGCCAGCATGCGGAAGATCGCCGGCACTTCGTAGCTGTCCTTTCTGATCACTGCACGTACTCCTTCCGGAAGCATACGCGGTACATTCTCATAGAAACCGCCGCCTGTGATATGGCTGCATGCTTTCACACGTACACCTGCCTCTTTTACGCTGCGCAGTGCCTTTACATAAATCTTGGTCGGAGCAAGCAGTGCCTCGCCAAGTGTTGTTCCCAGTTCCTCATAGTATACATTCAGTGCTTCCTTCTCCATCGGGAATACTTTTCTCACGAGAGAGAATCCGTTGCTGTGTACGCCGGAAGACGCTATACCGAGCAGCACGTCGCCAGCCTTCAGGTCCTTTCCTGTGATCAGATCTTTCTCATCAACAATACCTACTGCGAATCCGGCCAGGTCATATTCATCCTCCGGATAGAATCCCGGCATCTCAGCTGTCTCGCCGCCGATCAGTGCTGCGTTTGACTGTGCACAACCCTCTGCAACACCGCTTACGATATCTGCGATCTTCTCCGGATAGTTCTTGCCGCATGCGATATAATCAAGGAAGAACAGCGGCTCGCCGCCTGCACATGCAATATCATTTACGCACATTGCAACACAGTCAATACCTACTGTATTGTGCTTGTCCAGAATAAAAGCCAGTTTCAGCTTTGTTCCTACACCGTCCGTGCCGGATACGAGAGTCGGCTTCTCCATGTTCTTGAATGCTTCCATAGAAAATGCACCGGAAAATCCGCCAATGTTGGTCAGTACTTCCGGACGCATTGTCTTCTTGATGTGCTCCTTCATCAGCTCTACGGACTTGTAACCTGCTTCAATATCTACTCCTGCTTTCTTGTAATCCATGATTTCCTCCTGTGTCGCAATGACTGCTGTTGTATTTAAGTTTCGTATAGTATAATAATATTACTTAATAATATTTTCCTAATGATAAGACTGTATCATTATTTTTTCTGGCTCTCCACATATGCTTTGTGGCCGATTTCCTGAAGCTTTGCATCCTTTGCCTCTACCTGTGATTTCAGTTCAGCCGCATAATCCTTCACTTTCTGAAGAAGCTCCGGATCTGAAGTGGCAAGAATCTTCGCTGCAAGAATGCCTGCATTGGCTCCGCCGTTGATGGCAACTGTCGCTACCGGAATACCTGACGGCATCTGCACGATGGAATACAGGGAATCACGTCCTCCCAGTGATGTGGTGTGCATCGGGATACCGATGACCGGCATCGGGAAGATCGCTGCGCACATGCCCGGCAGATGTGCTGCCATTCCTGCTCCCGCAATGATCACCTTAAAGCCTTTCTCCTCTGCTGTCTTTGCATATTCAAAAAATACATCCGGCTCTCTGTGTGCAGAGATGATTGTCATTTCATATTCAATACCGAATTTTTCCAGCATATCCGCTGCCTTGCTCATTACCGGCATATCGGAATCACTGCCCATAACAATACCAACTTTTGCCATTGTATCTGCTCCTTTTCTTTCTGTTATGTCGACAAAAACCGCAAAACCCGGAGAGCATAATATCCCCGAGCAGTTTCTGTTCCGTTAAATTCTACCTACTAAATGCATCATTGTCAATGGTACATTTCTTTTTATCCGATTTTTCACCTGACATACAGGCTGTTTTCCCTCACATTTTTCGTCTATACACCGTCATACGCACCGTATTTCATACGCATATCGAACAGCAGAGCGATCAGGCTTGCATAATATGGAATAAATTCCCCTCGCTCCATCATCTCCAGTATCTCCTCCTTCGATGCCCATTTTGCCGCCTGTACCTCTTCATACTGCAGTTTCAGATCTTCCGGCTCGACGTTATATTCCAGCAGATAATAGTCGTCAAATCCACAGTCAAAATTTACGGTCAGCTGCGGACGGACTCCCCGAAGATTTATCCTGATTCCCAGCTCTTCCAGCAATTCCCGTTCGGCCGCGCTCTGACTGTCATCACCCTGCACCGCACTTCCTCCGACCGTGATGTCCCACAGATCCGGAAATCCCTTTTTGAACGGCTGACGCTGCTGAATCAGCATTTCCCCCTTATCATTGAACAGGCAGATATGCACTACCAGATGGTAGTCCCCCTCTTTGAATTTTTCTCCTCTGACCATTGTTCTGCCGGTTCTGTTTCTTGCAATATCGTAAACATCCCAAAGTTCCATATTCTTTTCAGTTTTTCTGTATGTATCAGCTATTGAGCCTCCTGCCTCCACATATGTTCCTCCGCAGATTTTCATAATACTTCCGGACAGCCCTGTTCCCGAAGTATCTAATATCCCTTTATTTCATATGCCGTATATGTATGGCTGTAATGGTAACCCAGTTTTTCTGCCAGCCCTACAGACCACAGAGTCCGCGCATCCCAGCTCGGATACCAGTTCCGGTCAAGGCATTCCAGAATAATTCTGGCAGCACAGGCAGTCGCCAGTCCGCGCCTGCGGTAATCCTCGTGAGTCACTATCTCGATTTCAATGCCGTCTCTGAAGCCTGAGTAGGAAGAAACTCCGGCCACTATTCTGCCTTCTTTCAGTGCCACCACACCCAGCCCGATCCTCTCATATTCGTCATAATCACGGTATTGAAAAACAAAATCTCTCGCCCACTCTTCTTTTTTACACCGCTCGTACAGCTCCCTGTCCATCAGCCTCAATTCGTATTCCTCCGGCAGGGAATCAGCATAACTCTGCAGCTTTTTGCGGTTGAATATCCCCGGCTCCTTTTTTATCGCATACCGGGATACTTTTTGGGCCCGTCCACCGTAACACTGTTCGATCAGCTGTGCCCATATTTCGTTCTCCGGTACGAGAATAATGAAATCCTGCGTACACCAGTCCGGCTTGAACTTCACCAGCTCCGGATCCGGCTCCCCCGCGAAATATACGAAATCACCCAGAATCACCATTGCCGCGGATGGTTTCACCATATCACACGCTCCGGCCTGTTTTTCCTCTCTCTTCCTGCATGCACTGTTCTCCGGTACCACAGCATAGATTTCACCCATCATTCCCTGCATGGCAGACCATATGATTCCTTCCTCCCATGATCCGAATATGTCATCCACCATCTGTGTATCTGTTATTCTCTGTATCATTTTTCACCTGTCCATTCTGATCTTTAAGGGTGCCCCGACATTCCTGTCCTTTCAATCACCGGAATTTTGCCGCTTATCACCGGGATTTCCCGCTCAGCCTGCACCCGTTTCTCCTATTGTGCCAGAATTATTACATTTTGCCAAGCATTTTATGATATCTGTATAAAGCAGCTATCCCCTGCAGGCAGAATAGAAGAGACTGCAGCCCGAAAGCTACAGCCTCTTCCATTGATTTTCTGTTTCATAACTACACACTCAGCTTCTTCTCCATGATCCATGCTGTCAGCGCGTACATTGCCGCCACGATCAACAGTGTCAACCCGATCATCAGTGTAAATTCAACATACCTGTTCGCCATATCCGGAATCAGATTCACCGGATAATTTACGAGCCAGTTGATCAGGATAAACAGTACAAAGCTTACGAATCCGCTGAAACGCTTACCAGCCAGAACAGTTGCGCTGAGCACGATCGCCAGATATCCGGTCTGAATCACCAGCAGCCAGAAAGTCAGCAGTGTGAAGAAAAACATCAGCGCATCCTGCGGTGTAATATTGATATTCATCTGAATATTGATGGCAAGTTCATGGAGAAGCTCCAGTAACTCCTTCAGTCCGCCAAGATACAGAATCGCTGCAGAGATATCAATCGCCGCAAGCACTGCATAGAAAATACCGGCCAGCAGCAGTGCAATCCCATTCTCGATCACCTTTGCTCCGAGAATCTGAAAACTGCTCTTCGGTGTAAGAAAGAGCATGTAGCTCTGCTTCGTATTCAGATCCTTCTGAAATGTGGAAATACTTTCGATACCGATATAGATAATGCCGACCGATGCACACATCATCAGACCGAATATACCGATTGCCAGTCCTTTTTCCCATTTCAGGAATACACCCAGCAGAAAAGCAATCTCCGCGATTGCCGTAATGATAAGCAGTATCATCTTAGAAAACATTGTCTTTCTGAATTCGTATTTTATTAACTTACCCATGTCTTTCTCCTCCACAATCCTTAATTTCCGCTGCTGCCGTAAATATCACGGTAACGGTCTACAATGGAAAGCCCTCTCTCAATCCGAAGCTCCTCCACGCTGCATGCCTCAACGAGATGACCACCTTTCATGAAAATGGCAGAATCTACGATCTTCTCCAGTTCATCCACAAGATGACTGGAAACCACAAGTGTCACATCCTCGTCAATCGCTTCGATGATGCTGGTCATGATCTGATCCCGTGCAAGCAGATCGATTCCATTCAGCGGCTCATCCAGCAGATAGATCTTTGCCTGGCGTGCCATTGTCACGGCAATTTTCAGTTTCGCCATCATACCGGAAGACAGAGCCTTTGTCTTCAGATCCGGTGTCAATTCCATGCGCTCGATCAGACTTGCATATTTTTCTTTTGAAAAATCCTCAAAAAAGTCTGCATAATAATTGCCCACATCTTTCACGGTCATCCAGTCATAAAAATACGGTTCTGTCGACATATATGCGATCTCTTTTCGGCTCTCCTTGCCCACCGAAGCATCATTGTAATAAAATCCTCCTGAATTCGGTTTCACCAGGCCGACCGCCATCTTCATCAGCGTCGTCTTGCCTGAACCGTTCGGCCCCAGCATCGCATAAATTCTGCCCGGCTCAATCTGCAGCGATACGTGATCTACCGCTGTCTTTCTTCCATATTTCTTTGTAATCTCCCTGCACTCTAACATTCTGTCCTCTCCTTAATCATCTGAATTGCTTCCTCTTCGGAAATCCCAAGCTGCTTCATTCCTTCCAGAAACTGTGCCATCAGCTCCTGTGCCATCTCTTCCTTCAATCGTTTCACTGTCTCCGTCTCCTCTGTGACGAATGTTCCCATTCCCCGCTTTGTAAAACAGATGCCCTCATTCTCCAATTCCCTGTATACTCTGCTGACCGTATTCGGATTGATCGTATACTGCAGTGCCATATCGCGAACAGACGGCATCTTTGCTCCCAGCTGCAACTCTCCGGTGACGATATCGCGCTTAATCATCGTCATTACCTGCAGATAAATCGGAAGTGCTGCATTGAACTCCATAGTGCCCTCCTTTTCTGTGTGTACTTGTGTGTCGGTGTACTAGTTGAATAATACACCGATACATGTATTCTGTCAAGTACTGTTTTTCTTTTTTCGAAACAGGAACTTTCTGTTCTGAAAAAAGCGGGACCGCTCTTTGTGCGATCCCGCTTCCGTATTTTTAACCTGTTTCTCCCGTTCTTCTATTCTTCTATCTTTCTATCCTTCTATTCACTGCTCATCCAGCGGTCGGTTCAGTTCTTCTGTTCCCGCCAGCACGAACCTTCCGTCCTCGATCAGGCGGATTCTGCTTCCATCTGCACGCAGTACGTCAATATGCCCGATCTCCTCGTATGGAATCGTAATATCTGTATGGCAGCCAACATAGGCTTTCGCCGGATCTTCTTTTCTGAGAATCGATACCTCATTGTCTCTCGCAATGATCTCCTTTCCATTCGCGTTGAAGACCGGTGTGTCCTCCTGCCAGCTGTAGCATGTGTCACCGATCGCAAAGTGCGGTCCCATTTTTTCCGCGATCAGGATCGGCAGTTTATCTGCGATCTGATATTTCTTCGCCATCACATATGCCGTTGTATTGGTGCCGATTGCAAATTCGCCCAGCGGCAGTCTCTCCCGATGATACATGACATTTTCCAGAAAATAATTGCGGTTCTCTTCTTCTGTCCGGAAATTGCCGCAGCTGTAATCAACTACCATACCTTCTTCAAAATGAACCTCCAGATCCACATAGTTCAGTTCATTCAGATACACCTGCGAAACATGCAGCACACCATTCGTACCGGTCAGTTTCGGTGAAGTGAACACCTCGCCCACCGGAATATTCACATCCGCTACACAGTTCTCAAATAATGTTTCCTTCTCCGGATCTTTCAGCTCCGTCAATGCAACTGTCAGATCAGTCCGGTTGGCATCTTTTCCCTTAATGTGCACAGCTGTACCCTGATCCAGCGCATCGATCAGCACCTGCTGAATTCCCTGGTACAGCTGGTAATCCAGCGTATTGATCTTCACAGTCTCACGGAAAATTGCTTCAAACTGATCTCCGATCTCCGGAACCGGAAACGCAATGATCGTGAAGCTGCGCTCTTTTCCGATAATATACTGATTCGTCAGACGGGAGGCATCATTGTCCGCCGCCACAGAAATCTTCTGCTGTTTCTCAGACAGATGGTACGCCTCCTGCTTCGCCTGCGGAACGAACGGTGCCTCTCCGAACACTTCTACAACAGCCGGCCCGCCATGCCATCTGGCCAGCTGCCGGTGCGTCTCATATGCAGTACGCATTACCCCCAGCTTGCGCTCCACAAATTTTCTGTCCAGATAAATCGCATTGTCTGCACGATGGTCATAATCAAACTGCTTGTTCGGATTGGCCCCCATATAGCCGATCTTTATATGCTGACGCTTATTTACCGTGCTGACCGCAGCACGATAAATGACCGGCTGCAGTCCGATTTTCTCAAAATTCTGAATTGCTCTGCGGATCATACGCTCGAAACCGAGATTATATCGAATATTGACTGTCTTCTTTTTCGTGATGTCCTTACCGCCCATCACAAATCCGATTCGATACCCTTCCGTATAAGTATCCGCCATCGCTGCAATCTCTTCTTCTGAAAGGGTATTCAGATATGCAGCTGTTCTTAGCTCATTTTCTGATACATACTCGCCGTATTGATACAGATAGCGCAGATTGTTCAGATCAGATTCCATGATGATCCTGGTCGCAAAATCAAGGCTCGGATCAATTCCGGCGCGAATGCGCTGCGTCACAAACAGTTCACTGTAATCACTGACAAACCAGTATACGATCTGCTGGATATCCTTGTATTCCGGCAGTTCCGGATCCTCAAAACGATTGTAGATTTCGATGAACAGTTCCAACAGGACAACCGTCTCCTCCAGACGATCCTCGAATATATAGACAATCAATCCCCTCAGTTCCGTGTACAGAAAACTGAGAATTCTGCCGTGCACTTCGCCGAGTCCGGCAACAGCGTAAGCCGGGTTTCCATAACTCGTCTCATACTGCTGCGGAAGGATATCGAAATAGAGCGCCGTATTCAGCTCCTGCCACTGCTCCAGAGAATAGGATGCAGTTTCACCGGAATTCAGCCTGTTCCTCAGCTCCTCCATCTGCAGAAGAAACTCTGCTGTTTTTCTGAAATAGTCACAGAACGGTTCCGGTACAGTCTCTTCCGTACAAATAGAATGGATGCGCTCCATCGCAAGGTCGTATCGTTCTGTCAGAATATTTTCTTTTTCGGTTCTTTGACTCATGTTTGACCTCCTCTCAGGCTCATTGGTTTCACCGTGCACAACCTCCTGTCGTTTCTTTCTGCACGGCTCATTGTTTTCGTGAAAAATGGGCCGCCTCACAGCAGCCCACACTTATTCATGCCCTGACTATGCATTCACGATTCCGATGCATACAATAAAAAACCACACTGCTATCACAAGTGTTCCCAGAATCGTTCCGATCTTGCAGCAGATGTAGGTCTTGCAGTCATCGCGAAATCCTGCAAAACCATACAGGATACCGCCGACAGCCATCAGAATTCCTGTAAAACCGGCTGCACCGATCCAGGTATTTGCCATACCACGCATCAGAAACGACACCGCCAGCAGTGCCGCCAGCACCAGCAGAGACAGTATACTAAGCACTGCAGATGCAATTCCGTTTGCAGAATGTTTCCTCTCTACAAAGGAATATACCTGTCTTTTCGCCATTATCTTCCCCTCTTTCGGATGTTTTTCCGCTCTATCAGAATATAGAGCCGCGACGTCAGCGCATACACCAGATACCCAAACAGTGCACCCAGTGTATTCAGAATGATATCGTCCACATCGAAACAGCCGACCTGAAACAGCAGCTGCGATATCTCGACCAGCAGACTGATCTCAAATCCAAGCAGGGTCACCTTCCATGCTTTTCGTGCGCTCCGCACGATCAGCGGAAGCAGTGTCCCAAACGGAATAAATCCGATCACATTTCCGGCCAGGTTCAGCAGTACTGCGCGGATTCCCAGTACCTGCCGCCAGGTCAGATATCTCCTGATCTCGCGAAACGGATAAATATTGTAATCATATACAGCGCCATTCATTCCGCGCCCATAACCTTCCGCCAAAAACAGAAAATAAATCAGCCCCGCAACATAAACACCGAACAGACATGCTCCGAAAATCCGTATCCATTTTCGCATCACTGCCGTCATCAGATCATAAGTTCATGTTTGCTTTTCATTAATTTTGCTCCGCTGATCAGGAGCAGTACTCCTGATGTGATTCCCGTTACGAGAATCACAACTCCCATGACAATATTCCAGACTGATATATTGGAAACTGTTTTAAATAATTTTTCGTTCATATTATATGCCCCTGATTATTTTATGCACCATACTGCTCATAGTATGCATCAATTGCAGCTTTAATTGTATCATCAATCACAATTCTTCCATTGCATTCTCTGTTGTGCAGGTGTTCTACCACCTCTGCCATTGTCACGATCGCACGTGCCTCAAAGCCGTATTTCTCACGAATCTCATCCAGTGCACTCATCTTGCCGCCAAGACCGACTTCCATACGGTTCAGAGAAACCATCAGGCCCCTGATCTCCACATCTGCCTGTGCTTTCAGGATCGGGAAAGTTTCTTCGATGGATTTTCCTGATGTAGTAACATCCTCAATGATCACAACTCTGTCTCCATCCTTTATCTTGCTTCCGAGCAGGATGCCGGTATCACCGTGATCCTTCACTTCTTTTCTGTTGGAGCAGTAACGGATCTCCTTTCCGTACAGCTTTGCATATGCGATCGTTGTTGCTACAGAAAGCGGAATTCCCTTGTATGCCGGTCCGAATAACACATCAAAATCATCGCCGAAATTGTCGTGGATCGCCTTTGCATAATACTCGCCCAGCAGCATCAGCTGTGAACCGGTCACATATGCGCCTGCATTCATAAAGAACGGAGACTTTCTGCCGCTCTTTAATGTGAAATCTCCGAATTTCAGTACATCACTTTCCACCATAAACTCAATAAATTCCTGCTTGTATGCTTCCATTCTCTGTAATCCTCCTGTATTTTATGCTTCACATTAATGTACAGCTCCGATCAGCGTATTGATATCCTCAACATTCTGTCGCTTCATATAATCTTCAATGCCGTCAATGACCTCAATTGTCGTCATCGGATTGCGGAAGTTTGCCGTACCGACTGCAACTGCCGTAGCTCCTGCCAGAATGAATTCCAGCGCATCCTCCGCTGTAGCAATTCCGCCCATTCCGATGATCGGAATCCTGATTGCCTGCGTAGTCTGATAGACCATACGCACTGCGATCGGATGCACTGCCGGACCGGATACACCGGCTGTCTTATTTGCGATTGCAAATGTACGGCGGTTTACGTCAATCTTCATACCGGTCAGTGTGTTGATCATGGATACCGCATCGGCTCCGCCCGCTTCAGCCGCACGTGCGATCTCCGTAATATCTGTCACATTCGGACTGAGCTTCATGATGACCGGCTGCTTTGCATGGCGCTTGATCTCCTTTGTGATTTCTTCCACTGCCTTCGGATCCTGTCCAAAAGAAATACCTCCGCACTTCACGTTCGGACAGGAAATATTGATTTCCATCATATCAACCGGCTGATCGGCGAGCCGCTCAACCACTGCACAATATTCTTCCGTGGAATGTCCGCAGACATTTACGATCACTGCTGTATCATACTGCTGCAGAAACGGAAGGTCTCTCTCGCAGAACGTATCAATGCCCGGATTCTGCAGACCGATGGCATTCATCATTCCTCCCCGGATCTCTGCAATTCTCGGAGTCGGATTGCCCGGCCACGGTACATTTGCCACACCTTTTGTCACAACCGCACCGAGTCTCGACAGATTCACGAACTCGCTGTATTCCATTCCGGAGCCGAATGTACCGGATGCCGTCATGACCGGATTCTTCAGTTCCACTCCGGCTATCTTCACTTTCATATTATACATAGTATTATCTCCTCTGATGCCCTTTATATCACATGTCAGATGTATTTTCACACCACACCCATACGAAACGCTGTGGTCCAATGGTATTCCTGATTACAGTTCCACATCCTCAGCTGCAAATACCGGGCCTTCCTTGCAGATTCGCTTGTTATGCACATTGGAATGATGATCTACTTCCTTTGATTTGCAGACACATGCCAGACATGCGCCAATTCCGCAGGCCATGCGTTCCTCCAGCGACAGCCAGCATTCGATTCCCTGTTCCGCCGCGTAAGCCTTCAGTGCACGCAGCATCGGTGTCGGTCCGCATGCATAGATCACATCAGCAGTCAGACCATTCTCACGAATACAGTCTATGACATTCCCCTTCGTACCTGTGCTGCCATCCTCTGTTGCAATGTACATGGTGCCGTTGGCAGAGAGTTCCTTCGTCAGGAACAACTCGTCTCTGTATCCTGCCACTACCTGCACTTCACCTTTGATATGCCTGGAGAGCTCCACCATCGGCGGAATTCCGATGCCGCCGCCGATCAGGAACGCCTTTTTACCTTCCGGGCAGCGATCCACCGGGAATCCATTGCCGAGCGGTCCGAGAATCTCCAGCCTGTCCCCCGCTGTACAGCGGCTGAACTCATCTGTTCCCTTACCTGCCACACGGTATACAATACGCACCGCATTTTTCTCTTTATCCACCTCACAGATACTGATCGGCCGCGGAAGCATTCTTCCTGAATCGTTGCTGTAAACGGAAATGAACTGTCCCGGCACTGCTGCCTGCGCAATCTGCTCCGTTCCAAGCCACATACTGAAAATCTGAGTAGCAATCATCTCCTGAGAAAGTACGGTTGCCTGCTCTTTGAATTTATCTGCCATTCTTTCCTCCGTCACACATATATGTGCTCCTGGCGCAGTGCTTCACCGCTTATGACTTTCCCGTCATCTATGGCCCGCACAGCGCCCTGTCTCTGTTCCTCTTCTGTTCCAGAATTGTTTATCGTCTCTCCAGCGCTCCGTTGATATCCGCGATCATATCGACTACTGCCTGACGGCTTGCCTCTGCAAAGTGTTCTGAGCCGAATGCCGCATACTTCTCCTGCTTGTATGCTGCGATGATTCCGCGTGAGGAGTTTACGATAGCGCCAAGTCCGTCCTCATTAAAATAATGAACGAGATCCTCTGCTTTACCGCCCTGTGCACCGTATCCCGGAACAAGGATGAAGGACTTCGGCATTACCTTACGCAGTACCTTGCCCATTTCCGGATAAGTAGCACCTACAACAGCTCCGATATAGCTGTATTTATCACCCATACAGGATTCTGCCCACTCGGCAACCTTTTCTCCGACATGCTCATACAGCGGTTTGCCGTCGATCAGGCGATCCTGGAACTCTCCGCTGGACGGATTGGATGTCTTCACAAGAATGAACAGTCCCTTCTTCTCCTCCTTACATACATCGATGAACGGCTTGATACCGTCCGTTCCAAGGTACGGGTTCACTGTTGCGAAATCCTCTCCGAACGGTGTCAGCAGATTGCTTCCCACCTTCACTTTTCCGAGATGCGCTGTAGCATATGCGGCTGATGTAGAACCGATATCACCACGTTTTACATCACCGATGATCACAAGTCCCTTCTCGCTGCAGTAATCCACTGTCTTCTTGAATGCTGCCATTCCCGGAAGTCCGAACTGCTCATACATGGCAATCTGCGGTTTCACTGCCGGAATCAGGTCATAAATCTGGTCTACGATTGCTTTATTATACTGCCATACTGCTTCCGCTGCCCCCTCCAGTGTCTCACCGTACTCCGCAAAAGCCTTCTTTGTAATATGCTCCGGAATAAATCCCATCATCGGGTCCAGACCTACAACAATCGGTGCATTTGTTTTCTGGATGTTTGAAATCAGCTTCTGAATCATGGTCGTTTTCCTCCGTCTCTTTCTCTTTTCCTTATTAATATAGTGGAACCTGTCACTGCAGTCTGCAGCCAGGACAGATCGATTCCTGAAGAATCGTTTTAATCTCTGTCATTCTAACATATGAAAAGTCAGCCTGCAAGCCAAACGTGCAGACTGACCCTGTCTTTCCATATAATAGTTAATGCTGTAACTATCAGACTTCACAACCGGCACCTGCCATCTGAATCAGCTCTTCCGGTCTGCATGACACAAATTCAATTCCCGGATCTCAATCCGCGCAGATATGCTCCGGCATACTTGCGCACACCATTTATCGCATATGCACCAAACAGCACCGCTGAAGACAGTTTTCCAAAGCCTGCATACCGATACGCAGTATAAGTCATCCCCGCTGATTTCAGCTTGCTTCCGGATTTTCCCTTTGCAGTGAGGCGATATTTCAGCAGAGGTTCATTCACCGCCACAGCATATCCGTATTTTTTCAGAATTTTCATCCACAGAATATAATCTTCATGGCTGTCCTCATGCTCCATCGGGAATACCTTCGCCACCTCCGCACGCATGATCACCGAAGAACAGTTGATACAATTGTGCAGCAGCAGAGAATGATAAGTAATCCGTTCCCGCACCCCGATCACTCTGCCGGTCAGCGCCCCGTCCGGTGTCACAAGTTCCCGCGCTGCAGCGCACAGAACTGCATTCTCCCGCTCCATGCATTCGAGCTGCTTTCTCAGCTTTCCTGTTTCCCACCAGTCATCCGCGTCCAGAAAGGCGACATATGTACCGCGTGCCAGTCTGACCCCCCGGTTGCGCGCAGCTGCAGCACCCAGATTCTCCTGATTGTGTACGTAGCGGACTTCCGGACAGTGCCTGTATATTTCCATGACTGAATCCAGTTCATCCGGCGATCTGTCATTCAGAACAATAATCTCTACCGGCACATCCTGTGCCAGTGCAGAATCAACAGCAGTCCGTATGGTTGCCGCGCAGCAGTATGCCGGCATAATCACTGATACAAGAGGCTCCATCACTGTGCCCTTTTCCCTTTCTTTTCCTTATTGCCCTCTGAAGCTGTACCGCTCTTCACCGATGCGGTTGTCTGCCACTGCTCCACACCTTCTGTGTTTTCTTTCTGGAACAGGATTTTGACTGTCGTTGCAATCAGCTGCAGATCCAGCAAAAATGAATAGTTTTCAATGTAAGTCAGATCAAGCTTCAGTTTATCATACGGTGTCGTATTATATTTTCCGTACACCTGCGCATAACCGGTCAGTCCGGCCTTTACCTTCAGTCGATAATCAAACTCCGGGAGTTCCCTGCTGTATTCTGCTGCAATTTCCGGACGTTCCGGACGCGGTCCGACCACAGACATATCTCCTTTCAGAATATTCAGGATCTGCGGCAGTTCATCAAAATGAATGTTCCGCAGCACACGTCCGATCGGAGTCACTCTGCTGTCGCCTTTCATGGCCAGACGTGCTCCCTGCTTCTCAGAGTCCACACTCATGCTTCTGAACTTATAGATCCGAAATACTCTTCCGTCCTTTGTCAGACGCTCCTGTTTGTAAAATACAGGACCTCCGTCGTATGCCTTGATCAGCAGTGCACTCAGAAGCAGCACCGGAGAAAAGACCACCAGCATGATCAGTGAACAGATAATGTCAAAAATACGTTTGATTATCTGCTGCTCCACTGTCAGTCCGCAGTTGCGGAACAGCAGAAGCGGTGTATCAAACATATGGATCTTCTCCGAACTCATGATCATGATATCGGAAATCTTCGGCTGGCAATAGCAGCGGATATTGTTCTCAAAGCAGTGTTTCAGAAACACATTGCGTTCATGCGCCGGAATATCTCCGATCATAACAGCCTCGTACTTCAGAATCTCCTCTTTGATGCGCTCCTCTCCCTCACTCAGTGAAATAGTTCCTGTCAGCATATACTTATCGCGGCGCCGTTCCATCTTTTTCATCAGCGGCCTGGGATTATATTTCCCGAAGATCATCAGAATCTCATGCGGCGGATAGATGGTGGTGTAAATGATTCGCATGAAAAAGACCCATGCCGTTACCGCCACCAGATTGATTCCTGTCACACGCAGGATCGGACCGATGTGCTCCATGAACTGCCAGCGTCCGATCAGGGACAGCTGCAGATACATGATGGCATTCACCAGCAGAACAGAAAATATCTGGGACAGTATCACATCCAGCACGCGCTGATATCCTACCTTGAAGGCAGAAAACAGCTTCGATATTATTACCACAAGGAGGGCATAGATAAACAGGATCGTCCAGTGTCCCCAGTACCAGTACCTTCTTCCTATTACTTCTTTTAAATGATAATCATGGAACCATGCATAGGCAAACACCCCTGTCTGAACCGCAACGATCAGAACGGAAGCCCAGAACATGATCAGTCTTTTATAACGCTCTCTTCTTCTCAATAGTCTTTCACTCCTTTAACTTCACTCATTATAGACTACTTCCCCCAAATTGACAACCTCTAAGCCATTTCTCTTCATAATTCGTTAAAATTTCAAAGAAAAAAACAAAAAATATTAAGAAATTTTTACGTTCTTATTGCTTGCATTCCATACTGTCAGCCATTATAATGAACGCAGGAAATACCTGTAACAGTTGGAAATATTTAATTCATATTTTAATCTGTTCAGGAAGATTTAAGGGAGGGAAAAATGAACAACAGAATCAGAAAACTTTTTGCCGCAGTCTGCATTGTCTTCAGCCTTGTGCTTTCTGTTCCTGCACTCGCGTCTACACTCGGTATTTCGCAGATGATGTCTACTGTCTCTGCTGCCACCGGATGGGTTACAGACAAAAAGGGAACATATTATCTTCAGGACGATGTGCGTCTGACAGGCCTGCAGCAGATCGGCAAGTACACCTATTATCTGGATGCCAATGGATACCGCGTGACAGGACCTGCCACGATCAATGGCACCACATATTTCTTCCGTTATTCCAACGGCCGGCTCTTAACCGGAAAGTCCGGACTCTACAAGGGTTCCACAGACTATGAAGATCAGCTTTATTATTACTACTTCACCGATGCAAAGAACGGAACGATCGCCACATCCTGCTGGGTAGAATCCAAAGGAAGACTTTTCTATGCCGACAAGACAGGACGCATCCGCCTCGGTACGATCAAGATCGGTTCCAAGATGTATCACATCACAAAATCCGGACGACTGACCGGCTATACCAGATCTTCTTATAATAAGAAGTATTACTATGCAAGCAGCAGCGGTGTTCTGAAGACCGGTATTCAGAAGATCAACGGCTACTATTACTATTTCAGTCCGTCCAGTGGTATCCGTCTTACGGGAGCAGTCACGATCAACGGCAAGCTTTACTATTTCAGCAAGACCAGCTATTATGCCAAAAAAGGCTGGCTGAAGATCAGCGGCAAATATTATTACCACGATAACAACTATCAGCGTGTGACCGGATGGAAAACTATCAATGGAAAACGCTACTATCTCAGTCCGAATCGTAACGGAGCGCGCCTTTCCGGCGGTTGGTTCAAGATCAGCGGTTATTACTACTACTTCAATTCCAAGGGTGTATTACAGACCGGACTGCTCAAGATCAACAACAAGCTCTACTACACCAACAGCAAGGGACAGCGTCAGAGCGGCTGGGTAACAGTTGGAGGAAAACGCTATTATTTCCTGAAGACCAACAATAATCAGGCCGCTACAGGTTACTATTATCTGGATAGCAACTACTACTATTTCAATCCGACCGTCGGTTCTTCCGCTTACGGCGCAGCGCAGACCGGTATGGTTAAGATTGGAAGCTACTGGTATTACTTTGGAACCAATTACGCACGGCAGACCGGATGGGTCCGTTACAATATGCGTGACTACTACTTTGACAAGAATACCGGAAGAATGCTGACCGGTACACAGACGATTGACGGAAAAGTTTATCATCTTGGTATCAGCGGCGGTATCACAGTCAATACAAGCTCCATCTCCGGCAGCTGGTCCATCTATGTCAGCCGCAAACAGAATTTTGTAGTAGTATACAAGGGCAATACCGAAATAAAAGCTTTCGTCTGCTCTACCGCAAGAGATGGCGTAAGCACACCATACGGAAATTTCTCCATTATGGATAAACTCAGATGGCATGAACTGAACGGACCTTCATGGGGTCAGTATTGTTCCCATATCACATGGAACATTCTCTTCCATTCCGTACCATGCTACAGTTACAGAAATCCGTACTCCATGAGTGTATCGTCTTACAACATGCTCGGCTCTCCTGCTTCTGCCGGATGTATCCGTCTGACTGTAGAACATGCAAAATGGCTGTATGATTACTGTCCGATTGGTACTCCTGTATATGTCAGAGACTACATCTCCCAGCCGACAACAGTTACCATCGAACAGGCACCGAAGATTACTTCTACTCTGTCACAGTCATACGACCCGACAGACCCGAATCTTCCGGAGAACAGAAAATCATAATACGGTAATTATTTCCAGACAGGGATATATGAAGCGATTCATATATCCCTGTTTTTATATGGCAGAAAAGCAGCTGCAAATCAGCCCAGGAAATGCAACCCTTTTCCTGAGATACAGTAAAAGCGATGGCCAGCAGATCCTGTTCTGCCGCCATCGCTTCGCTCAGCCATTAACCACCATATCAATTTCTGTATTGATCTCATGTATGAACATTTGTTGTTCTCTCTGTTACTTCTGTTCATTTTCTGCAGTCTCAGCCTTCGCCTGCACCGTTTTCAATAAACGATGCAATTACCTGCGCTGCCTGTTCCTCATCCACACCGCTGCAGATTATCCGAATCTCATCCTCCTGCTGCACACAGGCGCTCAGTACACTGAGCAGACTCTTTGCATTAAACTCCTTATTACGGAACTGGATCATGATCTTTGATTCATAACCCATTGCCAGTTTGCACAATTGCCCGGCTGGCCTCATATGAAGACCGGATATATTTTTCACTGTCAGTGTCTTCTCTACCAAGTCTATTCCCCCGTATCCTCAAGATCCTCTTCTTCAATCTGCTCCGGTTCTGTTGCATTCACCACGAGTTTCACATCAGATACTAATGTATATCCCTCCGGCAGCTCAATCTCCACCGGAATCTCATAATCCCCCGGCTCTTCACAGACTGCCAGATCAATCCTCGCCTTTATATCATCCAGCTGAATAGAGCTCTTCACATCTTCCGCGTGAACACTGATTGCGATCTGATCTGCCGGTGAAAACGTCAGTACCATATTCTCCGGACGATTCAAAACCTCGAGATTGGACAAGGGCATATGCAGCGTCTGATCACCGGTCTTCTCAATCTGAACCGTCACAGCGATTGTCGGCTCTTCTCCGGATACCAACCGCATCTCATCGATCTCTGCAAGTGTCTCGGAAATATCCAGCGTCTCGGTAAAGCTCTCTGTTGCACCGTCCACAGAAACACTGTCTTTTAATGTAATCTTGCCATTCAGCTCAGCCAGCGCTTCCTGTGTTCCTACCAGATTCATGGTCACAGGTACGGTTGATACTGAGGTGACCCGATATCCTTCAGCCGGAGTTCCGCTGGTCTCAACCGCTACCGGAACATCATTCAGGATCTCCCAAAGAACAATATCCACGGACACCTGATTCTCTGCCAGAAGCACACCGTTAGAGTCTTTTATCTGAATACGCTCCATCTGAGTGGTAAGTGCATCACCATTCTTATCATATACCTTCAGGGAAGCATTTACTCTGCTGTCTGACTTGACCTGATTCAGATTCACCGTCGCAACAACTTTGCCGATCCGGTCAATAATGCTCTCCGGACCTGCGATCTGCACCGTCTTTCCTTCCACTACTTCTGCCTTACCGACCGCATAACCCGTGGGTTCCGAACCTGTATATTCAATATTTACTACAAATTCACTCTGCTTTTTCTGCTCCAGCTTCACTTTCACAGAAGAAGGTACTACCTGAATCTCGTCCAGAGTAATGGACGGATTGCTGCAGATCACAGTAAGCGGTACTGAACTCATTTCATTGATGCTCTCCATATCCGCTATGACAGTAAAGCTGTCCTTCGTCAACCGTTCCAGCACGCTCGTTCTTTCAGAAACCTTGATCACAACTGTATCATCCGAAACCAGTTCAAACGTTTTATCAATCTCTGCCACACTGTCCGCATTGACAGTCTGAATCTGAACGTCCCGAATCAGCTTTGAATCCATCGGGTCGTCAATATTCACCACCAGCAGCCAGATGAAAAATGCGACCACCAGTGACAGAAGCTTCAGACCGATATTTCTGGTCAGTTTATGCTTCATTTTTATTCCAGCCTTTCCAGAATTTAAATTTCTTATTCGTAACTGACTTATTCTGAAGAATAATCAGCTGTTCCTTCAGAACATCCGCCGGCACATTTCGTTTCAGTTCCCCTTTGTAGGCAATTGAGATCTTACCGGTCTCCTCAGAAACAATCACAGTCAGGGAATCTGTCACTTCACTGATGCCAACACCTGCTCTGTGTCTCGTTCCCAGCTCCTTGCTGAGCATCATATTATCGGAAAGCGGCAGATAACACGTAGCCGCCGTAATCCTGTTACCTTTTATAATAACCGCACCGTCATGGAGTGGTGTATTATGCTCAAAGATATTAATCAGAAGCTGGCTCGTCACAACCGAATCCAGCACAATACCGGTACGCTCATACTCGTCCAGACGTATATTCTGCTCAATTACGATCAGCGCACCCGTTTTGACCTTGCTCATCTCGACCGTAGCTTTCACGATCTCATTGACAGTCTTGTCACTGAACCGTTCTGAAACACCGCGTCCCGTGTCCACCAGAGGTATCAGCGTGGAAACGATCTGCTTCTCGCCCAGCTGTTCCAATGCCCGGCGCAGCTCCGGCTGAAATACAACGACTGCCGCAATAATCGCAATATCAATCGCCCGATTCACCAGGAATATCAGGGTATGCATCTGCAGCACATAGACAAGCGACACACAGATCACAAGCACCATAATTCCTTTCAGAAGCGTCCATGCCCTCGTATTCTTAATCCAGAGAAGCACATTGTACACCAGGAAAGCAAGAATGAGAATCTCCATCAAATCCGTCACGGTAATACCTGATATAGGATCGGTAAACCAATTCAGATAATTCATCAGCCATACTCTGATACTGTTCATTTTCGCTCCCCTTTCTTCCCGGCCTTCCCCATGGCTTTTGCTCTTCAGCCGAATACTACTTTTTAGTATAACACAGATTTTCTGCCGTGCATACTGTCTTTTTCCCTTTTCCGGTACATAAAACTACAAAATATACATACCTGACTCCCGCATTTTTCAAAACTCTGCTGATCTCATCCATCGTACTTCCTGTCGTATATACATCATCCACAACAAGTATTCGTGCGCCTTCCCGGAACATCCCGCACACTTCAAAACTTCCCTGCAGATTTCTGAGCCGCTCCCTTCGCCCCAGGCTCTTCTGCGCACTGGTCTTCCTGATACAGCGAAGCACCTCACAGTCACACGGGATCCCGGTCAGCCGGCTGATTCGTTCTGCCAGCAGCTCTGATTGATTATATCCTCTTTTTCTTCGGCGGCTCCTGTGCATGGGGACCGGCAGAATGAGATCCGGTCTCCAGCGTTCCAGATACCCGGCACACGCTGCTGACATGGATTCTGCATAAAAATCCAGATAGTCCCGGCGATTTTCAAATTTCATCCGGTAGACAGACCGCCGAATCCCGCCGCTGTACGTAAACGGGGCAGTCCCCTGATCAAAAAAATGCTTTGTCTTCCGGCAGTCTGAGCAATACTCCTGTGTTTCGTCTCCAACCGGTTTTCCGCATTTCATGCACACAACTCCGTGAATCCACGGGAGACTTTTGCGGCAATCGTCACAGCATCGCTGCAATGATGTTTTCAATATTCCATCGCAGACGGGGCACCGCGGTGGATACAGAAAATCCAACAGCACAGTCCTGCCCTGCGCCTGCAGTAATCTGTACATTTCCTGTATACTCTGTAAAACTGCAGAGAATGTACTGCTGCTCCTGTTTTCGCCGCAATCTTTATTATGTTTTCTGTTTTGTTTACTGTTATTATATAAGTTATGTTTCATCCGGATACCTTATCTCTCCCCAAGTACCCGCGTCCTGTCAGAACAACCCCGTTCAGAATCTCAAATCATATCAGAAGTGCAGGAATGCCCCTCATTTCTTCTGCATTACAGTTCCTGCTCTTCCATACCGGAAAGTTCCCGTATCCGTTCCCCCAGAGCCGTGTAACGCTTCTGCTCCACAATATTGTCGATCATCTGTTCAAATGTCATTTCATCACCGACCAGAGTAACACACTTCCGCGCACGGGTCACAGCAGTGTACAAAAGATTCCGGCTCATCAGCATCCGCGGACCGGTCAGCAGCGGAATCACGACAGCCGGATACTCGCTTCCCTGAGATTTATGGATCGTTACCGCATATGCAAGTTCCAGTTCTTCCAGCCCTGCATATGGATATTCCACCATGCGGTGTTCGTCAAATTCGACCGTAACACGCTCCGTATGCAGATTGATTTCACGGATCACTCCCATGTCTCCGTTAAAAATTCCAAGTCCTTTTTCCACAGGTATCCCATATTTTCCACGAATTTCCCACTCAAGCTGATAGTTGTTCTTGATCTGCATGACTTTATCACCCTCACGGAACAGCTGGTCTCCCTGTTCATGCTCTCTCTTGTTCCGATCCGGCGGATTCAGATACTCCTGAAGAATCCGGTTCAACCGTTCCACCCCCAGCAGACCTTTCCGCATGGGAGTCAGAACCTGTATATCGTAAGGCTGCGCATTCACATAACGCGGAAGCTTTTCTCTGATCAGCTGAATCACAATACTGATGATCACATTTGCATCCTGGCGTTTCAGAAAAAAGAAATCACGGCTCTTGTTATCAAGTGTTACTTTTTCTCCGCGGTTGATCTTATGTGCATTGACTACAATATCACTCTCCGATGCCTGGCGGAAAATACGTGTCAGCCGCACCACCTGAACCTGCCCGGAAGCAATGATATCCTTGAGCACACTGCCCGGTCCTACGGATGGAAGCTGGTTCACGTCTCCAACCATAATCAGTCGTGTACCGACCGATACAGCATCCAGAAGCGCATGCATCAGATAAATATCCACCATCGACATCTCATCAACAATAATAACATCTGCATCCAGAGGATTTTCTGCATTACGGGTAAAACCTCCTGCACTCTCCTCCTGCAGTCCTGAAATTTCCAGAAGTCTGTGAATCGTCTTCGCTTCATATCCGGTCGCCTCTGTCATTCGCTTGGCTGCGCGCCCTGTAGGAGCCGCCAGCAGAATCTGCAGTCCTTCAGACTCAAAATATGAAATCAGCGTATTGATCGTTGTAGTCTTACCTGTACCGGGTCCTCCGGTAATGACCAGAAGTCCGCACCTCACAGCTTCAATAACTGCCTTCTTCTGCATCTCGTCCAGATATGTCTGCGTCTTCTCCTCAATCACACTGATCTTGTTCAGAATGACCTTCTCATCCACCTCATCAGATATATTCAGGTCACACAACATCCGTGCCGTACTCATCTCCATGTAATAGGCCGCCGCGCTGTATATCCGTTCCTGTGTCTCCTGTTTTACAACAATTTTCCGCTCGATTGCCAGATCCATCAGATACTGGTCAAGACTCTCCAGCGATACTCCCAGAAGTTCACCGGTACGCGCTGTCAGTGTCTCCTTGGGCAGAAACACATGCCCCTCTCCTCCTGCCTGCTGCAGAACATAAAAAATACCGCATTTCACCCGATACTCAGAATCATAGCTGACACCTGCCCGTCTGGCAATCTCATCTGCAATACGAAATCCGATTCCATTGACATCTTCTGCCAGCTGATACGGATTCTCCTGAATGACCCGGTAGATTTCCGCACCATACTGCTGGTAAATCTTCACAGCCAGAGCTGTTGTGATTCCAAACTGCTGCAGAAAGATCATTGCTTTTCGCATATCGCGTTTCTCATAGACCTGTTCCGCTATTTCACGTGCTTTGCGCTCACTGATTCCCTTGATCTCTGCCAGACGTTCCGGCTCTTCCTCAATGATCCGAAACGTATCTTCCCCGAACCGCCGAACAATTCTGGCAGCCAGTGCAGCCCCCACACCTTTTATTGCCCCGGAACCCAGATACCGTTCCACTGACTCTGCATCTTCAGGTTCTTTCACGATACAGGATTCTGCCTTGAACTGCTCTCCATAGGAAGGATGCGCCGTATACTGCCCCTGCAGCTCCACCCGTTCCCCTTCATTTATGTATGAAAAAGTACCAACGCAAGTTACTTCCCCATCCTGTGTCGTCAGCACCAATACTGTATATCCGTTATCACTGTTCCGGTATATGATATGGTCAATATAACCCTCTATTTTCTCCATAATCGCTCCATATGACAACAACAGGGACGTTCCCTCAGGATATCGTCCCCGTCACTTTTATTTCTCCATCAGTTTTCCGTTGGATGCCGTCAGTTCCACAAACTTTCCTGTGCCGACTGCTACCGCCGTCATCGGATCCTCTGCAGTCATCGTATTAATGCCGGTTCGTGCCTCAATCAGCTCCTCCAGACCACTGAGCAATGCCCCTCCGCCTGTCAGGACAATTCCACGGTCCACAACATCCGCTGCCAGCTCCGGCGGTGTGCGCTCCAGTACACTGTGTACAGCATCCACAATCTGTCCCGTCACTTCTTTCAGCGCATCTCTCGTATCTTCTGAAGTCACACGAATCGTCTTCGGCAGACCGGTTACAAGATCTCTGCCTTTTACCTCCATCACTTTCGGCTCCGGTTTCTCAAACGCAGTACCGATCGTAACCTTTATCTCTTCAGCAGTCTGTTCTCCAATCATCAGTCCGTACTTCTTCCGGACGTATTTGACGATTGCATCATCAAAGTCATCTCCGGCCACCTTGATCGATGTGCTCACGACAATTCCTTCCAGTGATATTACTGCCACATCACATGTTCCGCCTCCGATATCTACAATCATATTTCCGCATGGCCGTGAAATGTCAATACCGGCTCCGATAGCCGCAGCAATCGGTTCCTCAATAATATGGACCTCTCGCGCTCCCGCCTGATAGGTCGCATCCTCCACTGCCTTTCTCTCTACCTCAGTAACACTGCTCGGAACACAGATGCTGACCCGCGGCTTGCGAAATGACATCTTGCCGATCGCCTTCTGAATAAAATATTTTAGCATCTGTTCCGTCACTGTATAATCAGAAATAACACCCTTCCGCATTGGGCGAACAGCCACAATATTTCCCGGGGTCCTGCCAAGCATCAGACGTGCTTCTTCACCGATTGCCTTGATCTTATTCGTATCTCTGTCATACGCAACAACAGACGGCTCCTTCAGCACTACTCCTTTTCCTCTGACATATACCAGTATGCTGGCCGTTCCCAAATCGATTCCGACATCCGTAGCTGCCATATTACAATACCCCTTTCCCGATTTCTCACTAAACTCCTCGGTCGCCTCCGGCTCCGACTCGTTAAGTGTTCACAGTAGTATACCATAGAATCCCTCAAATTGGAATTTGTTTTTCCCTTCTTTATTTTTTCTTTTCCAACCGAAAGGATTTCTTAATTATTTTTCCTGATTTTTTAGAAAGTAGACATATTTTAAACACATTTATATTTTATAGTATATGCATATTAGCAAACAGCTAATATATTTCATAACTCACACTTGGCAGCCCCCACACGCTGCCAAGTACTCCCTCAAACATTTACTTGTACGGGAGCCAACCCGTACGGGCAAACATTTTTCAACCCAAATTTTTCTCTTTCCTGAAAAAGTCTGACTTTGGTCAGACTTTTTCGTGTATTCCCGTAAATATAATTTGTATCTGTCTTATTCGCTGAGACCAAAAGGATCGGGTTATTTATCTTTCAGATATTTTGCAACGTATTTGCCTGTATACGATACAGGATTCTTCGCTACCGCTTCCGGTGTACCCTCTGCGATCACTGTACCGCCTCGGTCTCCGCCTTCCGGTCCGATATCGATAATATAATCCGCAGTCTTTATCACATCCAGATTATGTTCAATGACGATTACCGTATTACCGCCTTCCGCCAGCCGATGCAGAATCTCCACGAGTTTATGAACATCTGCAAAATGCAGACCTGTTGTCGGTTCGTCCAGAATATAGACGGTCTTTCCGGTACTTCTGCGGCTCAATTCCGTTGCAAGTTTGATTCGCTGAGCCTCACCGCCGGACAAGGTCGTAGAGGGCTGTCCAAGCTTGATATAGGAAAGTCCGACATCATTCAGTGTCTCGATCTTGCGGTAAATGGACGGCATATGCTCAAAGAACTTCAAAGCCTCCTCAACCGTCATATCAAGTACATCATAGATTGTTTTTCCCTTATATTTTACTTCCAGAGTTTCCCGGTTGTAACGTTTGCCGTGGCAGACTTCACATGGCACGTAAACATCCGGCAGGAAGTGCATTTCTATCTTCAGAATGCCATCTCCGCTGCAGGCCTCACAACGTCCCCCCTTAATATTGAAGCTGAATCTGCCCTTCTTATAACCGCGTGCCTTCGCATCCGCAGTCGCCGCGAACAGATCTCTGATCTGATCAAATACACCTGTATACGTTGCCGGATTGGAACGCGGAGTACGGCCAATTGGAGACTGATCAATATTGATAACCTTATCCAGCTGATCGATTCCCTTAATCTCCTTGTGCTTTCCGGGAATCGTTCTCGCCCGATTCAGATCACGTGCCAGACGTTTATACAGGATCTCATTAACGAGAGAACTTTTACCGGAGCCGGACACACCCGTTACACACGTCATAACACCCAACGGAAATTTTACATTAATCTTCTTCAGATTATTCTCCTGTGCTCCCCGCACTTCCAGCCAGCCCGTGGGAGTTCTTCTTCTGTCCGGCACCGGAATCACCCTGCGTCCGCTCAGATATTCACCTGTAATGGAACGCTCACTGCTGATAATATCCTGCACCGTACCTGCCGCTACCACTTCTCCACCGTGAGAGCCTGCTTCCGGTCCGATATCCACAATATAATCTGCCGCATACATCGTATCTTCATCATGTTCTACTACAATCAGAGTATTGCCCAGATCCCGAAGACTATTCAGGGTACGAAGCAGCTTGTCATTGTCCCTCTGATGCAGACCGATACTCGGTTCGTCCAGAATATAAGCCACACCTACAAGACCCGAACCGATCTGCGTAGCCAGTCGGATACGCTGCGCTTCACCGCCCGATAATGTGCCCGTCGCTCTGGCCAGACTGAGATATTCCAGACCGACATTTACCAGAAAACCTACCCTGGATTTTATTTCTTTCAGAATCTGCGCCCCGATCAGCTTCTGCTGCTGTGTCAGTTCCATATTTTCCAGAAACTGCTGCAGATCTCCAATCGACATGGAGGTAATCTCATGAATATTCTTTCCGCATACAGTAACTGCCAGTGCCGATTTTTTCAGGCGCTGACCTCCGCATGTCTTACACGGTGTAATACGCATAAAGCTCTCATATTCCTGCTTCATGATATCAGATGCTGTCTCCCGGTATTTGCGCTCCACATTTCTGATCAAACCTTCAAAAGCCACATCATAAATTCCCTCTCCGCGCTGTCCCCTGTAATATACCTTAACCTCTTTTCCATTCGTACCGTGAATCAGAATGTCCTGAATCTCCTGCGGATACTGCTCAAATGGCATGGCAAGATCGAACTTGTACTCCTTTGCGAGCGCATCCAGAATCGCCCTTGTGAAACTGCCCTTGTCCGTGCATGACTGCCATCCGGTCACAACAATAGCACCATCCAGAATGCTGATGCTCCTGTCCGGTATCATCAGATCCACATCAAATTCCATCTTGTAGCCCAGTCCATAACAGTCCGGGCATGCACCGAACGGATTGTTGAAAGAAAAGCTGCGCGGTTCAATTTCTTCAATACTGATTCCGCAGTCCGGACAGGAAAAGCTCTGACTGAAGCTCAGCGTCTCCTGGTCCTGTACCTCCACAACAGCCAGTCCATCAGCCAGCTGCAGAACCGTCTCCATGGAATCCGTCAGACGTTTCTCAATACCCGGCTTTACAATCAGTCGATCCACAACAATTTCAATATTATGTTTGATATTTTTGTCCAGTTTGATTTCTTCTGACAGCTCATACATATTTCCATCAATCCGGACACGTACGTATCCGCTCCGTTTCGCATGATCCAGAAGCTTCACATGTTCGCCCTTACGGCCGCGCACCACCGGTGCCAGCAGCATTATTCTGCTCCGCTCCGGAAGTGCCATCACCTGATCCACCATCTGATCCACACTCTGCTTCTTGATCTCCTTGCCGCACTTTGGGCAATGTGGAGTACCGATACGCGCATATAATAATCGAAAATAGTCATAAATCTCTGTCACCGTACCTACTGTAGAACGTGGGTTACGGTTCGTCGACTTCTGATCAATGGAAATAGCCGGCGGCAGTCCTTCAATACTCTCCACATCCGGCTTCTCCATCTGTCCCAGAAACATTCTCGCATAAGAAGACAGCGATTCCATATATCTTCGCTGTCCCTCCGCATAAATCGTATCGAAAGCAAGTGATGACTTGCCTGATCCGGACAGACCGGTCAATACTACAAACTTGTTACGCGGAATATCAAGGCTGATATTTTTCAGATTATGCTCATTGGCTCCCCGGATACGGATGTACTGTTTTCTGTCAGGTCTCACAGCCGGACTTTCCAGCTGTGCATTTATCCTGTCCATCTTTTCCGTCTCCATCTCTTCCATTTCTCTGTCAAAGCTGTTCTCAATCATTCTGTCATGTCTCCTATATTTATTCTGCTGTTCTTTCCGATATTGGAAAGCGTTATCAGTCCTCCAGTCCCTGCAGGTGTTTCTTCAGACTGATCATCCTGTCACGCAGCTCGGCCGCCGCCTCGAAGTTCAGTTCCGCTGCCGCCTTTCTCATCTGCTTCTGTACATCCTCTATCAGTTTCTCCAGCTCCTTGCGGCTCATGGACTCCGGATCTTTCTCCATCTTCTGTTCTTCTTTTGCAATTTCCTTCGAAATGCTGATCAGATCACGCACCGCCTTTTTAATCGTCTGTGGTGTAATACCATGTTCTTTATTATACTGCTCCTGAATCTCACGGCGACGCTGCGTTTCCTCAATGGCAACCTTCATAGAATCGGTAATCACATCCGCATACATGATAACGTGCCCCTGCGCATTACGCGCTGCACGGCCGATCGTCTGAATCAGCGAAACGGATGAACGTAAAAATCCTTCCTTATCCGCATCCAGTATCGCAACCAGGGAAATCTCCGGTATATCAAGTCCCTCTCGCAAAAGATTGATACCGACCAGCACGTCAAACACATCCAGACGCATATCACGTATGATCTCCGTACGCTCCAGCGTATCAACATCTGAATGCAGATACCTCACACGAATTCCCACTTCTTTCATATATTCGGTCAGATCTTCCGCCATACGCTTCGTCAGGGTTGTAACCAGTACCTTATTCCCTGCCGCCGTTTCTTTATTAATTTCCCCAATCAGATCATCGATCTGTCCTTCAACCGGACGCACCTCCACCTGTGGATCCAGCAAGCCCGTCGGCCGGATAATCTGCTGCGCCCGAAGCAGCTCATGCTCTTCTTCATACTCACCAGGTGTAGCTGACACAAACAGTATCTGATCAATCTTGCTCTCAAATTCACTGAAATTCAACGGACGATTATCTTTTGCCGACGGAAGGCGAAAACCATAATCCACCAGCGTGGTCTTGCGCGACTGGTCACCTGCATACATTCCCCGCACCTGCGGTATTGTCTTGTGCGACTCATCAATAATCAGCAGATAATCGTCTCCGAAATAGTCCATCAGCGTATGCGGTGTGGCACCTGCCGGAAGTCCCGCAAGATGGCGCGAGTAGTTCTCAATTCCGGAACAGAATCCTGTCTCGCGCAGCATCTCTATATCAAAATTCGTCCGTTCAGCAATACGCTGTGCCTCCAGAAGTTTATCCTCACTTCTGAAATACGTCACACGCTCCTCCAGTTCATCTTCGATCGCTCTGGCTGCCGCCAGAATCTTCTCCATCGGAACAACATAATGAGAAGCCGGAAATACGGCAATAAACTCCAAACCTCTTCTGATCTCACCAGTCAGCACATCAATCTCTGTAATTCGGTCAATCTCGTCTCCGAAAAACTCGACCCGGTATGCATAGTCGTCCGCATTTGCCGGAAATATTTCCAGTACATCCCCATGTACCCGGAATGTACCACGGTGAAAATCCATTTCATTGCGGTCGTACTGAATATCCACCAGCGTCCGCATGATCTCATCCCGATCCTTCTCCTGTCCCTGTCTCAGATACAGAACCAGTTCCTTATAATCTGATGGGCTGCCGATACCGTAAATACAGGAAACGCTCGATACGATAATGACATCCTTACGTTCAACCAGCGATGCTGTAGCCGACAGGCGCAGCTTATCTATCTCATCGTTGATGGAAGAATCCTTGGCAATATAGGTGTCAGAGGACGGAACGTAGGCCTCCGGCTGGTAATAATCGTAGTAAGACACGAAATATTCAACGGCATTATTCGGGAAAAACTCCTTAAATTCCCCATATAACTGCGCCGCCAGTGTCTTATTATGTGCCAATATAAGAGTCGGCTTATTCAGTGCCTGAATCACGTTCGCCATGGTAAATGTCTTACCAGAACCGGTGACACCGAGAAGTGTCTGGCACTGATTGCCTTCTTTAAACCCTTCGACCAGCTGGGCTATGGCCTGGGGCTGGTCGCCGGTGGGTGCAAATTCTGATACTAATTCAAAATGATCCATAGAAGATTCTCCTTTACGAATAACCATTCACAAGCATCATGGTCTGCCTCTTAACACAAGCCCTAATCCTACTCTAAATAATTTAGGTATATCAAAGCTACTATCTGCTGAACCTCGTCCATGCAGTGCTTCCAACATACCTGTCTCATATAAAGCCCTAATCATTTCATCACCTTCTGGTTGTAATCCACTCATCAAATCAGTCAATTCATCTCTTGTATACTTCGATTTATCCATCCCTCTAAATCTGTCAAAATGAGCTCTCAACACAGGAAACTCACTTAAATATGTATCGCATTTTGTTATAGAAACACGATTAAAAGCTTTTTTTATAGCTCCTCCACTAATCAAACAATTTTCTTCAAACCCTGAAAAGACTTTCTGTTCTTCCTTCGCATAATTCGCAAAATTTATCAATTCTCTGGGATATTGCCCACCTAATCCATCGGTAATCCTTGCTAATAGCCATGATACCACAGTTGCTTCACGTTTCCCTTTATATACTTGCTTTGCAAAAATTGTATAAAAAACTGTTTCCAAATTAACCGCTAAGAATATTTCCTCCGAATTTAACCCTGTCTCATTCACCACGTATTCCATAACCAGTTCCTTATTCAATACCCTACGCAAAATCATTTCCAATAAACTATTTTTATCCCACGATAGTTCTATACATTTATCAGATATATGGCTTTTATTTACAACTTCAAGCGTTGACCATATATCATTTCTCAAAAAAATTTTAAATCTTATCCTCGGAAAACGATTTACAAATTTCAAATATGTTCTAAATAAACTTTCTATACACATTTTTCTTTTTGCATAATTATCAGAAAACAATTCATCTATTTTATCAAACAATATCCAACAATCCATATCTTCTTGAACTAATGTAGTATGAATCTCATTCAACATATCTTGTGTATCAATGCTATATTTCCCACCGATTTTCACCTTAATCCCTTTTATATCAATGTCAATTCCTTGGATAGGACTTCCTATAACCACCCCCCACAACTGCCTCAAAAGTGATAAAATCCTAAAGTCCTCAAGAATTCCTGCTTGTTTGTAAAATTCCAACAAATTTCCCCCGTTATAGTACCCTTCTTTGCCTAATTTCAAAGCAATCTTCACTGCAATATACAGTTCCCATATATGATCAAAATTAGCATCCTCCTGTTTCAATAATTTTTCAAAATCATCCGTTTGCAATTCTTTCATATCGTTAAACCCTGTACCAGTCACAATTATCACATCTCTTTTTCCTAAACCGGCAAGCTTTCTTGCACTCTTTTCATATTTTGAAAACATTTGAAACAACGCACTTTTTCCTGATCCCTTTGCTCCTAAAATTACTGCTTTTTTAGGATTTGTAAACTCTACAAAATCTTTAGTTTTTATAAATTTACTATCTAAATTCTGCTCTGATTCAGAATCTACGTTTCCAAATTCCAACGTTTCTAAAAGTTCTTTTTTTGTATTATACATTTCATTTCTCCCTTTACCTTATATTGTCTTTCAATTTTATTTAAAAGATAACAACTCTCGACTTATATTTTATACATTTTCTTTAGCAAACTCCAAAGCAAAATATTTTTGCCTCAATTTTCTTAATAATTCTTCCTGGCAAATATAACTCATATTTTGAAGCAAGTACATGAATTTCGTTTGCCGATAACGTATATTTTAAAACCGCATCACTTTATAAGTTTACCATATCCTCACGCAACCCCTGTTCCAATTCTTCTATCGTCGGTAATGTACCTTTAAACTCTTTAGGCATCAATGCATTCAATTCATATTCGGATATTCCAATCGGCTCTACCGATGTTTCAACTGCATATTTTGCCAGTATGTTATCTTTGGTTTTACATATCAATAAACCTATTGTCTGAGTATCATCTGCGCCCTTAAGTGTATGATTTACCGCCGACACATATGTAGCTGTCTGCGAAATGAATCCTGGTTCAAATTCCACAATTTTTACTTCAACAACCACATAACAATGACGTCTTATATTATAAAACAACATATCTATGAACTGTTCCGTATTTCCAACCTGTAGTCTATATTCTCTTCCTACAAAAGCAAAGCCCGTTCCAAGTTCCATTAAAAAGTTCTGAACATTGTCCATCAAGGCATCTTTTAACTCTTTTTCATTATATCCTTGCCGTATCGCAATAAAATCAAAATTATACGGATCTTTTGTTATTTCCTGGGCTAAATCACTCATTTCTTCAGGCAATGTGTATTTAAAATTAGTAATCGCTTGTCCCTGACGCTCAAACAAATCTGTATCTAAAAAATTAAGTAAAACCGCTCTTGACCAATTATTTTCAATAATCTTATCAACATAAAAATTAAATTTATCCGGATTATGATGGCATTTATCTATCAACAATTTGATATGTCCCCACGGAATCATAAAAACTTTATTTGATGCCATACCAAACCGTTCCTCAACTTGGGGAACAATTTGGTCCCTATTATTTTCGAGAAACATTTCCCCAACTTGGGGAATAATTTGAATATCTTGAAAAAGCTCATAAAACCGCATCATATAACGCAAATTGGTTGGAGAAAATCCTTTAACATTAGGAATCATATCTGCTAAATCTATGCTCAAATTCTGAAAAAATTTATTTCCCCATTTGCTGTCAGCATGTCTCTGTGAGATATCTTTTCCTACAGACCAATAATACATTAACATCTCATTATTCACACGAATTGATGCTTTAATCTGACTTGCCCGATATCTGTTCCCAAGTTCCTGTATCCAACTTCTATATTCTTCATCCAATCTCATTAGTTCGCTCAAATCCAGTCACCTCTTTTTCTTTCAAATATTCGTATATTTCAAAGAGTTAAAACCATTCTAATTTGCCATGTATATATAACTACTACTCTTCTAATCAATCATAACTTTTGAGCTAATTACTTATACATTTAAACCCTATCTCGTTACGAATCCAGGTCACAAACCCTACCATGTCCACCCTGTTTTACCCTGTCCATACAGTCCACAATATGTGGTATAAACAGCACAAAATAGTACTAAATATCATATCCAAAATCTATACATCCGAGTAGGATACAAAGTATTCAACCGCATTCTCAGGGAAAAATTCCTTGAATTCGCTGTATAACTGTGCTGCTAACGTTTTGTTATGCGCCAAAATCAATTTGGCTTATTCAACTGGGCGATTACATTTGCCATTGTAAAAGTCTTGCCAGAGCCCGTAACCCCTAGTAAAGTCTGGCATTGATTGCCTTCTTTGAACCCCTGAACCAGCGCTTCAATGGCCTGCGGCTGGTCTCCGGTAAGCTGAAATTCTGAATGTAATTTAAAAGCAGATCCCCCAGAGCTGCCTTTATGAGCAAGTAGCGAAGCGGATTGCGAATGTCCTTGATTTTTTATCATAGTCAATTACTCCTCACTATCGTCAGTATTAACCCGGAAATTCGCGTAACTTTTGAGAAAAATTCGTGCATAGAAGGTCCCCCAGAGGGTTAAAAATGGCTGTTGCACGAATAAAGTCATAATTCTCATATTTCCTGACTCAGCAATACTGCGTAATACTAAATAACACTCAGCAAAACAAAATGGATAATCCCGAATAATTATCGCCCAAGAAGAACATTTGTTCTACCTGGATTTTATCAGATGTATACAATAAATACAAGTGCAAAATGCGCATTCTATTCTGTTTCCTGCCCATTTTAACAACTTTTTTTCACTTGAAAAAGTGTGAACGTTCTTTCTCTTCTAAGCCCTGTATTTCAGAACCAAAAAGAAAGGAGCATCGCTCCACAGCTTCATTAAACCGTTTCACGATACTCTTCCGTATACCATTAGGATTACATATTCTTCCGAATCTCACTATGTCCATTTTTTGCAATGTCAACAAAAATATGTAATAACTCCGTTTTCTCATTTCCACTATGGATTATCTGTCGGATAAACCGTAAGCCATGATATTGTCCGAAAACATCAGATGCATAATAAGACGCATCTTCCAAAACACTGTCTTCAACATAAATTGCTATATTTTGACTTTCCAGTACTTTCAAATCTGCTCTCAGTTTCTCCTGCAGATATCCGCAATACCGTCCCCACGCTTTGTCATTATCCAGTGCATTTCCATAAAGCAGCATAATCCCCAAGGGCGCATGCACAATATTATTTCCAATCACCTTACCAACATGATCCTTAAATACTCCAAATTTTGTATCGTCTTTTAATACAAATGCTTCGGCAATGGAAACTATCTGTTCTGCACAGCAAATCACGATATCCAACTCAGCCGGACTCTTGCTCTCTCCTCTCCAATTTCCGGTACTGCCCATCTGTCTCTGACTATCCGCTTTCAGATTAAACCATCTATTGTTGGCGGCATTATACAGTTCACAAAACAACTGAGTTACCCTATCTTCGCCTAACATATTTCCATTATCCTTTTTCTGTACTAGCTGGGCACCATACCGCTGCAACGCATCACACGTCCTCAAAATGCTTTCCACTATCAAAGTCTGCTGTGGTTCCTGCACTTGCACGAAAGCATGGCTCTCGTAATACGCTTTACCTTTTTGCTCCAAATTCATAGCATAGAATCTACGCAAAGCATCTGCCATTTTTTCAAAACTCTCTTGTTCGCTTAGATGAACAGCTATTTTATCTGTTCCTACTCCTTCTGTCAGAAATTGTTCTATGGTAAATGAAATATCATATCTTTGATTATAATCGTAAATCTCGTGTAAAAACGCTTCACCACGCATTCTCTTGCATTCGATTACAATCTTACAAAAGTCTTCTTTCTTTTCCTGATCCCATCTTGAAATTTCATCCTCTTCGATCCGTTCTGTAAGCCATTGGAACCTCTCATTCAATTCTCCCCGTTCAGCAGCTTCCAACTTTTCCCAATGCTCCATTCGTCTTGCAAGAACCAGCATGTAGTTCAGATAAACTCCGGCTCCATATTCTTTCTTTCCCGGATGTTCAATCATCTCCTGCCAGATTGCCCCCGCACGTTTCAAATCCAAAAATTCTTCCACATCCATATAGATGATCGCCTGATAAAATTGATTATCTCCTCCCAAAATCTCCGTATATTCCTTCTTGTTGTACTTCAGCCACCAGCAAAGTCCCTTTGCATGTTCCACATAGTCTGCCTCTTCCGAAACCCCTCTTTTCTTCCAGGTCTCTAACCAATGATTCAGTTCTTTTTGCACAGCCGGATATAATGCCTCCAGTTTATACTCCAGAACCAGTTCAATCGCTCTCGTTCCATGGAATACATCAAGAGAATCCTCCGTTGCCCCGTTTGAAATTGCCTTATAAAGCTGTTCTTTCAAAACGACGTCTTTTATTGCGTGATAATAAATAAGCAAATCCGGAATTGGTGCTTTTATCAATTCATCCACCAAATTACAGTCACCCTCTTCTTCGGAAGACAATACTCCAAGGCATGCATTTAACACCTCTTCAGAAGAAAAAATCTGAACATACGCATATTCAAATGTCTTTTCATCCCCCAGAAGAATCTCCTCTAAAACGTCTACTATACACGCTTTTATAACTGGAGGTGCAGATTCCATTCCTGTATACATCTTATACAAAATATTCAATAGCAGTCTATATCTGTACCGCAGTGCGTTTTGTTTATCGTTTCCCCCTTCCACAGAAATCGGAAGTAATCGCTTTGTCTGCCCCCTTAACTTCTGCGGTTCTATATACTTTTTGAATATTTCCGCACAGACACTTTCCGTAAAATACTCTTCACGTACAAATGCAGCATACTCACTCTGTTCGGAAAAAATCATTTGATATCCCTTCCAAATCAGTTCCATCCATTGACTAAACAACTCCTGCTGCCTCAGTTTCTCATTCTTAAAAAACCACTCTTCCGCACAGAAAAGAAGCAAATGATATCCAGTACACCAGTCAACGGAATTTTTAATTGAAAGCAGAGATGAAGCATACTCAAGCAGCTCCTTTCCAATTTTCCCCAGAATATTTCCTGTTCCCAATGCTTTCACGAAGCTTTTCAATACCGATAAATAATACTGATTCTTACCATTCCTGCCTGCCATTTTGTGCTCATGTAACAAATATAGCAAACACGATCCGATTTCTGCTCCGCAAAGATATCCTTGACATTTTGCTCCATTTGAAATCAATTCCTGTAATACAGCACTCACACTCTCAGCTTGTCCATATGAGTCGTGCTCATTTCCGTGAGCTGCACTAACCAGATAACGAAATCCCAGAAAAAACATATAGCCATTGGTTAAAAACTCGTACAAACTATCACTGCTGATTCCATAACATCCATGCATTGCACCAAGCCAATCATATTGTCTTAAACATTCCGCCAATGCTTCACTATTTTCCGCATTTAGTAAATCCATATGCTTCATAACCGACCAAAGCACCAATTGAAAATCCTCAGCATGAGTTCCATAGTATCGTTCCACCCCAAATCCATGTCGTCCATATGCATAAATATCAAAAACACGATTCCCTTTCCACAGACCAATTCCCTTATACTTTTCCGGCTGTTTCGCATACGTTGAACTTGATAAAATCCGAGTCATTTCATAGCAACGATTTCTTACCTCCAATGTTGGCACTTCATCTTTGTACAAAACTTCCTGCACTATCTTTTTCAGCAAGCCCTTTCCTGACTCCGTTCCTAAAAAATCCCAAATATGACTCGTCCCTTTTACACAGCGTGCACATGAAAGCCATATTTCAAACTGATCCGAACCCCAACACTCCCAAAGTTTTGCCAGTGCCTGGTCTATATTCTTATCCCATCCATATCCATTGACCGCATAATACTTCCCGTTGCTCTGTTTCAAATATGACTTTTTCACAAACCACTCTACTTCCGGAACTTCTGCGCAAACTAATCTCCACTTGTCCAAAGTCTTCTCCGGATCCACAATTTCCATACAAGATTTCTGCCCTTCCGGATGCTCATTCAACCACAACAAAAAACTAAGTACTTCTCTCTGAGGATATTCCGTCAAATTTTCTTTTTTAAATCTTTTTCCATGTAAAAGGGACGTTTCCCATCGCCCCATATAGACGGAAATATATCCCTGACTTATCATTTCTTCCAAAGATAAATCAAGTTGCCCTGCCTCATCGCAATACTTACCATATAGCGTACGCAGTGACTCTATCCCATGAAAATCCGTACTATAAACAGCTCCCTTATAGAAAGCAAATAAAATATCCGTCACCGGAAACATCACGATTGATTCTCTCCTGTACTTAGGCTTATAACCGTGAATACACTGTTCGATTTTCTGTTTTAATTGCTGATCCTGCCATATTGTAAGTTTTGCCATGTTCTCACCTGTTCTTATAGTTATATCGTTTTAAAAATCTTGTTTTCTACCCATTTTACCAACTTTTTTTTCACTTGAAAAGGCGCGAACATTTTTGCGTTTTTCAGCTCCGCATTTCAGGATCCAAAAAGAAAAGAGCATCGCTCCACGGCTTTCATTAGACCGTTTCACAATACTCCTCTTCCATATACCATTCTGCAATATCATCCATCTCATAGACACCCGAATAATCGTAAATCACAATTCTCCGGACTTCTTTGACCGTTTCCACTGCAACCTCTACATTTTCCTCCGGTTCAGGCAATTCGATCATTTCCTGGAACATATTTTCCAACATTTGCTTGTCCGTTGCATCATATGGATGTACCTCGGATATAAACGCCTGCATATGAATCCTGGTACCTTTGGTCAGCTTCAAAATCAATTTCTTTCCCTGCGCATAAATCATTGCCGTATTCAGAATGGTTTTCGCAGGTTTCGGAATAGAAGTATACTTTGCAGCCAGTTTCTTATAGCTTGTTCAGATGTCCCTGGTTCACAGTCAACAGTCTTAACTTTCCAATATGCTTTTTCTGTTATTCTATCCGGATTATTCCTGCCCTCCTTTTTCTTATTTGCATAAGTGCCGCTTAAAAATCCTCTCTGCCTGTTTTTAAGCATAAAAAAGACACCAAAAACCCTTTGTCAGATTTTTGATGTCATTTTCGTTCGTAGATTACTTATTCATGTACTCCACAAATATCTTTTCCTTGAAATTAAGATTTTATTTAAATAAAACTTTTAACCCAACATATCAAAGAACCCTGATGTGTATTTTCGCGAACGGTACCAAGCATATAATCTGTCACTGGACCATTTTTTCTCATTTTTTCGAGAATTGCTTCCTGAAGTTCTTCCACAGTCATATCTTCATAGGGTTTATTCCAGTCTACCACAACCTTTTCAGCTTTCACTTCTGCCTTCGCCGGTTCTTTTTCAGGTTCTTCCGGCTTTGACTGGGTTGTCTGTTTCACAGGTTCTTCCACCTTTGTTGGCATCTCAACTGCTTTCACTGGCTCTGCTTTTTTTGCTGTTTCAACCGCTTTCACCGTTTCCGTCTTCACTGATGCTTTTTCAATCTTCACTGTCCCAATCGGTGCAAAACTTTCCATGTACATTTCTGCAGGAATCCAGACTTCGCCAGAGTTTGCTGATACTTTTACCTGAATATGTCCACCATTTACAGAAATTCTCTCACCAGTCAGTGCCCCGATATATTCTGCAGAATTTCCGGCCTGCAGATTCATAACCACCTCGTTATCTGCATTATTCACTGTTGTTATCACAGATTTACCATCTAAAATTCTTGCATATGCAAAATGTGTGGTCTGAAGCAGAAGTTCTTTATAATCACCGTACATTAGTGCCGGTGTATTCTGACGAATCCTGCCAAGTGACGCAATCAGTTTTGTACATTCATTGGTTTTTACAGCATCTTTGTAATCTTCATAATTTAATGCAGGTCTTAAGGAATCGTCAGAAGAACGTTCCTTACGTCCCTCAATGCCAAATTCGGAACCATAATACAGGGATGGAATACCTGGTAAGGTATAAAGCATTACATGTACCGGCAGGAAATGTGCTTTATTACTTAGCTTCGTATAAATACGCTCCACATCGTGATTGTCTACAAATGTGTAGAGATTTAATTTGTTTCCAATCATGTCACTGACATATTTAATCGTATGAGCCACTTCAAAATAATTATGGTCATTGTGACCGGAATACAATGCTTTATGAAGCATATAGTTTGTTACAGAATGAAGCGTTTCGTTGTTTGCCCAGCGGGAATAGTTACCATGAATCACTTCTCCCATAAGCCAGAAGTCAGGTTTTACTTCATTTGCCACAACTCGAAGCGCTTTCATATACTCAAAATCCAGAACATCTGCAGCATCTAAACGAATACCATCAATATCAAATTCCCTTACCCAAAAACGAATCACATCACAGATATAATCCTTTACAGCAGGATTATGCTGGTTCAGTTTCACTAAAAGGTCATAACCACCCCAATTTTCATAGGAGAATCCATCATTAAAAGAATTATTTCCCCAGAAATTTACATTGCAGTACCAGTCTTTGTATGGAGAATTTTCTCTGTTTCGTTTGATGTCCTGAAATGCAAAGAAATCACGGCCTGTGTGATTAAACACTCCATCTAATATTACCCGAATTCCCTGTGAATGACATTCTGCTACAAAATTCGTCAGATCCTCGTTTGTTCCAAGCCTGCTGTCTAATTTTTTATAGTCTGTTGTTTCGTAGCCATGTCCCACAGATTCGAAAAGCGGTCCGATGTAAATTGCATTACATCCAATCTCCTTAATATGCGAAATCCATGGGAGTATTGTATTTAACCTGTGTACAGGTTCTCCATAAGAATTTTGTTTTGGTGCTCCAGTAAGTCCCAACGGGTAAATATGATAAAAAACTGCCTCATCATACCATGCCATATTTTTTTCCTCCAGTTCATAAAATATACCCTGTGAAACGCCGAATGGCGATCAGGGGTGCCCTGTGGGTATTCCAGTTTATGTATTCATTATGCCAATAAACTGTCTTTCTGACAGATAATCTCAAAGAAAAATAATGGACATTCGTTGATTATCCGTCTATAATAGAATAAACAATTATCTGAATATTGTCTACCAACAATACAATACGCAAGTCGGATATCCAACTTATAAGTAAAATCGTTGTTTTTCGGAGGGTTTATGGATAAAAGAATTCAGAAAACAAAGTATGCAATCAAAAAAGCATTTATGGAGCTTCTCCAGAAAAAATCTTTGGAGAAAATCACCGTTAAGGAATTATGCGAGCTGGCCTATATTAATAAGTCTACTTTTTATTCACATTATGAAGATATTTATGCATTATCTGATGCATTGGAATATGAAATGGTTCTCGAAATTGTTTCCAGTATTCCAAAAGATCTGGATTATAATTTTTCAAATCCGGAAATCTTCACACGGGAAGTCACTTTGGCTTTTGCCAAACATATGCCTCAAATAAAACTGATGTTTTCGGGTAAGAATCAGACACATCTTGCAATTTACTTAGAAGCAATTATCAAAAAGCTGATCTTTACAAAGTATCCTGATTATGCGGATAATATGGAAATGAATATTTTGCTTTCTTACTGTATCCATGGCGCTTATAATGCCAGCCTCAGTAATCCAAATGCAGATCTCAGAACGATCATTCAGGTTTTGGAAAAGGTCGTCAAAACATTGCAGCCTTTATACCAGTACAGCGGTTCGTAAATAGCCGGACCGCTATCTGCTGATAAATGCTTTCGCTCTTTTATATACCCCGGGCATACAGACACCTGTCATCAGCAATGTCACCGACAAATAAACCCTTACAATTTTGTTCGATAAAGTCTGCCGTTTTACAGGCTGTCTCTTCACTCATGGGATATTTATATTCTTTTTCATCGAACTCTTTTGGAACTGCAAACCAGTGTTCCTTTAAATACTCTGTGTCCAGAGCGTTTTCATATTCTTCTGCAGTCAACAGTAAAAGCTCCCTTGTCAATAAGTTAAACAGCAGTATGCCTTCCTCTGTCGTTTCTGCTACGCAGTACTTCATAAAACGGTATTCCGTATCCGAATTTTCTGCTTTTCCCAGAATATTTAAGACTGTCTTGTAAGCATCTCTAATTTTTTCCATTGCAGTATCCTTTTTATAATCCGAAAACAAAATCTATTCTATAAACAATGATACATAGATCATATTGGCAAAAACACAACATCTTTAAATTGCAGGTCTATCCTATTATTAATTCCAAAACAAGTATCCCTGCGCGAAAGGTCGGTTTTCGTCCCCAATGGTATCATTCGATAAGCGAGAGACAAAATCCGCAATATGATTGCCGTATTGATAGTCTCAATCACTTCTGTACGAAGTGCATACGCACGTATGCTCCCCAAAGCATACGCTTTCAATCATTTTGAATGATGCCAAAAAAATCCTTAGAATCAACCCTATCTGCGTAGAAGGGCGAAATCCTGCGCAGATGGAAAAAATCAATTCATTGACCCTGACTGTATGAATCTGCTATAGTTTTAATCACACAATAATGTACGTTCTGCGGAGGTTTTATACAATGAAAAATAATGCTCATATATGGCTGTCAACCCTGATCGCTCTTGTCCTCTCCATCGCATTCGGCCTTGTGTTGACGATGTATGTTCCGCCCATGGAAGATGCTTCTCTGGACCTGTCCCTTACAATAGAGGATTCACTCGAAGATCCAACGGACTTTGACAGTAAAGGATGGACTTTTTTCATTCAGGAGGGCGATGTCCGGACCGAGCTTAAGTCCAACGGATTTGGCGGTTACACCGGCCTGGAACTTGGACAGACTTTTTACTATTCCAGGGTCATGGAAGAGGAACTGAACAGTCCAACCCTGCAGTTATCTGCCTCAGAGTGTACCTTTGCGGTCTGGCTGGATGATGTGCTGATCTACACGGGTTACCCGGACATGAAATGCCAGATCGGTCACTTGACTTTACCTATGCGCGGATATTTACTGGAAAGCCCGATCACCATTTCCCTCCCCTCAGATTATCAGGGAAAAACGTTGACCATTGCCCAATCCTTCTCCGAATATATGGATTTCTCCTCTGTACTCGCAATCCCTGTATCCGTTAAACTGTACTGTGGCTTTGCCTACGAAAGCGAACTCATCTCGGAGAGTTTTGCTGTTTCCATGGCCACAATGGTCATCTTCACTGTTGCTATTATTCTTTTGATTGCTTTTGTCCGCAATCGGGATACGAGTATGCTGCTTCTGGCACTGTTTGCCTTCCTGCAGATGACGTCTTTGCTGACCAAAACTTCCTTTTTTTCACGCTATTTCTCCACGCCTGAAAATTCGATCACTTATATGATCCCGATGCTGGCCTCCAGCACTCTGCTGATCTTTCTGGCTGCCAAAGGTGGGAAGTACCGCCGGTTCCTCTTTGTTATCTGTACAGTTCAACTTATGTCCACTGTAATCTGCACGGCCTTCCTTATCACTCTTTCTGCCTTTTCTGTTTTTGACACGGTAACAATCATTTTCGATTTTGTCCAGCGTTTAGCTGAATGGTCTGCTTTTGCAGGTTTGATCATGACACTGGTATTTAGTGCGGCTTTCTGGCGAAAGGAACAGTGGATCTGGAAAGTCTTTACTCCTCTTGCTTTTACATTCACTGTGAGCAGCTGGTTTCTATGCGTCATTTTTGTGGACAAAGGTCAGACTTTTACACAGATTAAGCTTTCCCTGGCAAGCGGACAGATCACCTATATTTATTACAAAACATATCCTGCCATCGCCATTGCAGCGTTAATCTCCGCTACTGTGACAGTCCTCCGAAACGAGCTGCTTCGTTACTCAGAAAACCGTCTGTTGAAAAGACATCAGGAACTGGCTCTGGCAAGCTATGAAAATATTCAACGTCAGCACGAGGAAGTTATGATGCTCCGTCACGATATGCAGAAGCATTTCACTGCTTTACGGGCTATGACAGACAATACTGAAATTACCGAATATCTGGACAAACTTATTGACGACAATGAAAAAATCCGCCCTGTAGTACAGAGCGGAAATAAAATGTTTGATATTATTCTCAACAGCAGACTGGCTGATGCAGCTGCAAAAACATCAGGGTGCAGATCATCCGGGCTGATGTTGCCGAGAATCTGCCTCTGTCCAATTCAGAGCTTTGCTCTCTGATCATGAACCTTCTGGACAATGCCATTGCGGCAGCCTCCCAGGTAAAGAAGCATCCGCAAATTGACTTAGATATGCATTTAAAAGGAGCTTTTTTTGTGTTCTCTTGTACCAACAGTGCGAATCCGTCTTTGGCCAGATCTGAGCAGGCTGATGCATCCCTGACAATGCATGGCCTGGGTCTGAAAATCATCCAGCAGATCGCAGATATCCACGGCTGCCTGGTTCAAACATCCCAGACCGAGAAACAATATACGGTCACTGTGGCGATTCCTCTGACCAGCTAAACACTCCATGCAACGACACTTTTCTCAAAATGATAAATAAGCGGTGTTCTGTTTTCAAACAAAACACCGCTTATTTTATACTTTTAAATATTCTATGAGCCTGTCCTTCACAAAGTTGAAACGATACTTGCTGACAGGAACCAGCATACCGTTTTGGAGTTCCAACTCATATCGGCGGATATATTTTGCCGCTGCCAGATTCACTATGAACGCCCGGTGGCAAAGCACAAACTGCTTTTGAGGAAGCATAGCTTCCTGTTCAAAGATACGCAGGCTCGTATCGATTTTTTCATTTGGAAGGAACACCTTGGTTCCCCGTTCTCCGGCCTCAACATAAAGAATATCCAGTGGTGCGATCTTGCATCCCCCCTGTGCGGTAGGCACTAAGATCTCCCTGGTCTCCTGAAAATTCTGATAGCAGCAGGCAAGGGCTTCATGAAACTTCTCCACATCCAGCGGCTTGCTCAAATATCTGGTAGCCGCCACCTCATATCCCTGGAGGGCCATCTCCCGATTCAGAGACACAAACACAATGGCAGTATCGTCTTTCTGGCTTCGCAGCACAGCAGCAAGTCCGATGCCATCCAGGTTATCCATCATAACATCCAGAATCAGCAGATGAAACTTTTCTCCACCCTCGATCGCCGCCAACAGAGAGGTTCCGCTCTCGTAGTCCTTGATACTGAAACCAACGCCCTCCTCACGGTAATACGCCTCCGTCAATCGAACGATCTCTTCTCTATCTGAAGCAATGTCATCACAAACTGCAATGGAATATTGACCGTTATTCAATATAGTACTCTCCCTTCTGCAAAAACAAACTGTGCGTTTCTGCTTGATGAAAGAATATAAAATCCTCAACGCTTTCATTACTTATCGGCAAATTATAGCACATCTTTCTTAAAAAAGTCCAGACTTCAAATAATCAATACAGGTCGAAAGAATGCCTTTTCTGCGTTTTCCGTAGTAACTGACAAAATACTCAACCGCATTATCATCCTCTCTGCTATTTTATCTGAGGTATGTTGCCTTATACTCTTCTCTTATCTCTTCCGGCACAAGGCTTCCGCCTGTCGCCCACACAATATGTGCTGCATTCTGCATTTTATCCTCCAGTTTATTCTCTTTCAGATATGCCAGTGTCTTTTCACTCTTCATAAGCTGAACAGTTCCCTGAAATGCTGCGCATGCACTTGGCTCCAGGAAGATATCTTCTGCCTCCAGTAAATCACGCATATAATCATAAAGCTTCCCATCCCGAACAGTAAATTCTCCGCTGAGCATAGTCTTCATGACCCCGCCGACAAATCCGGATGGACGGCCTACTGCAAGTCCGTCTGCGTGAGTTGCTCCTGTCAGTCCGATGTCCTGTACTGAAATCTCACTGTTCAATCCGGTAGCCATTCCAACCACCATACAGGGAGCCTGAGTCGGCTCAATAAAGAAGCAATGAACCGCATCCTGAAACACCTGCTTAAGCCCAAAAGTCACACCTCCCGGTGCACCTCCTACCCCACATGGAAGATACACAAACAGCGGATGCGCTGCATCGACTCTGATCTTCTGCTCTTCCAGCTGACCGATCAGACGCTTTGCCGCCACAGCATATCCAAGGAATAAGTTTCTGGAGTTTTCATCATCTACAAAATAACTTTTCGGATTTTGATCAGAAAGCTTCCTTCCGTTCTTTACCGCTTCGCTGTAATCAGACTCATATTCTATCACGGTTACACCATGACTTCTGAGCAGATCCTTTTTCCACTGTTTCGCATCAACAGACATATGCACGATTACTTCATACCCGATCGCCGCACTCATGATGCCGATGCTAAGACCGAGATTTCCGGTCGAACCCACCTGAATCGTATAGTTTTTAAAAAAGCTCCGGCATTCTTCATCCGCCAGCTTTTCATAATTGTCCCTTTCTGTCAGAAACCCAGCGGACAAAGCCAGTTCCTCTGTATGCTTCAGCACTTCATAAATACCGCCTCTTGCTTTGACGGAACCGGCAATTGCCAGATGGCTGTCCTGCTTCAACAGCAGTCTGCCCTCCAGAGCGCTGCCGTATTTCTGATTTATGCGTTTCTGCATCTTCGGAATCAGAGTCAAAGCTGATTCAATGATTCCATTCTGTTCCTTTGTTTCCGGAAAACATTTCATGATAAAGGGTGCAAAACGAAGGAGTCTTGCCTCTGCGTCTTCCACATCAGCCATAGTAAGTTCGGCACCTTCCATACTCGTTCTGAAATCTCTCTTATCCGGATTTATCCAGACTATCTCCTGTTCTTTCTGTATCTCCTTTAAAACAGGAAATTGCTGAAATAATTCCTTTCTGTCAAATTTTACCATCCCGAAGTTCCCCTTTTCTTTTTATTGCAGCAGACATTTTGTTTCAAATAAAGAAAAACAAGAAAATATGTATCCGTCATCCGTGTGGATAAGCATCCACCAGAGATATAACACGGGGAATTTCGCAGAATATTCCCCCTGTCCCCCAAATAGGCCTCTTGCATTCTCGCGGATCGTTATTTCATATTATTTCATTAGGAAGCGAAGTTCCCCTGGAAACGAAAGAGCGCTGTCGCCCGGAGTTCTCTCTCCTGCTGCAACAGCACTCTTTTATCCCTTTCGCCGACTACAGCGAACTATTCCATAATATTTAACTAGATGTTTAACAGATCACTGTATACTTTCAGAGCTCCGTCTGTCTCATGAGCAAGCACACGCTTTGCCAGTACCTTGCCAAGCTGTACACCTTCCTGATCAAAGCTGTTGACATTCCATACGAATCCCTGGAACATGATCTTGTTCTCAAAGTGTGACAGAAGTGCGCCCATAGCTCCCGGAGTCAACTGATCACCGATGATAATGCTGGAAGGACGTCCGCCCTCAAAGTTCTTATTGCGGTTATCATCAGACTTACCGCACGCAAAAGCCACGATCTGAGCAACAACGTTCGCACACAGTTTCTGCTGGCTTGTACTGTCCTGAATCACAACATCGCTGCCGCACTGATTGTTCTTGAATCCGATGAACTGAAGCGGTACGATATCCGTTCCCTGGTGAAGCAGCTGATAGAATGAATGCTGTCCGTTTGTTCCCGGTTCACCGAAGATCACCGGACCTGTCACATAATTTACCGGCTCTCCGAAACGGTTTACAGACTTACCGTTTGACTCCATATCCAGCTGCTGCAGATGTGCCGGGAAACGGCTCAGTGCCTGAGAATACGGAAGTACTGCTGTGCACAGATGTCCAAGTACATTGCGCTCGTAAACACCGATCAGTGCGTCCAGCATGGCCGGGTTCTTTAATACATCTCTGTTCTTGGCCAGTTCATCTGCTTTTGCAGCACCGTCAAGGAACTGTGCAAATACTTCCGGTCCGAATGCCAGAGATAATACTGCACCGCCGACTGCTGAACTGGAAGAGAAACGTCCTCCGATATAATCATCCATAAAGAATGCTGCAAGATAATCATCACTCTTTGCCAGCGGAGATGTCTCACTTGTAACAGCAACCATATGTCTGGAAGCATCCAGACCTGCATTCTTCAGAGCGTCTTTCACAAATGACTCATTTGTCAGTGTCTCAAGAGTTGTACCTGATTTTGAAACAAGTACAAAAAGAGAATGTGCAACATCAATGGAATTCAGAACAGCCGCTGCATCATCCGGATCCACGTTGCTGATGAATTTTGCTTCCATTTTGAACGTATTGTTCTTCTTTGCCCAGTTCTCAAGCGCCAGATAGATTGCGCGCGGTCCGAGATCGCTGCCGCCAATGCCGATCTGAACAACTGTAGTAAACTTTTCTCCTGCTGCGTTTGTGATCTCTCCTGCATGTACCTTGTCTGCGAATTCTGCAATTTTCTTCTGCTGCTCTGTATAGAAAGTACGTTTGTCAACGCCATCAGCCACAACAGCCTCGCCTAACTGTCCTCGGGTCATATGATGAAGTACGAGACGCTTCTCGCCGGTGTTGATCACTTCGCCATTGTAAAGAGCCTCAAACTTGTCTGCAAGCTGAGCTTCCTCCGCCAGTTTTACAAGAGCTGCCAGTACAGTGTCATCCACCTGCTTTGCAGCATAATTATAAACAAGGCCTTCCGCCATCGGAATGCTGTACTTCTTTACACGCTCTGCGCCATTGTCTCCGGCCATAACCTCAGCAAGCTTTACAGCCTCTGCCTTGGAAAGTTCCTGATATGAAGTGAGCGTATCTAAATTGTTCCAGGTAATCATAATAGAGTCCTCCCTTACTGTTTCTTCACATACTAAAATTGCGCCACTCGAAGAGATTATACTATTAAATCAGATTTTGTTCAAGCATATACTCATCTGTCTTTATTTCCGTTACTGTCAAGTAAACGTTGGCAACTTTTTTCATACATGATTTACCGTACACCCGTCTGGAAAAGATATACCACAGCAAACACGTTCCCACTCCGTTCAGACTCGCAGCGAATACTAACCTCCTCCTTCGCCTGCGGCT
>JBGVDJ010000062.1:0-15940 GCA_045119335.1 Candidatus Choladousia sp. | reverse complement strand
ATTCGTATTGTTGAATGATAGGAGCCGTATGAAAGGAGACTTTCACGTACGGTTCTGTGAGAAGTTTGAGGTGGGATTCCTCTTACTTACTCGACTGGGAGGACGGTAAATAAAATAATTATTTACCTCCTACCCGATCGGAAAGGTATTCCCCGAATGAACCGTTTCAAATCAGGAATATGGATATGCCGGCAAAAGGGAGCAAGCAGATAAATTGCTTGCTCCCTTTACAGATTCCGAATGAAGGATTTCCGTTATGTCATGATTACTCGTAAGGTACATGGAAAAGGTAAATGCAGTTTCACATAGTGATGGATTCAGTTTCTCACAGTTTCAGAATCCGTTCAAAGAATCCAGCAGTTTCGGAAATGGTTCCAGAGAACGCTTCAGAATTCCATGCATATGTGCGATGGCCGTACCGTAATTGGTAATCGGTATCTGACAGTCACAGCTGTGGCGGATCCGGGATTTCATTTCACGCTCATTCAGCATACAGCCGCCGCAATGAATGACCATTGCATAGCGGGACAGATCCTCCGGAAATTCCGTTCCGGAGGTGAATTCAAAGTTCAGCTCTTTTCCGGAATGCTTTCTGATCCAGTTCGGCAGTTTGAAGGTTCCGATATCGCCGCACTGTCTGTGATGCGTACATCCTTCTGATATCAGGACAGTGTCATGATCCTTCAGTCGATCCAGTGCTGCAGCGCCGCTTACGAGTGTTGCCAGATCTCCTTTATAGCGGGCAAACAGGATAGAAAAGGAAGTTAGAAGAATATCTTCCGGGACATCCTTACTCACTCTGCCAAAGGCCTGAGAGTCTGTTATGACAAGTTTTGGTTTCTTTGAAAGACCGGCAAGAGCAGTGGGCAGTTCCGTTTCACGGGTTACTACAGGAATCGCACCGGCTTCCAGGATATCCCGGATGGTCTGCTGCTGAGGAAGGATCAATCTGCCCTTCGGTGCAGCAGAGTCAATCGGAACAACCAGAACAACAAAATCTTCCGGCCCGATCAGATCAGCTACGATTCTTTTACTGTTTTCTTCAAGTTTGGCAAGGCGTCCGATCATTTCTTTCAGCTCATAGATATTTGTCTTCTTTTCTGCGCTTACATAGATTTCATTTTCAGAGCCGATATTTTTATTGTCAGAGGCAGTGCTTTCATTTTCAGACGAAACAGGATTCTGATCAATCAGATCGGATTTGTTGTATGCAATAATATAGTGGATCCGTTTTTGACGGAACAGTTCGATCAGTTCTTTATCTGCCTGCTGAAGTCCGCGTACGGCATCCACAACGAGGACTGCAATATCAGCGTAATTCAATACCTGTCTGGCTCTTTTTACACGCAGTTCCCCCAGTGTGCCCTCATCGTCAATTCCGGGAGTATCGATAATAACGACCGGACCGAGGGGAAGAAGCTCCATTGCTTTTTTAACCGGATCGGTGGTAGTTCCTTTGAATTCAGAGACAACAGCGAGATTCTGGCCGGTCACAGCATTTACAAGGCTGGATTTTCCGGCATTTCTCAGTCCAAAGAAACCTATGTGTAATCTTTCGGCGGAAACCTGGTCATTTAATCCCATGAAAAATTCTCCTTTCTGTTACAGCTTATCAGGCAGAGAAACGGATCGTACATCCGGACTGTAGTGCGGATATCTGCTCCGACTTTGCCCAAGTAAAAAGGTGCCCATCATATGAAAACAATGAAGCACCTTTGCCTGTCAGTTCAAGAATGCTCCGGCATTCTCTTTCATTTATTTTTAATTAATATTAGAAACGGAAATCTCTTCGGTTCGAAGCTTTAATAGCAGCGATATTTTCTGCTGCGATATTGCGGATCTTTTCCTTCGGAATCTTCTGAAGCTCCTGTTCGATCAATGCAAATCCGCGCTGTTTTGTATCTTCAGAAGCATAGTCCGTCAGGTATTCCGCCAGTGTCATCAGCGCATTCGGGTGACAGCAGTTGAGAATTTGTCCGTTTTTGCAAAGAGACATGAAGCGGTCTCCGGTGCGGCCCTCGCGGTAACATGCGGTACAGAAGGACGGAATGTGTCCGCACTGCATGAGCCAGTTGACTACTTCATCAAGTGTACGCTGATCGGATACGTCGAACTGTTCGGAATCATGCGGACGTTCTTCTTCGGTATAACCGCCGACTGAAGTGCGGGAGGCACCGCTGATCTGAGAAATACCCAGCTCCAGAGCTTTTCCGCGGACTTCCTGACTCTCACGGGTGGATATGATCATGCCGGTATACGGAGCAGCGATACGGATGCAGGCAATGATCTTCTGGAAGATATCATCGCTTAATCCATTGTCAAATACGGACGGATCAATATCATCCGCACGCTTGATACGGGGAACACTGATCGTATGCGGACCGACACCGTGGACAGCCTCAAGATGTTCTGCATGCATCAGCAGACCGGCAAATTCATATTTGTACATTTCAAGACCGAACAGTACACCGAGGCCGACATCGTCAATGCCGCCCTCCATCGCACGGTCCATAGCCTCTGTATGATAATCGTAATCATGCTTCGGTCCGGTCGGATGGAGTTCAAGATAACTCTGTTTGTGATAGGTCTCCTGGAACAGGATATAAGTACCGATACCGACATCTTTCAGTTTGCGGTAATTTTCAACAGTAGTTGCCGCGATATTGACATTGACCCTGCGGATGGCACCGTTCTTATGCTGTACGCTGTAGATGGTGTCGATACATTCCAGAATGTATTCGATCGGGTTCATGGTCGGATGCTCACCGGCTTCAATGGCGAGACGCTTGTGGCCCATGTCCTGCAGGGCGATGACCTCTCTGCGGACTTCATCCTGAGTCAGTTTCATACGTGCGATATGTTTGTTCTTTGTGTGATATGGACAGTATACGCAGCCGTTTACACAGTAGTTGGACAGGTAGAGCGGAGCGAACAGTACAATACGGTTGCCGTAGAATGCAAGCTTAATCTCCTTTGCGAGCTGATACATTTCTTCGATTTTCTCGGGAATGTCGCAGGCAAGGAGAACAGATGCTTCTCTGTGATTCAGTCCCGTACAGCGGTAACCGTTCTCTGTCTTCTGGGGACGGGCTTTCGCCAGAATCTGGTCGATCAGCTCCACATTGTTTTTGTTCTCTTCTGCATACTGAATAGTTGCGAGGATTTCCTCATGATTGATAAATTCTTCTGCTTTTTTTGATTTTGGATTGTAGATAGCCATTGTTCTTTTCCTTTCGGTTAGACATTTTTCTTTCCGGTCAGATTTTAATCTCATCAGGTAGATCTCCTGCTGTAGGCTCGAAGAGCTCTAAGCAGTGGGGGTTCTGCGTACATCGCCCCGGTCTGTTACGATTTCGTAACCTATGGACTGCATTCGGCGTGACAGGCAGTGCCGGCATTCTGCGGCTTCATCACCGGTGCAGATCTTGTTGTCGTAGAGCTCGTATTTCTTCCGGACTGAAACCGGTGAGAGATTCGGCATAACGACATTGGCTCCGGCGAGGATCCCCTTTTCTCTGCCGAGTGGGTGAATGGTGCCAAGGGCAGTCGTAGCCGGCAGCAGGATATAAGGATGGATCAGGCGGATGAGTGACAGCAGCCAGAGTGTTTCCTCCAGTGTGCCGGCAGCTTCCGTGCCGAACGGTGTATCCTTATGCGGGATGAACGGACCGATACCGCACATATCCGGTGCGAACTGCTCGATGAATTTCAGATCCGCAGCCAGTGTCTGTGGTGTCTGATACGGGGAGCCGACCATGAATCCGCAGCCGACCTGGTAGCCGATTTCTTTCAGATCATGCAGGCAGCGCATACGGTTATCAAAGGACAGTTCAGCCGGGTGCAGCTTTTCATAATGAACTTTATCTGCTGTCTCGTGGCGCAGCAGATAGCGATTGGCTCCGGCATCAAAAAGCTTCTGGTAGCTTTCACGGGAGCGTTCGCCAAGAGAGAGTGTGATCGCACAATCCGGATATGTATTCCGGATTTCCTTCACCAGGTCACACATGACTTCGTCCGTAAAGTATCCGTCTTCGCCCCCCTGCAGGACAAAGGTACGAAAGCCAAGCTCATATCCTGTGCTGCAGCATTCCAGAATCTGTTCACGTGTCAGACGGTAACGGTCACAGGCTGTGTTGGAACGTCGTATCCCGCAGTACAGGCAGTTGTTTTTGCAGATATTGGTGAACTCGATCAGACCCCGGACGTATACGGAAGTGCCATAAATCTCTTTTCGTATACGCTGTGCCTTTTGCGAAGCATACTGCATTGCATCTTCTGTGCGGTTCGTGATCAGAAATGCATATTCCTCGAGTGAAAGAGAATGCTGTGTCTCCAGGCGATCGATCAGATCCGATACCGGAGGATGAGTTTGCGTGCCCCCGGTCTGTACGTCCGCTGAATGAGGAGCAGATGCCTGTTCGTTTATCGTGTATCTCTGTTTATTCATGGCTGCTCACTACATTGGAATAGGCAATTTTCACGCTGACTCCATGCAGGTTGCCTATTTTCCCGGACAGTGTTGCGATAATGTTCTGGGGTGCATCGATCGCAATGGATACGATATTGATCTTTTTTTCACGATAAGGAATGCCCATTCTGCCAATAATGTAGTTTCCACATTCATGAAGCAGGGCGTTCAGTTTTTCCACAGATTCCATATCCTCGACAATAATTCCCATTACTGCGACTCTTGTTTCCAATGCATTACCTCCTTCTTGATTATTCTATACAAAAAAAGCCACACCCTGAAAGGCATGGCCATCCGGTCCTGCGACTGTAAAAGAAATGGCCCCTTTCAATCAGAACCCGCAATGCGGAAACTTTATGGCAGGGATGTCTCTGTATTATAGAACTATTGTAGTCAGAATATTCAGTGAAGTCAAGAAAAAACAGGAATTTGACAGGTGGATTTTTTGGAAAAATGATTATCTGTTCTCTCTGAGTCTGGACAGATATTTATTCAGATAAATTTTGTGTGCTACGGAAATAATGAGGTTGCGCAGCATATATTTCTCGTCGGAATCTTCCATCCCGATGTTGTCGATGGAATCCTTGACACCGAAGATGTACAGAATAACATTTATGAATTCACAGCGGAAATAGTCGTATGCAATCTGGCTGGGATACGTTTTTTTCTGCAGGTCGATCAGCAGACTGATATCTTCCATGGACAATACAGATTTGGCTGCTGCAATAAAAAACAGATATGCGATCTGTTCTCTGCTGTACTGTTTTCGTACCGGATTGGCCACGAGTCTTTTCTTTACGTAATTGCTGATCATGGATCCGGTAAGCGTGATATCTTCAAGCGGTTCCATATATTTAGAAATATATTGAGCTGTCTGCTCCAGATACAGGCCGGTATCCGGAATTTCAGAATATTCCGGGAGCCGAAACTCCTGTATTGAGGCGACAATCTCATTTTTTATATTCTGATCCATAACTCTTCCTCCGCAGTCTGTTCTCCTCTTCTTAGTACCAGCGAAGCGAAAAACACCTGAACTATGATTACGTAGTTTACATCAGATTAATTCGTCCGTCAAATGGACGAAAAACGAAAAGTGTCCAATTTTCAGCAGGATCAGAAGAGTTGCGGAATTGTACACATCTGCTGTTTTTTCGAAAGCACAGACAGATCTTTTATACAGAAAAAGGTGGTCTGATGATCGGATTTGAGGATGCCTGTGAATAAATATTGCAATTGTTACATAAATATTTGACAAATAATTGATGCTCCGTATATAATACGTTTTTGAGACATGACGATGCCCTGCAGGTAACTCATACCGGCAGGGCATGATATATGTTTTGAAAAAACAGAACAGAGGATGAGTATTATGAAAAATGAGAAAAAGGGCGGTTTCAGCAGCTCACTGGGCTTTGTACTTGCGGCTGCAGGAAGTGCGGTAGGAGTAGGAAATATCTGGAGATTTCCGTATCTGGCGGCGAAGGACGGGGGAGGACTTTTTATTCTGATCTACTTGGTACTGGTCCTGACATTCGGTTTTACGCTGCTGACTACAGATATTGCCATCGGACGAAGAACGGGGCAGAATGCACTGTATGCGTATGGTTCGATTCATCCGAAATGGGGATTTCTCGGAAAGATTACATTTCTTGTCCCGGCGCTGATCATGACGTATTATTCTGTAATCGGCGGCTGGGTGACGAAGTATATTGTGGTTTATCTGACAAATTCCGGAGCCGAGGCGGCACGGGACGGATATTTTACGGATTTTATCACTTCTCCGGTATCACCGATCGTGTTTATGCTGCTGTTTCTGGCAGTGACTGCGTTCGTCGTTTACCGCGGTGTGGAAAAGGGAATTGAGAAGTTTTCAAAAATCGTGATGCCGGGACTGATCGTGATGATCCTCGGGATCGCAGTCTTTTCACTGACACTGAACCATACGGACAGCGATGGTGTGACACGTACCGGTCTGCAGGGCCTTGCGGTCTATCTGATTCCGAATTTTGAAGGTCTTACATTCAGGCGTTTTCTGGAGATTCTGCTGGATGCCATGAGCCAGCTGTTCTTTTCGCTCAGTGTTTCCATGGGAATTATGATCACATACGGTTCCTATGTAAAGAAGGAGTCGAATCTGAGCAGATCAATCAGCCAGATCGAGCTGTGTGATACCGGTGTGGCACTGCTGGCGGGCATGATGATCATTCCGGCGATTTATGTATTTTCCGGTACGGAAGGAATGGCACAGGGACCGAGTCTCATGTTTGTCTCTCTGCCGAAGGTATTTAATTCCATGGGTGCAGCAGGTACTGTGATCGGTGTGATATTTTTTGTCATGGTCGCGTTTGCGGCACTGACTTCCTGTGTGTCGATCATGGAGACGCTGGTGGCGAACTGTATGGAAGTGCTCCACACGACCAGAAAGAAGACAAGTCTGGTCATCGGTCTGATTTCCGCAGCTGCTGCGGTCGTGATCTGCCTCGGATATAATGTACTTTATTTTGAACTGACACTGCCGAACGGTCAGACAGCACAGATCCTTGATCTGATGGATTATATCAGCAACAGTTTTCTGATGCCGTTCATTTCACTGTTGTCCTGTATCTTTGTGGGCTGGGTGATTAAGCCGCGCTGGATCATTGAGGAGATGGAATCCAGCGGACACAGATTCAGACGTAAAAAGCTGTATGTGATCATGATCAAATATGTGACTCCGGTGATGATGGCGGTGCTGTTTCTGCAGTCAACCGGAATTCTGAACTGGTTTTAGAAACGGCGTTCCGGCAACAGAGCAGAAATAGAAAAAGCGGTATCTGATGTAGCAGGCTGCGGCTGTAAATAGGCTGTAAAGAGAGAATATCTGATTTGACAGGAGAATGTGATTATGTATTACGTACCGGATGGAACAACGTTATGTGGATTTTATGAATGTGAGGACTGCGGGACGCGCTTCCTTGCTCTGAAGGTCGTGCCGCGCATGGTTTGCCCGTATTGCGGAGAGGAAGTGGATATGGAGATCGGTCCGGATGAAGAGATGCCGAAGGCGCGGGAAATGGCTGTGCTGCTTCAGGTAGTGGAAGGCGAGGAGGTTGAGAAGATGGATACGCTGCTCAGCCTGGCGATGACCGGCGGAGATTACAACTGGATCTGACGGGTAATGTCTTTGACCGGGTCGTTTGCAGCAGGCCGTGCCTGAGCTTCGGGGAGAAAGCCCGGACGATTCCGGAATGAAACAGCATGAATGGAATGCGATAATAAATAAGAAGAAAACAGACAGAAGGGTCCGGTGGTGAGCTGCCGAGCCATTTTTCTTTTGTGCGGGAAACTTTGCTTCCTGCGAAATAATGCCCCGCCGGGATCGCACTGCGGCAAATGGGAAGATGTTAAAAGGGTGGAAAAAATCTGAAAAAAGCATAAAGTCTGTTGACAAAAAAAGGAAAATCACTACAATGTTTGAAAAACGGCATTCAAAATCAAAGGTGTTCCGGAGGGGAACAGAAGAAAGAGGGTAGTATATGCAGACTGAAAAAATGAGAGAAGAAGCAGAGATCCTTCAGCTGTCAAATAAGATGATCTATCAGAGATATCAGATGAACAAATCTCTGATCCAGAAATTTTTTCAGGATCTGAGCATTCCGGAGTATATGGCTCTTCACATGGCCGTGCAGCTTGAATCGAAAAATCCATCGAAGAAAACATATCTGAAGGAGCTGGCAGAGCGGATGCATCTGGAGGTTCGCCATGCATCAAAAATAGTAGGGGATCTGCGGGAAAGGGGTCTGGTAATCTGGTCCCACGATGGAAAGGGCAGCGAGGGTACCTATATCATTCTGACCGATGACGGAAGGATGATGCTGAAACAGCAGGAGGAATCATTGCGGGTATATTTCGGAAAAGTCATCGGGAGGTTTGGCAAGGAGAAACTGATTCAGATGCTTGATCTGATGAAGCAGATGGATGATGCGATCGATATGGAAATGGAAGCATGTGAATAAAGGAGGATGCGAAGATGGAGGAACAGAAGAAGACAAAGTCAAAGCCGCCGGTCGTTTATGCTCTGGCCCTGGTGGCTGCAGCAGTGTGGGGTGTGAACAAATTTATTTATAATGCCAGAAAGAAATCATGAAATTATGGTATGGGAGTGGAATGAGGTATGAATAAAAGTGATGTAATTGAATTTTTTGACCATCTTGCACCGGACTGGGATGCATCGCTGGTGCGCAATGACGAGGTTATCAACCGGATTCTTGACAATGCGGGAGTTCAGGAGGGTGTGGATGTACTGGATGTGGCATGCGGGACCGGAGTGCTGATACCGGATTATCTGAAGCGCGGCGCAGCATCCGTGACAGCGATTGATATTTCTTCTGAAATGGTGCGGATCGCGAGAGAAAAATTCCGGCAGGAGAGTGTCAGCATTCTGTGCGGTGATGTTGAGACAACGGAATTTGACCGACGGTTCGATTGTATCGTAGTATACAATGCCTTTCCGCATTTTCCGCAGCCGGAGCGTCTGGTGAAGCGCCTGGCGAAATGTCTGAAGCCGGGAGGCAGACTGACGGTTGCGCACGGTATGAGCCGCGCCAAGATCGATCGTCATCACTCTGGCAGTGCACAGAAGGTATCCAGAGGATTGATGAGCGAGGAGGACCTGGCAGGTATATTTGCACAGACGCTGTCTGTGACGGAGAAAATATCAGATGAACAGATGTATCAGGTGGTCGGCATAAAATCAGTATAGGGCAGGCGAAGAATGCATCAGGTGCGCGGCAGTTATTCTGCAATGAGAAATTTGCAGAATGACTGCCTTTTTTGGGGGAAGACTCTGTTTAAGTTGAAATGTTAAAACAGGTGTGCTATATTTTGGATGCTTGTATAACAGTTATATTTAATCGGAGGATATTCAAATGAAATACGGGCAGGCAGGCGAAAAAAACTGCGGGATTTCACGAAAGCGATATTTTACAGGCTATACAGTTGTATTTTTGATTGTATGCGGACTGGTATATTCTTATTTCCTTCTGGGCGGAAGATCTTTTGTATATGATGATGACGGATGGAAACAGCACTACAAGGCGCTGGTCTATTACGGACAGTGGCTGCGCAGCATTGCGGAGAATCTGTTGAAGAATCATACACTCGTGATTCCGGAGTTTACGTTCAGCATCGGCTATGGTTCGGATATTCTGACGACGCTGCATTATTATGCGATCGGCGATCCGCTGAACCTTTTTTCTGTACTTGTACCGTCTCGGTATATGGAATATTTTTATGCTGCGCTCGTGATAGTCCGCCTGTATCTGGCCGGATTCGGTTTTTCCTGTTACTGTTTTTACAGAAATGCGTACCGGCATACGGCAGTACTGGCCGGCGCGGTTTCGTATGCGTTCTGTGGTTTTGCATTGTACACAGCCACCGTACATCCGTATTTTGTGAATCCGATGATCTATTTCCCGTTCCTGCTTCTCGGTGTGGAAAAGATCCTGAAAGAGAAGAAACCGTGGGTATTTATAATCAGCGTTTTTGTGTCGGCAGTAAGCAACTTTTATTTCTTTTATATGCTGGTATTGCTGACGGTGCTGTATGTTTTCCTGCGGCTGATCATGATTTATAAAAGATCCGGGATCAGACAGGCATTTGGAGTTCTGGCCAGAATTGCTGCCTATTCTATTATCGGAGTAATGATGAGCGCAGTGATTCTGATCCCGGTGGTTCTGCTGTTTCTCGATAATCCGCGTTCCGGCAATACGGTCGAGTATTCCATGCTTTATTTCCGGTCATATTATGAGCGATTCTGTTCCGGATTTGTTACGTACGGAGCTATCGGAAGCTGGAATATCATGGGGTATACGGCAGTTGCACTCTGCTCGGTCGTGCTGCTGTTCCTGTGCAGGAAACGTTATGCAGCTCTGAAAACAGTGTTCCTCATACTGACCGGATTTCTGCTCCTTCCGGTGTTCGGCAGTATATTTAACGGCTTCTCATACGTTTGCAACAGATGGGTGTGGGCGTACAGTATGCTGGTATCCTATATTATGGTAGTCGTGTGGGAGGAATTTACAGTTTTATCGCGCAGGAAAAAAGCGGTGCTGTGCGGACTGGTTCTGTGTTACTTCGCATACTGCTTCCGGATGAATGAGATTCATACGAGACCGGGACTTGAGTTTGCAGGGATCATTGCTCTGGTGATGCTGGGTATTGTACTGATCTCTGGGTTTCTCAGGAAGCGCTGGCAGAAAACGGTACGGAATCTGGCGGTGCTGGCTCTGGTCGTGGTCAATATCGGAGGTATGGCATACTACGAATATTCCCCGGAACAGAGTTCCGCGCTGCTGTCTTATCGGGGCAGAGGAAATTTATACGAAATGCTGTACCAGACAGATGCGCTGGCAATCAATGCGGTCGGTGATGAAGGAGAGTTTTACCGGTATTCGGGAGATGTTTATAATACGACAATTTCCAACTCGACCATGTTCAGCGGACTGTCCAGTGTACAGTTCTACTGGAGTCTGTCCAATTCCACAATAGCTCCGTTCATGGAGCAGATGTGCCTGCGTGACAACAGTGCATATAATTATAAGAAGCTGGACAACCGCACGGCTCTGAATACACTTGCCGGTGTGAAATATTATGTGACGAAGGCAGGCGCTTCAGACCAGTCGGCCAACTATGTTCCATATGGATTTGAGCAGGTCACGATCGACACGAAGACTGCCGAAACCTACAATGTATATAAGAACCGGTATGCACTGCCGCTGGGATACACGTATTCGGAGGTCATCCTGCCTCAGGAATATGAGAATATGAACGCGATGGAGAAGCAGGAGGCATTGCTGCAGGGGGTGTTCCTGGAGGAACAGCCGGAAGGATTTGAGCAGACTGAACCGGAACTGACCAGTGAGAAGATGGAGTATTCTGTCGTATGCAACAGTAAGCACATTACACAGCAGGGTAATTCCTTCGTAGTCACAAAGGCAGATTCCTCTGTTACACTGAATTTTGAAGGACTTCCGCAGAGTGAAACGTATGTGCTGTTCAAAAGTCTGAATTATGCAGGTACATCAGTGATGCAGCTGTACAGCGATGATAAAACGGTCGATCCGCTTGATTTGTATACGGAAAAGAAATATAATAAACTTTCGGAAGAGAAAAAAGCAAAGCTGGAAGAAAAAGAGCGTTATTATGTGGAACCGAATGAGACAGTTATTACGTTTACAGCACAGAATTCCGGGGGACAGATCAGCTATAAGTCATTAGAGTATCGTACCCCGAGATATATCTGGTATTCCGGCCGCCATGATTTTGCGGTCAATATGTGTTATGACGAGCTGCCGAAGACTTCTGTCACCATCACATTCCCGGAGGCCGGCATCTACAGCTTTGACAGTCTCGAAGTTATCTGTCAGCCGATGGAGAATTACAGTGGGCAGGTCGAAGCACTCCGGCAGGAGACACTTACAAACGTGGATCTGCACAATGACAACGAAGTGTTCGGAACGAACGAGGTGACGGGAACCATTTCACTGAGTGAGCCGAAGATCCTTTGCCTGACGGTACCTTACTCTAAGGGCTGGACTGCGTATGTGGACGGAGAGGAGCAGGAACTTCTTCCGGCCAATACCATGTTCATGGCGCTGACGCTTGACGAGGGAGAACACGAGATCAGGCTGGTTTATCATACACCGGGGCTGACGGCGGGCATAGCAGTATCCTGTGCGGGTATTGCCAGCCTGGCACTGCTGGCAGTCTGTTACCGGAGGAAGAATAAAAAGACAGTGCGCGAAAACTGAGAAGACAGCAGGAGGTCAGGCAGATGTCTGCCCGATACCGCGCATAGGAAAGGGGACAAACAATGTTTTCAGTTGTATTACCGGCATATAATGAAGAAAAAATGATACAGAAGGCCGCCGATACTGTTTCGGGGATCCTGTCTGAGGCAAACATACCGCATGAAATTGTTTTTGTAAATGATGGCTCCAAAGATGCAACGTGGAGCGAGATCGAGAAGGTATCTGCGAAAAATCCGCATGTGATAGGTGTGAATTTTTCAAGAAATTTCGGTAAGGAGGCGGCCATGTTCGCTGGACTGGCCAGTGCATCCGGCGACTGCTGTGCCGTGATGGACTGCGATCTTCAGCATCCGCCGCAGACACTGGTGGAGATGTACCGCCTGTGGGAGCAGGGATATGAAGTGGTGGAAGGTGTAAAGCGCAGCCGCGGAAAAGAGAGTGCCGCTCATCGTGCCAGCGCGGGTCTGTTCTACCGGATCATATCAAATGCGGTCGGGATTGATATGTCGCGTGCATCAGATTTCAAGCTGCTGGATCGCAGAGCTGTAGATGCCCTGCTCGCAATGCCGGAGAAAAACGTCTTTTTCCGTGCACTGTCCTCCTGGGTGGGCTTCCGGTCCACGAGCGTGGAGTTTGACGTTCAGGAGCGCACGGAAGGTGAGTCAAAGTGGTCTACGTGGTCACTCATCAAATATGCGATCAAGAATATTGTGGCATTTTCGACTGTGCCGATGCAGTTTGTTACGATCGCAGGTGTATTTGTATTCCTGATGGCTGTCGTACTCGGAATCCAGTCACTCATCCGCTATTTCGGCGGTCACGCTGTGGAAGGGTTCACGACAGTGATCCTGCTGATCCTGATCATCGGAAGCATTATCATGATGAGCATGGGAATCATCGGATATTATATTGCAAAGATCTATGAGGAGGTAAAGGGAAGGCCGCGGTATATCATATCAAAAGTGATCGGACGCGATCCGGAGAAAACAGAAAAATAAAGTTTTTGATTTTTCTGAATATCTTCCGGAAATGCGGACATACTATCATTAATCTCACAGGAAAACAGCTTCATTCGAAGCCGGGCGGAAATTTTCTTATGAGATTAGCGTATGCTCTTATCATTGGACCCCCCTCCGATGATATTGTACAAAAGATAAGAAAAATACTTATCCTCCCCTTTTTGAAATCCCGCAGTGATGCAAAGGCGTATCCTGCGGGATTTTTGTGTCCGGTACATATTCTTTCAGGAGTTCATTCCGGTTTCCCATGAACTCCGCTCTTGCCACCGGCAGAAAAGTGTTATATAATAAAGAAACTTGTGAGATTCACAAAAACACAATGGAAACAAAGGATGGTAATTGCAATGGGATTATTACAGACATGGAGAGACGTAGCATACTCTCAGGAGGCAGATAAAAAACAGCTTCAGCAGTTCTGGTCAGATTACTTCATGACAGAGAAGGGAATTTATGAGCAGCTTCTAGAGAACCCGGAGGAAGCAGTTTCCGGTACAGTAAAGGAACTGGCTGAGAAATACAATATTCCGGTTATGAAGATGGTAGGATTTCTCGACGGTATCAATGAGAGCCTGAAGACTCCGAATCCGATCGAGGAGATGGAAGAGGATACAGTAGTGAGCCTCGATTTCGATAACGAGATGCTCTACAAGAACATGGTAGATGCAAAGGCAGACTGGCTGTACAATCTCCCGGCATGGGATAAGATCTTTGATGCGGAGAAGAAAAAAGCGCTCTATCTGGAAGCAAAGAAGATGAACACGATCGTAAAGGGACCGAAGGTCGGAAGAAATGATCCGTGTCCGTGCGGAAGCGGCAAGAAATATAAATACTGCTGCGGAAGATAAGATACGGGAACGGATACGCGCTGTGCAGCAGTGAGTTCCGGCTGGCCGGGCCTTCGATATGACACGGAGGATACGATGAAAAACGTATTGCAGACAGGATGCCTGATTCTGGGCATCCTGTGTCTTTTTTATTTTACGGCAATTTTAATTTATGTGGGAAGTACAGAATGGTTCCAGTTTGTGTGGGTGTTCGCGGGAGTGCTGCTGCTTTTGCTGTGGTGTGCACTGGTTTATCAGAGCAGTCATCCTGATACGTGGCTTCGCTATGTGACCGGAGCAGCACTGGTACTGATTCTGGCAGGCGCAGTGATGATCCTGGTGTTCGGAAGCCGTGTGGTGCGGGGGATGACGGCACAGCCGGAGGAAGAGCTGGATTATGTGATCGTGCTGGGGGCACAGGTACGCGGGACACAGCCGTCGCGTGCACTTCGCAGGCGCCTGGACCGAACCCTGGAATATGCCGCGGAGAATCCGGATACCGTGTTCATCCTGTCCGGCGGGCAGGGAACGGATGAAGAGATTTCGGAGGCGCAGTGCATGTATCAGTATCTGAAGGAAAACGGGATGGATACAAGCCGCCTGATTCTGGAGGACCGTTCCACCAGTACGCAGGAGAATCTGGAGTTTTCGGCAGTATTTCTGGACCGTGATCGAGATCGGATCGGGATCCTCTCCAATAATTTCCATATCTGCCGTGCGCTTGCGCTGGCTGAGAAAGAGGGTTACCGGAATGTATGCGGGATTCCGGCTCCGTCTGATCCGGGAATGCAGCCACACTACGTTCTGAGAGAGATCTGTGCGCTCGCGGTCAATACGCTGCGGGAAATGATTTCTCTGTAAACAGCACCCGGAATATGTGAATGTACTAATGTAAGAACAAATTCAGGTAAAATTTACAATTAATTTCCAACAATTTGATTTCCGATTCTTGACGAAACAGAAACCATCTGCTATAATAAATGACAGTTGAAGGGTTTTGATTGCTGACGGATTAGTGGAGCACCACAGGGTAATCAAAATAATAGTTTTGTCGACCGTCTGGACAGCATTTGATGAGACCAAGTGTTGTCCTTTTTTTACGCGAGTAATGAGCCGGTCAGCTGCTTGCAGACAGCCGGTGAGTTCCGCGATGACCAGGAACATAAAACTCTCTTCGGCCCAATCAAATATTTTTCTATGAAAGTAGAGAAGATACTGTACGTTAAGTGTCACACGATGGGAAGGTCTTTATGTGAACGAAGGAGATTCTCCGCGTTACGGTATCGCTTCCGCTACTGCGTTAAGATGGAGTTCACGGTCCTGTTTTGCGCAGTTTTTTTGTTGCCAAAATCAGAAAATCACCGGAAATCCACCGAAGGAACCGACATTGCCGTCCGGCCAGGAACAGGCTGCGGTAAGGGTTCCGGAGACATGCCGCCATGTGCGGCGGAAAAAGCAAGCCAGAAGCAGAAGATGCTGAAACTTGGCGCAGCAGATGAAAGGAGATTTTTAGCTATGGGATTCAAATCAGACATTGAGATCGCTCAGGAAACCGTCATGTCTCCGATTACGGAGATCGCAGCAAAAGCCGGAATTGATCCGAAGTATCTTGAGCAGTACGGAAATTACAAGGCAAAGATTGATTACAATCTTCTGAAAGAAACAGATAAGCCGGACGGAAAGCTCGTTCTCGTAACAGCAATCAACCCGACACCGGCAGGCGAAGGTAAGACAACTACAACAGTAGGTCTTGCAGACGGTCTGCAGAAGCTTGGCAAGAACGTTATGGTAGCTCTTCGTGAGCCGTCCCTCGGACCGGTATTCGGTGTAAAGGGCGGA
>JBGVDJ010000061.1:0-9709 GCA_045119335.1 Candidatus Choladousia sp. | reverse complement strand
TCGATCCTGCATGCCGCGGTTCTCTCCCATCATTCGATCCTGCATACCGCGGTTCTCTCCCATCATTCGATCCTGCATGCCGCGATTCTCTCCCATCATTCGATCCTGCATGCCGCGATTCTCTCCCATCATTCGATCCTGCATGCCGCGGTTCTCTCCCATCATTCGATCCTGCATGCCGCGGTTCTCTCCCATCATTCTGCCCTGCATGCCGCGGTTTCCTCCTGTCATTCTGCTCTGCATACCGCGGCTTTCTCCCATCATTCGGTCCTGCATACCGCAGTTTCCGCCTCTCATGCTGTCCTGCATGCCACGGTTTCTGTGCTCTTCAGAACAGCCTGATGTATTCCCACACATATCCTGCTCTTCCGCTCTGACAATTTCCTCTTCCTCTCCCTCGTACGGATTCCGTCCATTCGTCTGCCGTTCCTGTTCAATCTCATCTGCCTGCACAAATGAACTGCAGCACACCGAGGACTTCCCTCTGCTGCATCCCTGCGGTGAGAAAGTTCTCCCGCCGGCCTGCTGCGGCGATTTGAACTGATTTCTATTATAATAATTCACTGTAATCACCATTTACACATATTCACTATAATATATGTAACTCTCTTCCATCCGTTCCGCCGTCCGGTCAATGCCGAAAACCGGTCCCGGATTTATCTGTCCTTCTGTACAAACCGATCCGTCTGCGGTATACTTGTTCCGTACGGTCAACTGCATTTCTCACTATGAACTGCAAGGATCAGCACCGTATACACAGACAGGAGGTTCAACATGGCTAAATCAAAAGAAGTAAAAACAAATGCCATGCGCATTCTGGAGCGCATGAAGATTTCATATACCACCCATACATACGAGTGTGACGAATTTGTCGACGGTCAGCAGACTGCCGACCTGCTCGGTTTTCCTCATGAAATCATGTTCAAGACACTCGTGACGGTCAGCCCGGACAAATCCTACTTCGTCTTTGCCATTCCGATCGACGAAGAGCTGGACCTGAAAAAAGCTGCCAAAGCGGCAGCCTGCAAATCACTCTCCATGATCCACGTCAAGGAGATTCTCAGTATTACCGGATACATCCGCGGCGGCTGTACCGCCATCGGCATGAAGAAACAGTATCCGGTCTTTATGGATGAATCCGCACTGAATCATCCGAGCATTATTGTCAGCGGCGGAAAAATCGGAGCTCAGATTGAACTGGCTCCGAAGGATTATCAGAAAGCGTGCGGTGCCGTATTCTGTGCACTCACACATGAGGCAATATAATTACACTAAAACACTCCGAGATGCTCCAGCAGGATTTTCAGGCCCAGCAGAACCAGAATTGCTCCGCCTGCAAATTCTGCTTTTGTTTTGTAACGTGCGCCGAATATGTTGCCGATCTTGGCACCGGCCGTCGACAGTATAAAGGTAATGATTCCAATAAAAGAAACAGCCGCAACAATATTCGTATCCGGCAGAAATGCAAACGTAACACCGACTGCCAGCGCATCAATACTGGTGGCAACAGCCATCAGAAACATTGTTTTCACGTCCAGTGAATCATCTGCCTCTTCCTCGTCTTGCGAAAGAGACTCCTTGATCATATTGCCACCAATAATAGCCAGCAGAACAAATGCAATCCAGTGATCCACAGATGTAATATACTCGCGGAACTGATATCCAAGCAGGTAGCCGATCAGCGGCATCAATGCCTGAAATCCTCCGAACCATACACCACAGACAGCTGCCTTGCGGAAACTGCATTTCTGCATTGCCAGGCCCTTACAGACCGACACAGCAAACGCATCCATTGAAAGTCCTACAGCCAGAATAAACAATTCAACAATTCCCATAAGTTTTTCTCCTTTTGTTTTCTCCGCCGGGCATGTCCGCAAACGGACTGCAGTGCGCATCCGGATATGATTTTTCCATAAATATGTTTTCTATAGCGAAACAAAGTATGCTTGATACAGCAGTGCCGCTTCCATAGCAGAACATGATGTGTTTCGGCACAACGGTGATTTTCTATAGCACAAAAAACGAGACTCCACGCATAACTGTTCGGTCAGCTATGCATGAGTCTCGTTATTTAAGACAAGCCAGACCGGACGGTCAGTGTGTTGACTTGCCACATATTCCGCGAATACGCTAACTACTCCCTCACGTGTATTTAACTATTGGTAGATTCTAGCATTAAGTCTGTGAGCTGTCAACTGTTTCTTCAAACAGATGCGGCTCCGGCACAACCCGGTTTTCCTGTGTACGTTCGTTCACATCATTTCTGAGCCACTTGTAGATTGTAGCTGTCAGCGGCACACCGATCATCATTCCCGGGATGCCGAGCAGTCCGCCGCCTACCGTTACCGCGGCCAGCACCCAAATACCGGGCAGGCCGATCGAACCGCCGACTACACGCGGGTAGATCAGATTGCCCTCGACCTGCTGAAGAATTACCAGGAAGATCAGAAAGATCAGCGCCTTGAGCGGACTGACCGTCACAATTACAAATGCACCGATGATAGCACCAATATATGCTCCCATGACCGGAATCAATGCTGTTACTCCTACGATCATTCCCGTCATCACTGCATACGGCAGCCTCAGTATGAACATTCCGGTCATACAGAGTACACCGAGAATACAAGACTCCGTGAGCTGTCCGCTGATGAAATTCGTAAATGTCTCATGAGCCAGCTGCAGAAACTGCTCTGCTTTTGTATACCATCGTTTCGGAATATATACCGCAGCCACTTTCCTGATCTGTCTCTGCAGTTTTTCCTTTGAAAACAGCATATAGATGGCGAAGATAAGAGAAATAACACCGGTATATGCAAATGACACCACAAAATTTGCCATCGAAAATGCGGAATTGAACAGACTTCCGATTCCGGTGGACAAAAACTTACTTACCTTCTCGGAAATAGAATTCCAGTCAATTTCCAGCGATGCCACAAAATCCTTCAATTCGACAAACCCAGCATCCCCTGCGACCACGACCAGCCATTTCTGAAATCTGGTAAATGCTTTCGGAATATCTCTTGTCAGTACCAGCACAGCATCACGCAGAGCTGGAACGACAAACGAGATCAGAACAACCACAATAAGCAGTACCAGTGCAATACTGATAAATACGCAGACCGGCCGTCTCGTCTTCCTGACCCACTTGTCCTTTCGCTTAGGAAAATAGATCTTTTCCAGTTTTTTCAGCAGGATATCCAGTACATATGCGATCACGAATCCCAGTATCAGTGGAAAAATCGTGTCCAGCAGCACCGGAAGCAATGCAAGTATGCTGTCCGAGTATTTCACACACAGGCATGACAGAATTGCCAGTGCTGCAATACTGATCCATTTTTTCTTCATAATATCTCCTCCAGAATCCCTGATGCCGGATCTCCAGTCAGACCTCATCCTCTGCCTGTCTGTAAACCCCGGTCAGCTTTTTCGAAACATGCTGCTCACCTGTTCAGTCTTCCTGCAGCCACTCCAGATACCGGCGGACTTCCCGTTCATATCCGTTCTCAGACGGATGATAGAATTTCCGCCCCTCCAGCTCATCCGGCAGGTACTGCTGGTGCGAAAAATGCTTGGGAAAATCATGCGGATATTCGTATCCGATTCCGCGCCCCAGCTTCTGCGCACCCTTGTAATGGCTGTCGCACAGATGCGGCGGCACCGCCGTTCTCATTTCCTGAACTGCCTCGTTTGCACTGAAGATCGCTTTTACCGCGGAATCACTCTTGGGAGCCGTCGCTATATACAGCGCCGCCTGGGCCAGGATAATCTGTGCCTCCGGCATTCCGACACGTTCCACCGCCTGCGCGGCTGCCACCGCAACCTGCAGTGCCTGCGGATCTGCATTGCCCACATCCTCCGCCGCATGAATCATGATCCGGCGGGCAATAAACGTGACACTCTCTCCCGCATACAGCATCTTCGCCAGATAATAGACTGCAGCATCGGGATCGGATCCCCGCATACTCTTAATAAAAGCGGAAATAGTATCGTAATGATTGTCTCCGTCTTTGTCATAGCGGACCACCCGTTTCTGAATGCACTCAGATGCCACATCCAGTGTAATATGAATCTTCCCGTCCGCTCCCGGTGCGGTCGTCAGTATGCCAAGTTCCACCGCATTCAGCGCAGAACGCGCATCTCCGCCCGCCATATCTGCCAGAAACTCCATGGCCTCCGGCTCAATCTCCGCCCGGTATGCCCCCATACCGCGCTCCTCATCGTACACGGCACGATGAATCAGTGTTTTCACATCCTCTTTGCCAAGCGGCTTCAGTTCAAAAATGACTGACCGTGAAATCAGCGCACTGTTGACCTCAAAATACGGATTCTCTGTGGTCGCACCGATCAGGATCACCGTACCATCCTCAACAAACGGAAGCAGATAATCCTGCTGTCCTTTATTGAACCGGTGAATCTCGTCTACGAACAGGATCGTCTTTTTGCCGTACATGCCGCGATTATCCTTCGCGGTCCTGACCACCTCTTCCATATCCTTTTTGCCGGCCACAGTCGCATTGATCTGGGTAAACTCGGCGCTGGTCGTATTGGCAATCACCTTTGCCAGCGTCGTTTTGCCTGTCCCCGGCGGACCGTAGAATATCAGCGAACTCAGTTTATCCGCCCTGATCGCGCGGTACAGCAGTTTATCCTTCCCGATAATATGCTGCTGGCCCACAACCTCATCCAACGTCCTCGGACGTATACGCGAGGCCAGCGGTGCTTCACTTTTCATTGTTTTCGATCTGGCATATTCAAATAAATCCATGTTCCACTCTCGTTTCTTCCATTTATAATCCACAGTGCGGAATAACTCCCGCTCCGGAATATTTTCTCCCTCCCGGAATATTCCCGCTAATCAAGAATCAGCTTGTCAACCGTGACAAATTCGTATCCCTGCGCCTGCAGTGCATCCACAATCTGCAGTGCTGCCTTCACAGAAGACTCATAATAATCGTGCAGGAGGATAATATCTCCGTCCTCCGTCTCCTTCAGCACACGCTCCGCCACCAGATCTGCATTCTTCGTGGTCCAGTCCATCGGATCCACATCCCACAGCACCGGAATCATGGTGAAGGAACACTCCATATCATTGTTCCAGGCTCCGAAAGGCGGACGGACAAACTCTGTGTTCATCCCTGTAATCTCCTTGATAAGTGCACTGGTCTTCTCCACCTGTTCGCAGGCCTCTTCCCCGCTCATGTCACAGATTTTGACATGGTCATATGTGTGGTTTCCGATCAGATGACCTTCTTCCGCCATCCTGGCAATGATATCCTCGTTTCCGGAAATATTTTCACCGATCACAAAGAAAGTGGCTTTCACCTGGCGCTGCGCAAGGCCGTCGAGAAGTTCCTCTGTGTATACCGGATGCGGACCGTCATCAAAAGTGAGGGCAGCCCGTTTCGGTTCTGTCACTGACTCATCCGGTATCGACTCATCCGGCATATCAGTTTTATCCGACATCGACTCATCCGATGGTTCGGTTTTATCCAACATCGGCTCACCCGACGGATCCGTTTTATCCGACATCAGCTCATCCGACATATCGGTTTTATCCGACATCGACTCATCCGACGAATCCGTTTTATCCGACATCGACTCATCCGACATATCGGTTTTATCCGGCGCATCAGATTCTTCCGGCATCGGTGTACCATCCTGTGCTATCAGATCATCTTCCACAGTCCCGGAAACCACAGCGGTTCCTCCGTCTGCAAGCTTTTCGATATCATTCCAGGAGGCGGCTGCCAGAATCCCTGCCATACTCCAGAAAAATACAGATTTCGCAGCCCGGACTGTCAGCTCCCTTACCCGCTTCTTCCACGGCATTCGTTCTGTACTTTTATTCTCCAAATTGATTTTATTCATATTCTGCCCGGTGTTTTTTCTTCCATTATATGACCCGGACAACATATCTTATTCAGGACACCATTGTGATTGCACAGCCTGATTTTTACAGACCTGCATTCTTTTTGAATTTTATTCCTCTTCTTCCTCCTGCTTCTTTCCGAGAAATTCATCACGGAACCGTTTCTTCAGGATCGTGCATGCCACATACACAATCACGCCGATTGTACTGTTCATATCAAGAATGAAGTAAGCCAGACCTGCTAATCCTGCAGCATCCATCACCGCAAAGAGCCAGTATGATCGTTTCTGTTCCTCTGTCTTCTGGTCAAATATCTTCATCCAGAAAACAGGGAGCACATCTGAAACCACCCAGTAGGCGGCCAGAAATGCACTCAGACCGATCGGATACAGCATCGTATCCACACGATCCGTCACACCAACAAAGATCAGGAACGCGACCGCCAGTCCCAGTATCCCGAATGAAAGGATCATGATCTTATTTTCTGTTTTTCTTTTCTGCTGCGCTGCCATAGCTACCTCCCTTATCCGGATCTCTCCGTTCTGTTCTTTTCACCTTACCACAAAACCTGCGATTTTACCACTGCCGCAATTCAAAAAGGTGCTCCGAAGTATAAATTTCAGAAAAATTTTAGAAAATGTGTCGGGTCTGCAGACAAAAACTGCCCGGAAATGTCTCGCATCCCGGGCAGACTGCTGCTGTCTTATCTCATCTTATGCCAGTGTCACTTTACGGAAATTCTTCTTTCCGCGCTTGATCACGATACCGTCACCGGACAGCTGGCCTTTTGTGATGACAGCCTTGATGTCAGTCACTTTCTCACCGTCTACTGTCACACCACCCTGTTCAACTGCACGGCGTCCCTCGGAGCGTGACGGTACAAGACCACATTTCTGAAGCAGAGAAATGATATCAATACCGCCCTCCTCCAGATCTGCCTCTGCGATCTCGGCTGACGGCATATTTGCCGCATTTCCGCCGCCGGAGAACAGTGCACGTGCACTTTCCTGCGCCTTCTTTGCCTCTTCCTCGCCATGTACCAGACTCGTAAGCTCGTAAGCCAGGATCTCCTTTGCCTGGTTCAGCTGGCTGCCTTCCCATTTGTCCATCTCGTCAATCTGCTCAAGCGGCAGGAAGGTCAGCATACGCAGACACTTCAGGACATCTGCATCCGCAACATTTCTCCAGTACTGGTAGAAATCGAACGGAGATGTCTTGTTCGGGTCGAGCCATACGGCACCGCTCTGCGTCTTGCCCATCTTCTTGCCTTCGGAATTAAGCAGAAGCGTGATCGTCATTGCATACGCATCCTTACCCAGTTTACGACGGATCAGCTCTGTACCGCCGAGCATGTTGCTCCACTGGTCATCGCCGCCGAACTGCATGTTGCAGCCGTATTTCTGGTACAGCGCGTAGAAATCGTAGCTCTGCATGATCATGTAATTGAACTCAAGGAAGCTCAGACCTCTCTCCATTCTCTGCTTGTAGCACTCTGCAGTCAGCATTCTGTTGACAGAGAAATGCGGACCGACATCACGCAGTACATCCACATAGTTCAGATCAAGCAGCCACTCAGCATTGTTTACCAGCAGAGCCTTGCCCTCTGAAAAGTCAATAAAACGGCTCATCTGTTTCTTAAAGCATTCGCAGTTATGCGCAATCGTCTCCTTCGTCATCATCTGACGCATATCGGTCCTCCCTGACGGGTCACCGATCATGGCTGTGCCGCCGCCGATCAGAGCGATTGGTTTGTTGCCTGCCATCTGCAGACGCTTCATCAGGCAGAGTGCCATAAAGTGTCCTACGTGAAGGCTGTCCGCTGTCGGATCAAATCCGATGTAGAATGTCGCTTTTCCGTTGTTTACCAGGTCGCGGATCTCCTTTTCATCTGTTACCTGTGCGATCAGGCCACGTGCGACCAGTTCATCATAAATCTGCATTTTGTGTTCCTCCTGTTACTTTCGTTTCATTTTATGAATCAGATTCTGTTTCAAGGATAAGTGCAAATTACGAGAAATCTTCTTTGAGAATTTCCCGTACAAACAAAAAGCCCTCATCCCTATAGTTCCTATAAGGACGAGAGCATTAAATCCCGTGTTACCACCTTATTTCACAGCCAGCTCACACTGCCTGCCTCACCGAGTACGCACATACTCTGACAACATAACGGTCGTCACCCGTCGCAGCCTACTTGACCGGACAGCTCCATCATTCCATTTCCTGTGAATCCTCACTCCGGCTATCCTCTTCGTTCGGTGCGAAGCTCCGGGATGTATTCAAAAGCAGTTTCCGCGTGCACCTCTCATCTGCCGGTAACTTTCTGTACCTTCCGCTGCATTCTACTTGTTCCCATCTGCGCTTTTCCTATCGAAAGTATAGCCAGTTCCGCACCGTTTGTCAAGACACGAAAAGCGGGATCTCCGGATTCCTTCGCTGTAATTTCAAAACCGGAGGCGCTTCGTACCATAGGGCCTTACCGTGCATGAGCAGCCTGCCAACTGTTTTCCGCCTGACTCTCTATCGTCCCACCATAAGATCTTACCATGCATGAACAGCCTGCGAGAGTGTTCTGTGCTACACAAATCTCCTTTTGATTTCCTCAAATTTTTCTGCGGTCAGCAGTGCATCCTCTTTTCTCCCCTGAAAGTGCACAATGTACGTCCATCTTCCATACGGCTCGATCTTCCTGATCCGGGACAGATTGATGATATAGGATTTATGGCTGCGCAGAAACTGTTCGGGGTCGAGCCTGCGCTCCAGTTCTGCCATACTTGCCGATGTCACATAGCTGTCCTTCTCCGTATAAATGACCGTCGCATTGTTTTCCCGCTGAATCAGGATAATGTCCGGAATATGGATAAAACTCATACTCTCCTTGCCCTTGACCAGCAGCTTGTCATGCCGGTATTCCGGTTTGACCACTTTCTCCTCCGGCTCAAATGACTGAGGCTGCACCAATGACGCGATCCTCTCCAGTGTCCGGTTCACGCGATCCACATCAAAAGGCTTGACCAGATAGTCAAAAGCATACAGTTCAAACGCATCCGGCATATACTCCGCATGAGCCGTCGCAAAAATAATTTTGATCTTCGGATCAAGCTCGCACAGAATCTTCGCACACTCGATTCCATTCTGTCCCTTGATTCCGATATCAAGAAATACCACTTCCGGTTTCTGTCTGCGGAACTGAATCACCGAATCCGCAATCTCATCGCATTCTGCAACTACCTGAAATTCCGGATGCTTCTCTATGATCTTTTTCAGAAGAAGGCGCATCCCCGCCTCATCCTCAATAAGCATTACTTTAATTGCCATGATTCTGACCCATCCTCTTCCTGCGCCTTTTTACTGAAACCGGTTCTCCGAGAATCTCTGACCAGAGCATTGCGTACTGCAGATCTGCCGGTCTGACCGCTCTGTTCCCTGCACCGACAGGACCCGCATAGGGACTGATGTCCGCTTCTGCTGCATACCGCATGCTTCGGCCCGCTCCTGCCTCTCTGCTTCCGGCTCTTGCTCTGCCCTGCATGCTCCAGTCCGTCTCCGTTCCTCGGGTTTTCGCCTTCGTTGTGTCCTGCATGCTCCACTCCGTCTCCGTTCCTCCGTTTTTCGCCTTCGTTGTGTCCTGCATGCTCCACTCCGTCTCCGTTCTTCCGGTTTTCGCCTTCGTTGTGTCCTGCATGCTCCACTCCGTCTCTGTTCCTCCGGTTCTCGCCTTCGTTGTGTCCTGCATGCTCCACTCCGTCTCCGTTCTTCCGGTTCCCGCTTTCGTTGTGTCCTGCATGCTCCACTCCGTCTCCGTTCTTCCGGTTCCCGCTTTCATTCTATCGCGCATAGTCC
>JBGVDJ010000060.1:0-95418 GCA_045119335.1 Candidatus Choladousia sp. | reverse complement strand
ATTGAAATAAAGTATAATCAATCGGCTTCGCCGCAAATTTTGAGCGATTTGTCAAGTACTTTCGGCAAAAAAGTGGGTGATTTTTTGAGATAGGGATCTAGAACCCTTATAAAATCAAGGCTGAAGATTCCGAGAAGTTATCAAAATATAAAGGAGGAAGAATGATGTCAGTATTAAATATAAATCAGGAAAATTTTCAGAGAGAAGTAATGGAAAGTGAGAAGACGGTACTGCTTGATTTCTGGGCAGGCTGGTGCGGACCGTGCAGAATGCTCTCACCGGTAGTGGATGAGATTGCTGCGGAAAACAGCCATATCAAAGTCGGAAAAGTCAATGTGGATGAACAGCAGGAACTTGCAGAACAGTTTCAGATTATGAGTATTCCTACTCTGGTAGTGCTCAAAGGAGGAAAAGTAGTTGACCGGATCATGGGAGCATTGCCAAAACAGCAGATTCTGGCTATGCTCAGTTGATTCGAATTGGGGAAATGTGACTGAAAGGGCTGTTGCTGAATTAAGCTGGGGAAGTGTGATTGAAAGAACAGTTGCTGAATTAAGCAGGGGAAGTGCGACTGAAAGAACAGTTGCTGAATTAAGTTGGGGTATAAAATGAATTTTTGTGTCTGTTTCCTTCCTATAAAATATATCCTGAAAATCCGAAAAATATGGAAGAGTGATTATACCAGCCTGTCAGCCAGCGGCAAATCATATCAGCCTGTCAGTGGGTGGCAAAGAATACCAGCCAGTCAGTCTGCGGCAAAAGGTACGGGGTGGATAAAGTGAAAAGTATCTATGCGAAAAAAGTTCCTGTCAGGACCCGAGAAATTAGCGAAAAATGGTATCTGGAGAATAACTTTTTGAACATAGATACTGCAGGCATCAAAAAATAGCTGAAAAGTGACCGAAATGGTATCTGGCAAGACCAAAATATCATATAGATACTTTCAAAATTGCCAGGTTGTTATTTATATCAAAAAATAAGGAGCCTCTGCAGAACACAGATTGCCCAGCTGTTTTGCAGAGGTTTATTTCTGTGAGACCGGAGGTTCTGATATGTGAAGAATTCCGGTGTACATGGAAAGTTGATTATGCAGTCTGTCATGCAGCGGCATATAGTATGGGATGGAAGAAGGTCTGGGGGGGGTAAGTATAATGAAGGAAACATCAGGAAGCAGCTGCATGGAGTAAGAGAGTAAGGAAACAGCTGCAGGGAATAGGAGAGATGGAGAAAACGTCAGGAAGCAGTTGCATGGAGCACGAGAGATGAAAGAAACATCAGAAATCAGTCGTATGAAGCAAGTATGATGAAAAATCTATCAGGAAGATACAGGGATAAAGGGGAAAGCGTGTTGACAATTATGGATCAGATCAATAAAATGAAGGAAATTGCGGGATCCGTATCGTTTTGCTTAGGGCATCTATTATGGATTGTCGGCCGGCGGGGCGATTGGCAGTGCTGTTGACTGCATGAAAGAAGGGAATGAATATATTTATGAAGAAAAAATTTCTGACAACAATTTTGACCATGACTATGGTGTCAATGTTGTTCGGATGTGGCTTGGAGAAAGTTCAGCAGGAGAAAAAGACGGAATCTGAAACAGTCACAGAATCCGAAGAGGAAACAGCTACAGAATCCGAAGAGAAAACAGCCGCAGAGCCAGAACAGGAGGAGGCGAAGAGTGCTGGTGTATCTGAGGATGCGTTATTCGGTATGTTTGAGACAGTGACGCTGGATGGTGAGGAAGCGGATCAGAGCATATTTGAAAAGGCGGATCTGACGATGGTCAATATTTGGGCCACTTATTGTCAGCCGTGCATCAGCGAAATGCCGGATCTGGGAGAACTGGCACAGGAATATGCGGATAAAGGGGTGCAGATTGTCGGAATCATTGCCGATGTAAGTTTCGCATCTGATTCGGCGGCGACGGCAATCGTGAACTATACGAAGGCGGATTATACCCATCTGGTCAGCTCTCAGAGTCTGATCAGTGCTTATCTGTCAGAGGTGCAGGTGGTTCCGACGACTGTCTTTGTTGACAGCGAGGGAGTACAGGTGGGAGAAGTCTATTCCGGTGCGAAATCAAAGGAGACATGGAGCGGAATCATAGACAGTCTGCTGGAGCAGTAGTATAGCGAACAGCAGCTACGGAGGATAATATGCTGGAGCAGTAGTATAGCGAACAGCAGCTATGGAGGATAGTATGCAGGAAAAGGACAGGAGAAAACTGCAGACGGCAGTTCTTATCACCGGTGTGATCCTGATGGCAGTCGGTGTCGTACGGGGAGAAACAGGAACTCTTTTTGCAAAGGCGACCAGGATATGTCTGGAATGTATCGGAATAGGATAAACAGTTCAGGCGAAAACTTAGGCTTGCGGCAAAAATAACGCAGACAGGAAACTGAAAAAGCAAAAGAATGTGCATACAGTATCATAAGCATGGATAAGAAATGGAGCAAAGAGTGAAAAAACGGATTAAGAAAACGGCAGTATCGCTTCGACTTTGGGTGCAGATGATTTTTACTGCGCTGATGAATGGATATGTGCTGGGATTTTTGAAAGGAAAAATATATACAGGACCGTTGAAGAACATTTGTGTTCCGGGGTTGAACTGTTATTCCTGTCCGGGAGCACTCGGTTCGTGCCCGATTGGTTCGCTGCAGGCTGTGCTGGGCAGCAGAAATTATAAGATGTCTTTTTACATACTGGGGTTTTTTATGGTCGTTGGTTCTGTCTTCGGGCGATTCGTGTGCGGATGGCTGTGTCCTTTCGGATTAGTACAGGATCTTCTGCACAGAATTCCCGTACCGTTCAAACGAAAAAATCTGCCGGGACATAAATACCTCGTCCGGTTTAAATACGTTGTGCTGATTGCCTTTGTGATTCTGCTGCCTTTGCTGGCAACCGATTTCCTGGGACAGGGCAGTCCGTGGTTCTGTCAGTATATCTGTCCGAGCGGTACGCTGCTGGCAGGAATTCCGCTGGTGCTTGGTAATGTGTCGCTGCGCGGTGCAATAGGATTTCTGTTTGAATGGAAAATGCTGGTTCTGATTGTATGTCTGGTTACTGCAATGATAATCTGCCGGCCATTTTGCAAATATCTGTGTCCGCTCGGTGCGGTCTACGGACTGTTCCATCCGATTTCCCTATACCGGTATCAGGTGGATACGGAGAAATGTGTAGGGTGCAAGGCGTGTCAGGAGGCATGCGGTATGGATATCAGAGTGTGGGAAGACCCGAACAGCAGGGAGTGTATCCGGTGTGGTGCGTGTATCAGCGCATGTCCTGCCGGTGCGGTGTGCAGCAGTATGCGGAAGAAAAAATAAAATCGATTTTCTGAATGAGTGTGACAGAAAACAGTATGGCCGGAGAGGAGACAGGCACAGCCGTCAGCTCTTCGGCTCTTTCAAACAATAAATCTATTTACATTAATACAAAAAGTGATATAATAACACTACATAAATTGATACAAAAAGTGATATAACAACATCGCTTGAATTGGTACAAAAAGTGACATAATAACGCTGCTTAAATCGATACAAAGTGATATAATAACGCTGCTTAGATTGATACAAAAGCGATATAATCACGCTGTACGGATTGATACAAAAAGTGATATAACAGCACTGTTCACTTTAATGTGAAAAGTAATATAACAGTACGAAAACTCATGGGTGCTCTGTGAGCATACGTTTGGAAACAGGTATAATTATAATATGGAGAAAAATGAAGTTTTAAAACAGGTATTTGGCTATGATTCTTTTCGGGAAGGGCAGGAAACATTGATAGACGGGATACTGTCAGGCAGGGATGTGCTCGGTATCATGCCGACAGGTGCGGGCAAATCCATCTGTTTTCAGGTTCCGGCGCTGATGATGCCCGGCATTACCATTGTGATTTCACCGCTGATCTCCCTGATGAAAGACCAGGTCAGTGCTCTGAATGCGGCCGGTGTGCATGCTGCATTTATCAACAGTTCTCTGACAGAAGGGCAATACCGTAAGGCGATGGAGTATGCAAAGAACGGCCGGTACAAAATCATCTATGTGGCACCGGAACGGCTGATGACGGAGAGTTTTCTGGAACTGATCAGAAATATCACTGTTTCTATGATTGCAGTGGATGAAGCACACTGCATTTCGCAGTGGGGACAGGATTTCCGCCCCAGTTATCTGAAAATCGTGGACTTTATCGGACTGCTTCCGAAACGTCCGGTCATTGCAGCGTATACTGCGACGGCAACAATGGCTGTGCGTGAGGATATTCTCTGTATTCTCGGCCTGGAGGAACCGGTGGTTCTGGTGACCGGATACGACAGGAAGAATCTGCATTTTGCTGTTGAGAAGCCCGGGAACCGTATGGCAGGACTGCTCAGTTATCTGGAACGGAATCGGGGAAAGAGCGGAATCATTTACTGCAATACGCGCAAAACGGTGGATGAGGTGTGGGAGCGTCTGATAAAAGAGGGATATCCTGCTGCGCGATACCATGCGGGAATGCCGGATTCTGAACGGCAGGTAAGTCAGGAAGACTTCATCTATGACCGGGTGCCGATCATGGTTGCGACTAACGCATTTGGCATGGGAATTGATAAGTCGGATGTAAGGTATGTGATCCATTACAATATGCCGAAAGATATCGAGAGTTATTATCAGGAGGCGGGCCGTGCCGGACGCGATGGAGAACCTGCGGAGTGTATCCTGTACTATGCCGCCCAGGATGTGAAAATAAACGAGTTTCTGATCGACAGCCAGATGGAGAATGGGGAACTTCTGCCGGAGGAGAATGAGCAGATCCGGGAGCGGAATTATGAGCGGCTGCAGAAGATGACATTTTACTGTTACACCAATGAATGTCTGAGAGATTATATTCTGCGGTATTTCGGCGAGTATGGAAATCACTACTGCGGCAACTGTTCGAACTGTCTGACGCAGTTTGAGACGATAGATGTAACGGAGATAGCGAAATCATTGATCGGGTGTGTGAAAACATGCCGGCAGCGGTACGGCATTAATGTTATTCTGGATACCGTTCACGGTTCCAATACGGCGAAAGTACGTCAGTATGGAATGGAGAGCAATCCGCATTACGGAGAGCAGAAAGCAGTGCCGGTGCATCGCCTGCGTCAGATATTTAATTTTCTGCTGCTGGAAAGGTGTCTGGCTCTGACAAATGATGCGTATACGGTCGTGAAGCTGGCAGAGCATGCACAGGAGGTGCTTGACGGAGCGCGGACCTTGCAGATGAAAATTGCGAAGGAACAGGAGAAGACTGCTAAAACGGGGAAGAAGAGCAGACGGGGTGCAGCGGCCGGTGATTTGATGCTGGACGGTGCGGGAGAGAATCTGTTTGAACGGCTCCGCGCACTGCGCATGGAGATTGCGCGTGCAGAGCATGTGCCGCCGTACATTGTGTTCTCGGACAAGACTCTGGTACAGATGTGTGCAATGCGGCCAAAAGACAGGAAGGATATGCTGGAGGTGTCCGGTGTCGGTGTACATAAATTCGAAAAATACGGAGAAAAGTTTCTGGAGTGTATTGCGGCACATGCTGTGAATGAACAGATCGGAAAATGAGCTGCCGAAAAATAAAACCTGTTGGATAAAGTGAAATGAGGAGTGTGAAAAATGGAAAATCTGATATTCAGTCTCAATGCAACACTGCCGATTTTTCTGACCATGATGCTGGGATGGTTTTTCCGGTGTATCGGTCTGATGGATGAAGCGTTTATAAAAAAAATGAACAAATTTGTATTCAATGCTGCGCTTCCGGTTCTGGTATTTCAGGATCTGGCGACAGTTGACTTTTTTGAGGTATGGGATACGAAATTTGTCCTGTTCTGCTTTCTGGCGACATTGATCAGTATTCTGGGAGTGACTGCTTTTTCTTATCTATGGAAAGACAGGACTGTTCAGGGCGAATTTATCCAGGCATCCTACCGCAGCAGTGCGGCAATCCTCGGCATTGCTTTTATACAGAATATTTACGGCGATGCGGGTATGGCGCCGCTGATGATCATAGGGACTGTCCCTCTCTATAATGTGATGGCGGTAGTGGTCCTTTCCGTAATGAAGCCGGAGCGTGGGAAAATGGACAGAAATCTGATTTTAAAGACGCTGAAGGGGATTGTGACCAATCCGATCATTCTCGGAATCGTTTCCGGTATGCTCTGGTCCGTCCTGAAGCTGCCCATGCCGGTAATTCTGGAGAAAACAGTGAAAAACGTGGCTGTACTCGCATCTCCGCTGGGGCTGATGGCTATGGGAGCTTCTTTTGAACTGAAACAGGCAGGTACGAAACTGAAGCCGGCGCTGACGGCCAGTGCGATCAAACTGGTACTGCTGGCGGCGGTTTTCCTGCCGGTCGCTGTGGTTCTGGGATTCCGTGAGGAAAAGCTGGTGGCGATCCTTGTCATGCTTGGTTCAGCGACGACAGTAAGCTGCTATATCATGGCAAAGAATATGGGACATGAGGGAACCCTGACTTCCAGCACGGTCATGCTGACGACACTGCTCAGCGCCTTTACGCTGACCGGATGGCTGTACCTGCTGAAAGCACTGGTTCTGATCTGATAAGAAGGAATAGAATAAAAAGGATATCATTCCAATCAGCAAAGATTCTGATCTGAATGATATCCTTTATTTCATGCTACATACGTTTTAAATTCTCGTAGACCACTCCTGACAGTTCCATACCTTATTCACGACATCCTGATAAAATTCCGGTTCGTGGCAGATCAGAAGGATGCTGCCTTTGTACTCCTGAAGTGCCCGTTTTAATTCAGCCTTGGCGTCCACATCGAGATGGTTGGTCGGCTCGTCCAGCAGGAGGATATTGGTTTCTGTATTGATGATCTTGCAGAGACGTACCTTTGCCTGCTCACCGCCGCTCAGGACACGTACCTGACTTTCAATATGCTTTGTGGTGAGACCGCATTTGGCGAGGGCACTGCGGATCTCATACTGTGTCCAGGATGGAAAAAGGCTCCACAGTTCCTCGATGCAGGTGGTGGTATTGTTTGGGTCTGATTCCTGCTCAAAATATCCGATATGTTGATAATCTCCGCGCTGTACTGTCCCGGAAAAAGGTCTGGTCAGTCCGAGAATACTTTTTAACAGTGTGGTTTTTCCGATACCGTTGGCACCGACCAGAGCAATCTTTTCGCCGCGTTCCATGCGGATGTTCAACGGCTTTGAGAGTGGGTCATCGTATCCGATCACCAGATCATCTGTTTCAAAGATCACCTTGCCGGAGGTGCGGGCCAGACGGAAATTGAATTCCGGTTTCGGTTTTTCCTGAGCCAGCTCGATCACGTCCATTTTATCCAGTTTCTTTTGGCGTGCCATTGCCATATTTCTTGTTGCGACACGCGCCTTGTTGCGGGCAACGAAATCCTTCAGCTCACTGATTTCCTGCTGCTGACGATTATAGGCCGCCTCCAACTGCGATTTCTTCATTGCATAGACCTCCTGGAATTTGTCATAATCGCCAGGGTAGCGGTCAAGGGAGCGGTTTTCCATATGATAGATCAGATTGATGACGCTGTTCAAAAACGGGATGTCATGAGAAATCAGGATAAATGCATTTTCATAGTCGTTCAAGTAGCGCTTCAGCCATTCAATGTGATTCTCATCCAGATAGTTGGTCGGCTCGTCCAGGAGCAGGATATCCGGTTTCTCCAGAAGCAGCTTTGCCATCAGGACTTTGGTTCTCTGACCGCCGGAGAGTTCTGTTACATCCCGGTCCAGACCGATATCCTCAAGTCCCAGAGCACGTCCCACTTCCTCCACCTTTGCATCGATCATATAGAAATCATGCTGATCCAGGAGGTCCTGGATCGTGCCTGTCTCTTCCATGAGACGGTTCATTTCGTCCTCATCGGCACTGCCCATCTGTTCGAACATCCGATTCATGGAAATTTCCATGTCGAACAGCCATGCAAATGCGGATTTCAGAACATCGCGGATAGTCATGCCTTTTTCCAGTACCGCGTGCTGGTCGAGATAGCCGACGCGCACATTTTTTGCCCATTCCACGGTTCCTTCATCCGGCATCAGCTTGCCCGTAATGATATTCATAAAAGTTGATTTTCCTTCGCCATTGGCACCGATCAGACCGATATGCTCGCCTTTTAAAAGGCGGAAGGAAACATTCTCGAAGATGGCACGGTCACCGAAGCCGTGGCTCAGATTTTTTACATTCAGTATCATGTCATTCTCCCTGCAGTGTAATTATTTTGTTTGCTGTGCTTCTATTTTTTCTTTCAGCTCATTCAGGTAGACCCAGCGGTCCATTTTTTCCTCGAGCTTTGTCTCTGCCTCTTCTTTGTCCTGCGTAAGCTTATTCAGCTTTCCATAATCGCTTGCATTGCGCAGGATCTCTTTTTCGAGAAAATCAATCCGTTCTTCCAGTGCAGAGATATCATCATCGATCGTTTCGAATTCTTTCTGTTCTTTATAGGTAAATTTCAGTTTCTTTTCTCCGCCCCAGGTACTGCGGCTGTCTCTGGAAACAGGAGCAGCGCTGTCGCTTCCTGCTGCAAGGCCGCCTGAACTGCTGCAGTCAGCAGCGGCTGTTTTGCCTGAGTCGGCAGCAGAAGCAGCGTATCCGTCGAAGAAAGTACCGTAGCTTCCATTCGGTCCGCCCGGGCGGGCATTCAGATAATCGGAATAATTTCCCTCGTATTGCCTGATCCTGCCGTTCCCTTCAAATGCAAAGATACGCTGTACGATACGGTCCAGAAAATAGCGGTCATGGGATACTGTGATCACGATTCCGTCAAAGGAGTCCAGATATTCTTCCAGAATCTCGAGTGTACGGATATCCAGATCATTCGTCGGCTCATCGAGGATCAGGACGTTCGGTTCACTCATCAAAATGCGCAGCAGATAGAGACGGCGTCGTTCACCGCCGGAAAGCTTTTCAATTTTTGACCACTGCATACCGCCGTCGAACAGGAAACGTTCCAGCATCTGGGAGGCGGTAATGACCCCATCAGAGGTTTTTACGTATTCACCGACTTCCTTAATATAATCGATCGCTTTCATGGAAAGATCCATGTATTCGCTTTCCTGTGAAAAGTATCCGATCCGGATGGTCTGACCGATCGTAATGCTGCCCCCGTCCGCTTCCAGATTTCCGGTAATGATCTTCATCAGTGTACTTTTTCCGCATCCGTTCGGACCAACGATTCCGATCCTGTCGTTTTTCAGAAAAATATAAGAGTAATCCTGGATCAGGAGCTTTTTTCCGAACGATTTGCAGATGCCGTCCAGCTCGATCGTCGTACGTCCCATACGGTTGGAAATTGAGCTCATCTGTACCTGTGTTTCTGCCACAGGTCCCTGTTTTTCCTGCATGGCACGGATACGGTCGATGTGAGCCTTCTGCTTGGTGGAACGGGCTCGCGCACCTCTTGCCAGCCATGCCAGTTCAGTGCGCAGCTGACTCTGTCTTTTACGTTCTGCGGCGACCTCCATGTTCTGTCGTTCCGCTTTCAGCATCAGATATTCCGCATAGTTGCCCGGATAGCTGTAGATCTTTCCGCGTTCGATCTCGACGATGCGGGTAGCAATGCTGTCAAGAAAATAACGATCATGTGTGACCATAATGATCGCTCCACGGAATTCGGTCAGATAATCCTCGAGCCACTGGGCCATTTCACTGTCCAGGTGGTTGGTCGGTTCATCGAGGATCAGGATATCGACCGGTGCCAGGACTGCGTTTGCCAGAGCAACGCGCTTTTTCTGTCCCCCGGAGAGATGGTCCATTTTTTCGTGTGCGGCCGGCAGACCGAGACGGTTGATGGCGGACATGGCGTCGCTTTCGATGCTCCATTCATTCAGGCTGTTGACATTATCCTTCAGAATGGCATCCAGTACAGTGGCACCGTCATCAAATACCGGTGTCTGCGGGAGATAGCGGAGCGTAAGGTTGCGTCCTTTGATCACCGTTCCGCCATCCGGTTCTTCCAGTCCTGCGATAATGCGCAGAAGAGTGGATTTTCCTGTTCCGTTAATGCCGATGACACCGATCTTTTCTCCCTCGTTGATGGCGAAGTCCGCGCAGTCGAGCAGTGTCCGTTCTGTGAATACTTTCGTTAATTGTTCTGCAGTCAGTAGATTCATAATTGTTTCTCCGTAATAAAACAGTCTGTACAGCGTGTTCGGCCTGTACAGCATAATTAAAGTTACTATAGCATAGAAAAACAGGAAAAAGAAGAATAAAACGTGAGAAAAACGATATAAAATCAAGTGACAGAGGAAGAATTGTAATTGTTAAAAAAATACCAATAAGTATAGAAAAAACGAAAAAAATTATGCAGAAATCTGAAAAAACAAAGAAAACATTTGTCAATTTATTATTAATCGTGTATAATATTTTCAGATATGCGAACGGATTATTATTTGCTTTGCATAAAATGAAAGGAGGCAATTAAATATGCTGGATCAATCCTACTACCAGAAGGTGGATGAGATCATTGAATGTTACGGACGCAAGTCCAGTTCGCTGATTCCGATCATGCAGGATATTCAGGAAGCATACCGCTATCTCCCGGGCGAGCTTCTGACATACGTTGCAGGACAGATCGGTGTGACGGAGGCGAAGGCTTACAGTGTTGCTACATTCTATGAGAATTTCTCATTCGAAGCAAAAGGTAAGTATGTAATCAAAGTATGTGACGGTACGGCATGTCACGTGCGTAAATCTATGCCGGTACTGGAGGCACTTTATAAAAAACTCGGCCTCAGCAAGAAAAAACATACTACAGACGATATGATGTTTACAGTCGAAACTGTTTCCTGTCTGGGAGCCTGCGGACTTGCACCGACGCTGATGGTGAACGATGAGGTGCATCCGAGAATGACTCCGGAGAAGGCGGAGGAATTGATCGATCAGTTAAGAGGAGGTGGCAGTGTATGATTCAGAGCAGAGAAGCATTAGTACAGGTCAGAGAAGATGCGAAAGAACAGCTTGATTCCTATATCTGCCGTATTCTTGTCTGTTCAGGCACCGGCTGTATTGCGACCGGTTCAGAGAAGATTTATGAGAAGTTTCTGGAAATCTGCAAAGATGCACCGGGTGTCGTTCTTGAATTTGCACCGCATGATCAGGGTGAACATGTGGGTGTGAAGAAGACCGGCTGCCAGGGAATCTGTGAACTCGGACCGCTTGTGCGGATTCAGAAAGGCAACAATTTTATTCAGTATACAAAAGTACAGGTGGAGGATTGTGAAGAGATCTTCGAACGGAGCGTGAAAGGCGACGAGGTTCTCGAGCATCTTCTGTACAAACAGAAGGGTGTATCTTATCAGAAACCGGAGGAGATTCCGTTTATCGCGAAGCAGACTCGTGTGGTTCTGGAGAACTGTGGAAAATATGATGCAGAGTCTCTTGACGAGTACATTGCAAGTGGCGGTTTCAAGGCACTGGAGAAAGCGCTGTTTGATATGACAGCGGATGAGATCATTGATGAAGTTGACAAGTCAGGACTTCGCGGCCGCGGCGGCGGTGGATTCCCGGCGGGCAAGAAATGGAAACAGGTAGCGCGTCAGAAGGAGACGGTACGCTACGTGGTATGTAACGGCGATGAGGGTGACCCGGGTGCATTTATGGATGGTTCTGTAATGGAAGGTGATCCGTATCGTTTGATCGAAGGTATGATGATTGCAGCTTATGCTGTAAAGGCATGTGACGGTTACATTTATGTGCGTGCCGAATATCCGATGTCTGTAAAGCGTCTGCGCCATGCTATTGCTGAACTGGAGAAAAGAGGACTTCTCGGGGATAATATCCTCGGAACAGATTTCTGTTTCCATATGCATATCAATCGCGGTGCAGGAGCATTCGTCTGCGGTGAAGGTTCTGCGCTGACTGCATCCATTGAGGGAAACCGCGGTATGCCGCGTGTGAAGCCTCCGCGTACAGTTGAGAAGGGTCTGTGGGAGAAACCGACTGTTCTGAACAACGTTGAGACATTTGCCAATGTTCCGAAGATCGTTCTGAACGGTTCTGACTGGTACAGAAGTATCGGTACGGAAGGCAGTCCGGGAACAAAGACATTCTCACTGACCGGTGCGATCGAGAACACAGGTCTGATCGAAGTGCCGATGGGTACGACACTTCGTGAGATCATTTTTGATATCGGCGGCGGCCTGAAGGGCGGCGGAGAATTCAAGGCAGTGCAGATCGGAGGACCGTCCGGCGGATGTCTGACAGAAGAGCATCTTGATGTGCCGCTTGACTTTGATTCCGTTAAGAAATTCGGTGCTATTGTTGGTTCCGGCGGTCTCGTTGTTATGGATGAGCATACCTGTATGGTAGAGGTGGCACGTTTCTTCATGAGCTTCACCCAGCGTGAGTCCTGCGGTAAATGTGTACCGTGCCGTGAAGGTACAAAGCGTATGCTCGAGATCCTTGAGAAGATCGTTGCAGGAAAGGGCGAGATGGAAGACCTTGATCGTCTGCAGGAACTGGCTGAGACAGTAAAGGGAATGGCTCTTTGCGGACTCGGAAAGAGTGCTCCGCTTCCGGTTCTCAGTACATTGAAAGTATTCCGTCATGAATACGAGGAGCATATTCTGGAGCATAAGTGCCGTGCAAAGGTCTGCGAGGCCATGAAGAAGTACGTGATCAATCCGGAATTCTGTAAGGGCTGCTCCAAGTGTGCAAAGAACTGTCCGGTCGGCGCGATCACCGGTCAGCTCAAGAAATGTTACCATATTGATCCGGCTCTTTGCATCCACTGCGGTGCATGTAAGGAGAACTGTGCATTCGATGCAATTTATATCGAGGATTAAGGAGGTGGCATGATGGGTGTTATGACAATTGACGGTAGACGGGTCGAGTTTACCAATGAAAGAAATGTTTTGACCATAATCCGGAAGGCTGGAATCGATATTCCTACGCTGTGCTATCATTCTGAACTCTCCACATTCGGTGCATGCCGTCTGTGTACGGTAGAAGATGACAGAGGAAGACTGTTTGCTTCCTGTTCTGAGGAACCGAGAGATGGTATGGTGATTTATACCAATTCCGGTAAAGTAAAAAAATACCGCAAGCTGATCGTTGAGCTGCTGCTTGCCGCACATTGCAGAGACTGTACAACATGTGTCAAGAGCGGTAACTGTAATCTTCAGTCTCTTGCGCACCGCATGGGTATCACAAATGTCCGCTTTGAAAATACGAGAGAGCCGCAGGAACTGGATTATTCTTCACCGGCTATCATTCGTGATCCGAACAAATGTATTCTCTGCGGCAATTGCGTACGTGCCTGCGAGGAACTTCAGGGTGTTGGTGCACTTGGTTTTGCGTTCCGCGGTACAGAAGCAATGGTTATGCCTGCATTTAATAAAAAGATTGCCGAGACCAACTGCGTCGGCTGCGGACAGTGCCGTGTATTCTGTCCGACCGGTGCGATCAGTATTCATCCGAATAAAGATGAGGTATGGGAGGCTCTGGCAGATCCGAATGTCCGCGTAATTGCACAGGTGGCTCCGGCTGTACGTGTTGCGGTGGGCGATGCATTTGGCCTGACAAAGGGCAAGAGCGTAATGGGCAAGATCGTGAATGTTCTTCATCGTATGGGATTCGATGAAGTGTATGATACAACATTCTCAGCTGACCTTACTGTTATGGAAGAGTCTGCAGAGTTCCTGGAGCGTGTTGCAGCGGGCGAGAAGCTTCCGCTTCTGACTTCCTGCTGTCCGGCATGGGTGAAGTTCGTATGCGATCAGTATCCGGAGTTCAAGGAGAATATCTCCAGCTGTCGTTCTCCGCAGGGAATGCTTTCTGCCATCGCAAAAGAATGGTTCCGTGATCCGGAGAAATCAGGCGGCAAGAAGACTGTAATGGTATCCTTTATGCCGTGTACAGCCAAGAAGCTCGAGATCAACCGTCCGAACAGCTATACAAAGGGCGAGAAGGATACAGACTATGTGATCACTACTTCAGAGCTGATCGACATGATCAGAACGACCGGTATCGATTTTGCATCTCTTGATGCAGAGGCTACAGACGTTCCGTTCGGTCTTGGTTCCGGCGGCGGTGTACTGTTCGGTGTGACCGGTGGTGTTACAGAGGCGGTTCTCCGAAGACTTGTTCCGTCAGGCGACAAGATGGCAATGGATATGGTTGCCAACTGTGGTGTTCGCGGTGATGAGGCGATTAAAGAAGTTACGATCCCGTACAAGGGAATTGATGTAAAGATCTGTGTAGTGAGCGGACTTGCAAATGCGCGTACAGTTCTTGAGAAGGTGAAGAGCGGTGAAGCAGAATATCATCTGATCGAGGTAATGGCATGCCGCCGCGGATGTATCATGGGTGGCGGACAGCCGCGTAATGCAGGTGACCGTACAAAGGCAGCCAGAGCACGTGGTCTGTACAATGCAGACAACGCGGCGATGCTGAAGAGATCTGATGACAACCCGATGATGCAGAGCCTGTATGATGGATTCCTGAAGGGCAAGACACATGAACTGCTGCACAATGAGGGATATTAAAAAATAATCTGTTTGAAGACGAACTGACAACTGTTGAGTCGGTGAGTGGAGACAGCAGGCCGGAGACGGCAGGGGGATTTCGGAAATAGGAAGAAATGATTTCCGGATAAATTACATAGTGTGAGTTGTGAAGCGGGTGCTGCACGTGGGGTGGAGCACCTGCTTTAAAAAAATTGAATAAAATTCAAATTTTCTCTTGACATTCTTCGTAATCTGCACTATACTAGCACTGTTGCAGGGAAAACAGAATAGATCAGAAACATGCGGGTGTAGTTCAATGGTAGAACACCAGCCTTCCAAGCTGGATACGTGGGTTCGATTCCCATCACCCGCTTTTTTTATGTCTGAATCGCGCTGTATGAATTTTCTGCGGAATTGCGACAGTGCGAAGAGCGCAGTATTCGTGGACTGCAGAGTGGACTTCAGATCAGAAAGAAGAGAATCATAATTGGAAAACATATAAAATCCAGAGATCATATAAAATCCAGAAAACATATAAAATCCAGAGAACATATAAAGTCTCAGAACATAAAAAGTCAGAAAACATAAAAACCGGTCATACGACCGGTTTTTTCATGGAATCAGGAAATACCTGTACATTGTAATACGTAATATTTATTCAGCCGCCACTGTACTGCTGTCCAGTATCGTTTTCATTTCATTGATCATTTCCTCATCCTTCAGCCGGAACTTGATTTCCACTCGCCTGGAAGCATCCATGTCAATTTCGCCGTTGTCATTGTAGACGGGATTGCTCATCGAATGCCCGCTGGCTGTCAGTTTCTCACGAAGGACTGTCTGCTCTTCTGATGTAAGGAAAGTATCCGTAATAGAGAAGAGGTAGTTTGCTACCGCCAGAGCACGCTCCTGGGATAACTGAAGATTGTAGAGATAATCACCACTTGTATCAGTATAACCATCGATACTGACTTCGGCCAGATAGTCCTGATACTGTTCTGACATCAATACTTTACAGTAGACGGGGAGAATTGTACCGAGTATATCGTTGCCTTCGTCAGTCAGCTCATTTTCATTGTAACCGAACAGGACGTTGGAGTTCAGTGCAAGTGATCCATCGGTCTCATCAATGATCACGCTGAGATTGTGCTGGTCAAATTCTTCTTTCAGAGTGGAAATCAGGTCGGCTTTGATACCGATGATCTGCTCGATTTTCTGCTGCTGCTGAAGCATGAGCTGTTCCTGTTCCTCCAGCTCAGCCTGCTGCTGGAGCATCAGAGAGTTCTGCTTTTCCAGCTCGGATTGCTGGGAGAGTACCAGTGCAGCCTGAGCATCAAGATCTTCCTGCTGGCTTGCAAGCAGAGCACTCTGTTCGTCGAGGTCTTCCTGCTGGCTTGCAAGCAATGCACTCTGGGCATCCAGCGCCGACTGCTGGGCTTCCACCTGATCTTCGCGTTCCTGCAGCTGGGCAAGCAGCTCATTCTGAGTTACCTGATGCGCAGCTTCTTCTGCAAGCTTTTCCTGATAGTTCTTCTGCGCCTGCATGAATGAGACACACATTACCAGGACGAACAGCAGGAGAAGACCGGCCATCATATCAGAGTAGGAACGCCAGATATTGTGCCGTTCATACGTTTTTTTTCGTCTTGAATGCATATAATTCCCTCACTTTCTGTATGCAGCCTGGTCTGTCAGGACTGCTTGCTGCGACGGCCGCGGAACAGACGAGGGGAAGCGACCATATCCTCGAGGTTGTCCAGCTTGCGGAGCGTGCGGGAGAGCATTTCGGAAACTGTTTCATCGGAATTCATATCAGCAGAGAGCTCGGAAGCCAGCTGGCGCTTCTGCAGATCGGCCAGGGTACCGGAAATCTTAGCCAGTTCATCCTTCATTTCACGAGTGGAAATTACCGGTCCCATGCTGGCAATCTCATCAGAATATCCCTGCAGCTTCTCACTGTTCTTTTCCCAGACTTCCGAGAATTTCTCAATGGACTGGTACATGAAGCGGATGTATTCCTGATAGGTGGCTTTCTGTTCCTGGCTGATGCGGTAGGCTTCCTTCTGGGCGGCTGTCAGCTGTTTTATAGAATCGGAATTATACTGCTCGGTTTCCTGCATATGTTCCTGCATGGAGAGGAAGGTCTGCTGCATGCGCATCATGGAGCGGTCCATGAAATCGACGTAACTCTTCTGCGATTTTTCCAGCTCGGCAACTGTCCTGCTGATCTGGGCGAAATCGTCGGAAAGCTCCTGACGCATCTGACGAATGACGGTCTCACATACCTGCATCATCACCTGTTCCTGATTCTCTGTGAATGTGGTAACAACGCGGTTCATGCTTGTTGTCATTCTGGCAAAGGCCGGGGTAATAGCCTGCTCAAAGCTTTTTCCCATCTGCTGTACAAACAGTTCTGTGAGTTCCTGCGCCATGTCATCCTGGTTCTTCTTGGTTTCCAGAAGCTTTGTGAGAGAATCCACCTCGTATGGCGGACGGACATGCAGGTAATATGTATCCAGAAATTCTTCCATAAGAGTGGAGAGATTGCTGAATTCACTGCGCAGATTGAAGGAAAAGGCAAGTGAGAGTGAAATACCATAGATGGAGGTGATGAATGCAACCTTGATACCATTGATCAGCGGTGTGACGGAACCTGCCATCTGTTCATAGCCGGAAGGGTCAAATTCCTGCAGACCCATAACGAGTCCGACAAAGGTTCCGAGAATACCGAGACTCGTCAGGATATCCGGTATAAGCTCCAGAAGACCGCGGTGAACGTGGGATTCCACAGCCTCTTCATTGATAAAATTGCAGATATCACAGGATGCATCCGGATTGTTCTTGCTCATATAGCGATACTGCTGATAGCAGTCATCCAGGAAATCATTCTGGAACATGGAAAATCTGGTGGAGTCAGATTCTGTCTCTGCCCCGCTGCGGATCGCGTCGATCCCGCGCCGAAGTCCCCGGCAAACACTCATGAGACGGCGCATACCGACAAGGTAGGCGGCACTCAGCATCAGAAGCATGATGGCGAGAAAGACGAGATTGAACAGGATCGTACCGAGATCCACGTCTTTGCTGAGCCATGTGATAAATATGCAGACACCGACTGAGATCAGAGCGGCAACAGCAGAAATAAATCTTCGTGCGTACAATGTAATTCCCCCTTTTTCTACAGTAAAATTATTTCTTTCCTTATTATAAAAAAATTCTCTGCCGGAGTAAAGCAAATTAGAAAAGATTAAGAAAAAAATGTGAATTTCTGAACTTTTATAAAAGCACCTGATAATTCCATAAAATCAGGGGTTCAGCTTTGGCAGCGGTTGACATTACCTGAGGTGTGCTTTATAATTTTCAGTACATTAAAATATGAAAATACAGAAGGAGAGAAAGCGGGTATGATCAAACAGCTTGCAATTTTTATAGAGAATCAGCAGGGCAGTCTGCGGAAAGTGACAGCATCACTTCATGAGAATCAGATCGGTATTTATGCATTCTCCACGATTGATACACCGGAGTTCGGCATCCTGCGCATGATCGTGAATGAGCCGGAGCGGGCAAAAGAGATTCTGGAGGAGAATGGATTTGTAGCCCGGATCTGCGAGGTAATCGCGGTGGAGCTTGCGCAGCAGTCAGTTATGGATGAACTGCTGGCTGTGATTCATGAGGGCAATGTAAATATCAATTATACCTATTCTTCATTTGGCACAGTGAGCAGCGGACCGGTTATGATTCTGCATTCAGATGATCTGGATGAGGCTGAATCGATGCTGCAGGGCCGTGGATTTACCTGTCTTAACCAAATCTTAGCCTGAGGTTTGAGAGAATATTTCAATTTATGGTTGACGAAGAAGAAAAAATTGTTAAAATATAAACGTAGTATATAGCATAGCGCAAAATGAGGAGGATAAGCAAGTGGATTACGCAAAAGAATCATTGAGACTTCATTATGAATGGAAAGGTAAACTGGAAGTGACAGCACGTGCTGCTGTTGATAACAAAGAGGCACTTTCTCTCGCATATACACCGGGAGTAGCACAGCCGTGCCTGGAGATTCAGAAGGATGTTAATAAAAGTTATGAGCTGACACGCCGCTGGAATACAGTAGCAGTAGTGACAGACGGAACAGCTGTACTGGGCCTTGGCGATATCGGTCCGGAGGCAGGTATGCCGGTTATGGAAGGTAAGTGTGTACTGTTCAAGGAATTCGGTGATGTAGATGCAATTCCGCTCTGCGTACGCAGCAAGAATGTAGATGACATCGTAAATACAGTTGCACTTCTGGCAGGCAGCTTCGGTGGTGTGAACCTGGAGGATATCAGCGCACCGAGATGTTTCGAAATTGAGAAGAAGCTGAAAGAACGCTGCGATATTCCGATTTTCCACGATGACCAGCATGGTACAGCAGTCATTACTCTGGCAGGTCTGATCAATGCACTGAAGCTTGTGAAGAAAGATATCACAGAAGTGAAGATCGTTACCAGCGGTGCAGGTGCTGCAGGTATCGCTATCATCAAGCTTCTGATGAGCATGGGTCTGAAGAATGTTATCATGACAGACCGTACAGGTGCAATTTACAAGGGCAGAGAAGGTCTGAACCCGATCAAAGAGGAAATGGCTGAGATCACAAACCAGAATTGTGAGAAGGGTACTCTTGCAGAAGTGATCAAGGGCGCTGACGTATTTATCGGTGTTTCTGCTCCTGGAACACTGACAAAAGAAATGGTACAGTCAATGGCAAAGGACCCGATCATCTTTGCATGTGCTAACCCGACACCGGAAATCTTCCCGGATGAAGCAAAGGCAGGCGGAGCAGCAGTTGTATCCACAGGCCGCAGCGATTTCCCGAACCAGGTAAATAACGTACTGGCATTCCCGGGTATCTTCCGTGGTGCACTGGATGTACGTGCATCTGATATCAACGATGAGATGAAGGTAGCAGCAGCATACGCGATCGCAGGTCTTGTAAGTGATGATGAGCTGAATGCGGACTACATTCTGCCGGCAGCATTTGATTCACGCGTGAAGGATGCAGTCGCAAAGGCAGTAGCAGAAGCCGCTGTAAAGAGCGGTGTTGCAAGAATCTGATCTTATCGGGATTTTGTCAGATAAAAGGGTGGTATGTCTGGCAGGGACTACAGTTATCCGGTCTGACTTAAAGATATAATAGAAAATCAGATGAAATTCGGCACGGGCAGGCAGAAATGTTTGTTCGTGCCGTTTTTGTTCCTTTTGTTGCATTGTAATAAAAAATATGGTATATTCATTGTACAGTTTTGACATAATTAAAACGACAGAATTAAGAAAGAACAATGGAACAGGAGAAGGAAAGTATGGGTATCAGAATTATTTGTGCCAGAGACTATGATGATATGAGCAGAAAAGCCGCCGGTATCATTTCTGCGCAGATTATCATGAAGCCGGATTGCGTATTGGGGCTTGCGACCGGCTCAACACCGATCGGTACGTATAAGAATCTTGTTGAGAGCTATAACAGGGGTGATCTTGATTTTGCCGGTGTGACCAGTGTGAATCTGGATGAGTACAAAGGACTTCCGAAAGAAAATGATCAGAGCTATTACTATTTTATGAATGACAATCTGTTCGGCAAGGTGAATATTGACAAGAGCAGAACGTTTCTTCCTGATGGAACGGAAACGGACAGTGAGAAGGCATGCCGTGAATACGATGAGATTATTCGTTCGGTCGGCGGAGTTGATCTGCAGCTTCTCGGACTTGGTCACAATGGCCATATCGGCTTCAATGAGCCGGGAAATGAGTTCAAAAAGGAAACACATTGTGTGACCCTGAGTGAACGCACGATTCAGGCGAATATGCGCTTCTTTGCGTCTGCGGATGAGGTGCCGCGTCAGGCATATACAATGGGCATCGGAACCATTATGAGTGCGAAAAAAATTCTCGTGGTTGTATCCGGTGAGGACAAGGCAGATATTGTAAAACAGGCATTTTTCGGTCCGGTTACACCGGCGGTTCAGGCATCAATTCTTCAGATGCATCCGGATGTTGTCGTGGTTGCTGATGAAGCAGCTCTTTCCGGATGTGATCTGCAGTGATGCAGTGACAATGAATATTGAGTAAAAACAGAAAACAGCAGCGACGGCTTTCGGCCGCGCTGCTGTTTTCTGTATGAGAAATATCAAATGACTTTTAACCCATAACAGCGGTTACTTCATAATGTGTCTTGCCTTCTTCGAACGGGACGATACATCCGTCGATTTCTTTGCCGTCAACGATCAGTTTGGCAATACCTTTCTGAACATTATCCGGGTTCTTTACAGTGATGTCATACTGTGCACCGCGGAAAGAGCGGGTCACTGTGAAATCACCGAAGCCTTCCGGTATACACGGATTGATTCCGAGACCGGTATATTCCGGCTGGATTCCAAGGATAGCCTGGGAGACATTTACAAATGTCCATGCAGCAGTACCTGTCAGCCAGCTGTTTTTTGCCTCACCGTGGAATTTTGCATCTGCACCTGCAATCATCTGCGGATATACGTACGGTTCTGTACGGTGAATTTCACTGATGTCTTCGATATAGGAAGGGCATGTCTTGCGGTAAATCTCAAATGCGCGGTTGCCGCGGCCTACAACAGTTTCAGCGATGGATACCCAAGGATTGTTGTGGCAGAAAATACCGGCATTCTCTTTGTATCCCGGCGGATAGGAAGAAACTTCACCGAGATTGAGATAGTATCTGGTATATGCCGGCTGAAGGATCATGATACCGTACTTTGTATCAAGTCTCTCCTTAACAGAATCAAGAGCCTTGACAGCGAGCCCTTCTTCAACACCAATGCCTGCCAGTACACAGAAACCCTGCGGCTCAATGAAGATCTGACCCTCCTCACATACTTTGGAACCGATCGGTCTGGATTCTGCGTCATATGCACGAACGAACCATTCACCGTCCCAGCCTGCATCAAGAACAGCAGCATACATTGCGTCTACTTCCTTTTCTGCAGCTTCTGCCAGGTCCTCTTTTCCGAGAAGACGGCAGATCTGTGCATACTCACGGCCGTATTTTACGAACATGCCTGCAATGAATACAGATTCAGCCACCGGTCCTTCAGACGGACCTGTTGTCTGGAACGGTTCACCCGGTGTATCGGAGAAGCAGTTCAGATTCAGACAGTCATTCCAGTCAGCACGACCGATGAGAGGGAGATTGTGCGGACCCTTGTGTGTGACAATATAGTTGAAAGAACGGCTCAGATGTTCGAACAGCGGAGCTGCTTTTGACTCATCATTATCAAACGGAACCATCTCGTTCAGGATGGAGAAATCTCCGGTCTCTTTCATGTAGGCGGCAGTACCCGCAATCAGCCACAGCGGATCGTCATTGAAACCGCTTCCGATGTCCATGTTGCCCTTCTTTGTCAGCGGCTGATACTGATGATAAGCGCTTCCGTCCTCGAACTGTGTGGAAGCAATATCGATAATACGTTCTCTTGCACGCTCCGGAATCAGATGTACGAAACCGAGCAGATCCTGGCAGGAATCGCGGAATCCCATACCACGTCCTGTACCGGACTCATAATAGGAAGCGGAACGGGACATATTAAAGGTAACCATGCACTGATACTGGTTCCAGATGTTTACCATTCTGTTTACATGCTCATCGGAAGAGGAAACCTTATATTTGGAAAGAAGTTCGTCCCAGTATGTATTCAGTGCTGCGAATGCCTCTGCTACCTGTTCTTTGGTCTGGAAACGGGAGAGCAGTTTTTCTGCCGGCTTCTTATTGATAATACCGTGAGATTCCCATTTTTCTTCCTTTGGATTCTCTGCGTATCCGAGTACGAATACGAAGGTTTTTTCTTCGCCCGGATCCAGTGTCAGATCAATCTGATGGGAGGCTACCGGTGACCATCCGCTGGCCATGGAATTGTCACATGCCCCGTTCTCAACTGCTGCCGGATTGGAAGCGTCACGGTATGCACCGATGAAGTTGTCACGGCTGGTATCGAAGCTGGATACTGCTGTGTTTACACTGAAATATGCGTAGTGATTTCTGCGCTCTCTGTATTCGGTCTTGTGATAGATCGTGGAACCGATTACCTCAACTTCGCCGATGCTTAAGTTTCTCTGGAAGTTCGTCATGTCATCCATTGCGTTCCAGAGACAGAACTCTACGTAGGAGAAAAGCTTCAGAGTCTTCGGCTCGGCTGTGGTATTCTTCAGAGTGAGCTGATTGATCTCACAGGTTGCATCCATCGGAACAAAAGCAAGCAGGTCTGAGCTGACTCCGTTTTTGGAAGAGAGGAAGCGGCTGTATCCGATGCCATGATGGCACTCATAGGAATTCAGTTCGGTCTGGGTCGGTTTCCAGCCCGGGTTCCATACGGTGTCATTGTCCTTTATATAATAGTATTTGCCGTTGGTATCATACGGAATATCGTTGTAGCGATAGCGGGTAATGCGAAGCAGCTTTGCATCCTTGTAGAAGCTGTATCCGCCGCAGGTGTTGGATACCAGAGAGAAAAAGTCATTGCATCCAAGGTAATTGATCCACGGGAGCGGAGTCCGAGGTGTGGTGATGACGTACTCACGGTTCACATCATCGAAATAACCAAATTTCATCGTTCATTCTCCTTTGCTTATAATTATTAATGAAAACGTTTTAGGAACTACATAAAAAACAAGCTCATAAGATTAAAACCAGTATAGCCTATATTTTCAGGGAAATCAACACTTATTTTCATGGAGCAGGAATAAAACTGCAAAAAGAGAAAATGCGAAATTTTGCGTTGGGAAAATGAGCGGAAATACTGTAATTTTATAAAAAAAGGGAAAAAAGTGGTAAAAATGCATTGCCTGGACTGAAAAAAAGTGATAAAATAAACGAAAATGGTCTGAAAATAAATGTGTATAAGCAGACAAAAATGACGAAACCGTTTTAGAAAGTAATGTGATCTGTTGCAGAGAGGTAATATTATGGTCTCAATGAAGGATATTGCAAAGCTGTGCGGTGTATCGGTGGCGACCGTAAGCAAAGCACTGAATGACTACAGCGACATTGGTGAGGAAACAAAAAAAAGAATTCGTGAAGCGGCAGAGGAAGCCGGATATTTTCCAAATTCTTCAGCACGTGCACTGAAGACAAACCGTACGTATAACCTGGGAGTTCTGTTCATGGATGATGCGCAGAGCGGTCTGACGCATGATTTCTTTGCGGCGGTTCTGAACAGTTTTAAAGTGTGTGCAGAGAACAGGGGATATGATATTACGTTTACGAACTGCCGTGTATCAAACCGGAAGATGAGTTATTATGAGCATTGTCGGTATCGCGGAGTTGATGGAGTGGTGATCGCATGTATTGATTTTTACAATCCGGATGTGCAGGAGCTGATTCACAGTGATCTTCCGGTCGTTACGATTGACCACGTGTTCGACAACAGAGCAGCAGTCATGTCCGATAATATCAGCGGCATGGCGGATCTGGTTAATTACGTATACAGCATGGGGCACAGGAAAATTGCTTATATCCATGGCGCGGATTCTTCGGTTACCAGGAACCGCATCGGAAGTTTTTATCGCACAATGGCATCGCATGGAATTGATGTGCCGGATGAATATATGAAAGAATCGCAGTATCGCGATACGGTGTCTGCGAAAACACTGACGCATGAACTCCTTTCCATGTCGAATCCGCCGACCTGTATCCTCTATCCTGATGATTTTGCCGCAATAGGCGGCATAAATGCCATCAAAGAGTGCGGACTTCGGATTCCGGATGATATTTCAATTGCAGGATATGATGGAATCAGGCTGACTCAGCTGCTGGAGCCTACTCTGACCACACTGTGTCAGGATACAGCTGAGATCGGACGGGTGGCAGCAGACAAACTGATCAGTCTTATTGAGAATCCGAAGACAACGCTGATCGAGCATATTCTGGTAAAAGGAGCGCTGTTCAGGGGAGAATCCGTGAAGAAGATTGATTGCGAGCAGCCGGAAAACAGGTAAGACAAAGGATCAGACGGAACCAACAGAACAGGATAGAATTGATAGAAAAAGCAGCTGCAGGAAAACGATGAGATCGTTAACTCTGCAGCTGTTTTACATTCAGAGAAAGTATTGGATCAGAAGCATCTGTCTTCTGATAAAACGGTTGGTCTTCCGACCTATCCAAGCAGTGCTGAATCGTTCGCAAACTGCTCTCCGCTGGCCTGTTCAAACTGGTCGAGCAGGTCGCGTACAGTCAGATTCTTTTTGGCCTCACCTGAAATATCGAGAATGATCTTACCATCTTTCATCATGATCAGGCGGTTTCCGTGATTGATCGCATCGCGCATGTTGTGTGTGATCATCAGAGTGGTCAGATGGTCACGATTTACGATCATATCGGTAATTTCCAGAACCTTTGCAGCTGTCTTCGGGTCCAGTGCGGCAGTATGTTCATCAAGCAGAAGCAGCTTCGGTTTCTGCAGAGTTGCCATCAGAAGTGTCAGAGCCTGGCGTTGGCCGCCGGAGAGGAGGCCGACTTTGGAAGTCAGGCGGGACTCAAGACCGAGGCCGAGAACCTTGAGCAGTTCCTGGTATTCTGCACGTTCCTGTTTGGTGATTCCGCTGCGAAGAGAACGCGGTCTGCCGCGGCGTTTGGCGAGAGCGAGGTTCTCCTGAATTTCCATGGTGGCAGCAGTACCGGTCATCGGATCCTGGAATACACGACCAAGATAAGCTGCACGTTTGTGCTCCGGAAGCTTTGTGACGTTTACACCGTCAATCAGAATCTGTCCTTCATCAACGAGCCATGTGCCTGCTACAGCATTCAGCATGGTTGATTTGCCTGCACCGTTTCCGCCGATGACAGTAACAAAATCGCCGTCATTCAGAGAAAGTGAGACGCCGTTAAGGGCTACCTTTTCATTGATGGTACCCGGATTGAATGTTTTGTAAATATTCTTAATCTCAAGCATTTGTGTTACCTCCACGCTTTACCGGTTTTGCGAAATATTTGCTTTTCCAGTACGGAACTGCAAGAAAGACTGCCACGACGAGTGCGGACAGAAGCTTCAGGAGGTCTGTATCAATACCCATCCAGATAACAGTCTGAAGAACCAGATAATAGAGGATGGAACCGATTGCCACACTGAGAAGACGCAGCGCAAAATTGCGGAAAATACGTCCGAATACAGCTTCTCCGATGATGACAGCAGCCAGACCGATCACGATAGCTCCGCGGCCCATGTTGACATCAGAGAATCCCTGATACTGAGCAAGGAGCGCACTGCTGAGTGCTACAAGACCGTTGGAGAGCATCAGACCGAGGACTTTGTTGAAGTTGGTATTAATGCCCTGAGCACGGGACATATTCGGGTTGCATCCGGTTGCCCGCAGGGAGCATCCGAGTTCTGTGCCGAAGAACCAGTACAGGACGGCAATCAGGATAAGAATAATGATCGCTACGATCAGAATCGTATTCTGGGTGATCGGTACGCCTTTTATATAGCGCAGAGAGACCAGAAGATCATATTTATCAACATTGATAGCCTGATTTGCCTTGCCCATGATCTTCAGGTTCACGGAATACAGGGATAACTGGGTCAGGATACCGGCAAGGATAGCCGGGATTCCCATAAATGTGTGGAAAATTCCGGTTGCCAGACCGGCCAGCATACCTGCGCCGGTGGCGGCAAGTAAAGACACCCAGACATTGTGACCGTTCAGCATCATAATGATACATACGGCACCGCCTGTACACATGGTACCGTCGACTGTCAGGTCGGCAATATCCAGGATACGGTAAGTCAGATAGACACCGATTGCCATGATTCCCCAGATCAGTCCCTGGGCAGTGGCACCCGGCAGTGCGTTTATCAGTTTCATGATTTCCATGTTAAATTTCCTCCTGCCTAAATGAACAGCGAGAGAGGAGAAGCCCTTCCCGCTGTTCCTGTAAGTTCATCTATTTTATTGAATTGTATTATTCTGCGGTTTCGATTGCAACATAATCATCATCTACTGTTACACCGAGTGCTTCGCAGTTTACAGCATTGTACTTCTTTGTGAAGACCGGAGAATACTCGATCGGCATTTCGGAAATATCCTCACCGGTAAGAACACGGGCTGCCATTTTACCTGTAGCAACACCGAGATCGTAATAGTCGATACAGATAGTGGCAATACCGCATCCGCCGCAGATACCTTCATCACCGCCGACTACCGGAATACCGGCCGGCAGACAGATGTTGTTGATGATCTCTGTATTTGCAGCCACCGTATTATCAGTCGGGACGAAAAGAACATCACAGTCAGCAGCAGCGGCAGTTACTACGGATGAAAGGTCATTGGAATCTGAGAATGCATAGTATTCACAGGAATATCCCATCTCTTCCAGATATGTCTTTACGGTATCCACCTGATACTGAGAATTCGCTTCGGCAGAACAGTAAAGAAGACCGACATTCTCTGCATCCGGGTACAGGCTCTGCAGCAGGATTGCCTGATCCTCCAACAGAGCAAGGTCGGAAGTACCGGAAATATTACCGCCTACGGTTCCGTCGAAATCATCGATCTCAAGTGCAACACCGTATTCAGTAACTGCCGTTCCGAGGATCGGAATCTCATTTGTACCTGCAGCAGCAGACTGAAGTGCCGGTGTGGCATTTGCGAGAATCAGATCCACATCGTTGGATACGAAGCTGTTGATGATGGTAGAACATGTGTTGGAATCACCCTGGGCATTCTGCTCGTCAAAAGTAACTGCATCACCGAGTTCTTCTGTCAGGGCATCTTTGAATCCCTGAGTGGCGGCATCGAGAGCTACATGCTCCATCAGCTGACAGATACCAACCGTGTAGGTTTCTTCAGCGTTCACGTTCATACCGATAATGCCTCCTGCAAGAGATGCAGTAAGGGCAGCAGCTAAAATTTGTTTTTTCATTCTGTTTTCCTCCTTGATGGCTGCGTGCAGAAACAATTGGATATGGAAAATCATTCCGGAACAGTCCCATTCGATATAATGTTTCTGTGTGAGCCGTCACATAAAATTGGTTAATTTATTATAATGCTTTAGCAGATGCAAGTCAAGAAGGACGGGGAAAAGAGCAGTAGAAAAGCATGAAAAAAGAGCTGTATAAAAGCATGAAAAAACAGCAGGAGAGCGATCATGCTTCCTGCTGTTCCATTCAGTATTTATCAGGCTGTTGAGAACTTATTCAGCAGCTTCAATTGCTACATAATCATCCGGAATAGTTACGCCGAGTGCTTCGCAGATATCTGCATTGTATTTCTTGGTGAAGTTCGGTGCATACTCGACCGGCATTTCGGAAATGTCTTCACCTGTAAGGATACGTGCAGCCATTTTACCTGTAGCAACACCGAGGTCATAGTAGCTGATAGAGAGAGTAGCAACACCACAACCTGCGCAGATACCTTCTTCGCCTGCAATTACCGGAACACCGGCCGGCTGACAGATATTGTTGATGATCTCTGTGTTGGAAGCTACTGTATTGTCTGTCGGAACGTAGATTACATCACATTCGGAAGCTGCAGTAGTTGTAACAGAGGAAAGGTCGTTGGAATCTGAGAATGCGTAGAACTCACATGTATATCCGAGTTCCTCCAGGCATGTCTTTACTGTGTCTACCTGATACTGAGAGTTTGCTTCAGCTGAGCAGTACAGAAGACCTACGTTTTCAGCATCCGGGAACAGTTCCTGAAGCATTGCTGCCTGATCGGCAAGCGGAGCAAGGTCAGATGTACCGGAGATATTGCCGCCTACAGTACCGTCAAAGTCTTCAATCTCAAGAGCAACACCGTACTCTGTAACGGATGTTCCGAGAATCGGGATCTCGTCTGTACCTGCAGCAGCTGCCTGAAGTGCCGGTGTGGCGTTGGCCAGGATCAGATCCACTTCATTGGAGACAAAACTGTTTATGATTGTGGAACATGTATTGGAATCGCCCTGTGCGTTCTGCTCATCAAAGGTAACTGCATCGCCGAGCTCCTCAACGAGAGCATCTTTGAATCCCTGTGTAGCAGCATCAAGTGCATCATGCTGTACAAGCTGGCAGATACCAACTGTGTAGGACTCCTCTGCGCTTACGTTCATTCCAATGATACTTCCTGCCATTGCTGCAGAAAGAACAGCAGCTAAAACTTGTTTCTTCATTTTATTATCCTCCTAGATATAGACTGCAGACAGACTGTCGTTCGCATGTTGTATCATCAGACGGCCTGTGCAGATTCCGCTGAACGGAATTGATTTTCATATTATAGCGCTTTAACGCGTCTAAGTCAAGAAGCACATGGAGAAAAGAACGATAAAATAAAGGAAAAATCATCTGTTTCAAGCAGAATGTACAAAAAACTCAGTGGAACAGATCGTGAAGCACTGTCATATCTTAATCAAAAAGGGATACAGGTGGCAAAATGGCAAAGGTAATTTTAGATGCCGGGCACGGCGGGCAGGAACCGGGTGCCATGTATGAAGGAAGAAAGGAAAAAGACGATACACTGAGACTTGCACTGGCAGTAGGACAGATACTGGAGGATAACGGGGTGGATGTGGCTTTTACGAGGACAGAGGATGTCTATGATACTCCGTTTGAGAAGGCGCAGATCGCGAATCGGGAGGGCGGGGATTTCCTTATATCTTTCCACCGCAATTCCAGTCCGCAGGCAAATCAGTATTCCGGTGTAGAGTCGCTGATATTCAACCGTTCCGGAGAAAAGGTTGCTATGGCGGAGAACATTAACCGTCAGCTGGAGCAGGTGGGATTCCGTGACCTGGGAGTGCGGGAGCGCCCGGGACTTGTGATACTGCGCAGATCCCGGATGCCGGCTGTACTGGTGGAAACAGGATTTCTGAATACAGATGCGGACAATGAACTGTTTGATACACGGTTTGATGAGATAGCCCAGGCTATTGCAGACGGAATACTGGAGACGCTCGGCAAGACACCGGTACCGGCGAGAAATGCGGAGGAAGGCATGTCCAGTATGCCGGGAACAGGAGACAGGATGCAGAGCATGATGGATACAGGAAGTGCAGGGGGCAGGATGCAGAGTATGATGGATACAGGAAATGCAGGGCGTATGATGCAGAACATATCCGGAAGAAGGAGCATTGACAGCAGAGGTGGCTGGGAATCTGGTGAAGGAGATGCCGAGACAGTTCTTGTAGATATGCAGCAGGATAATAATATGGAAGAAAGGGGTATGCGTCCATGCCCGCCGTGCAGAAGTCTGTACCGTGTGCAGACTGGCGCATTCCGTAACCGGAAATACGCAGAGGATATGCTGTACCAGCTCCTCAGCCAGAATTTTCCGGCTTATATTCTGCGGGAAGACAATTTCTTCAAAGTGCAGGTAGGAGCATTCCGGCAGCTGGATAATGCCGTGCGAATGGAACAGACACTCCGCAGAATGGGCTATTCCACCTATATTACAACATAAGAATAGGAAAAATACCCCTTTCCCTTTTCTCTGTATGGTGGTATCATGTTCGCGAAGGCAATGAGCCGTGCAAAAATGAACGATAGCAGAGCTGGCCGTTCACGGACAGCTCTGCTGGCGTACATTTTTATAGGGCGAAGCCCGCGACCGAGGTGCAGCGAAGCGAAAGCGAGGTCGGGCACGGCGGAGCAGAGGCAGGACACAGCTTTGCGGGATGAGCGAAGCCCGCGACCGGGCAGAGGCAGGCATTGCCCTCAATCCACGCCTCAGAAAATTCCCCAGACAGAGGAACAGAATGAAAAAAGAAAGACTGGATAAAATTATAGCTCCGCTTCTTTCCTGGTTTGCGGAGAATGCGCGTGTACTCCCCTGGCGGGAGCAGCCGCTGCCCTATTACGTATGGGTATCGGAGATCATGCTGCAGCAGACCAGGGTGGAGGCGGTGAAACCGTTTTTTGCAAGGTTTACGGAAGCGCTTCCGGATGTCCGTGCTTTAGCTGAATGTGAAGAGGACAGGCTGCTGAAGCTGTGGGAGGGACTCGGATATTACAATCGTGTCCGGAACATGCAGAAGGCTGCAGTTATAGTAATGGATCAATACGGAGGCAGACTGCCTGATACGTATGAGGAGCTGCTGGGACTGCCGGGTATCGGCAGTTATACGGCTGGAGCGATCGCTTCGATTGCCTATGGCCGTGCGGTGCCTGCAGTGGACGGGAATGTGCTGCGTGTGATCAGCAGGATCATCGGAAATGAAGACGACATTACGAAGCAGTCGGTGAAAAAACAGTTTGAACAGCTGCTGCAGAATGTGATGCCGAAGGATCGGTCTGGGGCATTCAATCAGGCGCTGATGGAACTTGGCGCAACCGTGTGTCTGCCGAACGGAGCACCGGATTGTGAAAACTGTCCAGTGAGAAAGCTTTGTTATGCAAACGAAACAGATCGTCAGATGGAACTTCCGGTCAAAGCTGCAAAGAAGGCCAGACGAATCGAGGAGCGTACGGTACTGGTCATCCGTGACAGTGAACGTGCGGCGGTGCGGCAGCGTCCGAAGAAAGGACTGCTTGCCGGTTTGTACGAGCTTCCGAATTTTGAAGGCCATCTGTCACCGGAGGAAGTCATCAGCAGGACACGCGAGATTGGGTTTGAGCCGGTACGTGTGTGGCCGCTGCGATCAGCAAAGCATATTTTCAGCCATGTCGAGTGGCAGATGACAGGGTATATGGTGCTGGTCGAAGAAGGTACGGACACTGCAGCGCAGACAGATGACGGACCGGAACCAAAAGGGATCCGGAGCCGAAAGGACACAGAAAGCCTGCTGTTTATCGAACCGGAGCGGACGGAACGGGAATATCCGATACCGGCGGCATTCGCGGCATATACAGAGTATCTCAGCATCAGGCTCGGGCAGGAGAAATATGCTTCGCCGGACAGTGAAGCGCGGAAACATAAAGAAGCGAAATAAGGTAAGAACATAAAAAAGAAACGATTCCGGAAGACAAAAGAAGACTGCAATACAGAAAATATGAGATTGCGGGCAGAAATACAGCCGCAGACAGAAATACGAGATTGCATGCAATATAATAAAACTGCAGGCAGAAATACAGCTGCAGACAGAAACACGAGATTGCGGTCAGTATGATAAAACTGCAGGTAGAAATATGAGATTGCAGACAGCATGATAAAACTGCAGACAGAACAGAGGACAGGAAAATAAGGAATAGGAAGTGTGACAGATAAATGACTGTCACGATACAAAAGAACAGGAGTAATAATTATATGAAGATTTTATCAGTGGCAATTCCATGTTACAATTCAGAGAGTTATATGGAGAAATGTATCCGGTCCATTCTTCCGGCGGGAGAGGACGTGGAAATCCTGATTGTAGATGACGGTTCCACAAAAGACCGTACTTCGGAGATTGCAGACCGTTACGAAGCAAAATATCCGGGAATCGTGAAAGCAGTGCATCAGGAGAACGGAGGCCACGGTGAAGCAGTAAATGCAGGACTTCGCAACGCGACAGGTCTCTATTATAAGGTAGTGGACAGTGACGATTGGGTAAACACCAAGGGATTGATCCAGATCGTACAGAAGATGAAGGAGCTGGAAGAGCAGGGCGGTGTAGATCTGTTCCTTGCAAACTTTATTTATGACAAAGTAGATGCAAAACATAAAAGGCTGATGCGTTTTACCAATGTATTTCCGCAGGATAAAGTATTCGGTTGGGATGATATGCGCACCATGCATCAGACGCAGTATATTCTGATGCACAATATTTTCTACCGTACGCAGATGCTGCGTGACTGTGGACTGGAGCTTCCGAAGCATACGTTCTATGTGGACAATATTTTTGCATTTCAGCCGTTCCCGTGTGTGAAAAAGCTGTATTATGCCAATATCAATCTGTACCACTATTTTATCGGACGCGAGGATCAGTCCGTGAATGAAAAGGTGATGATCGGCCGTATTGATCAGCAGATCCGTGTAAACAAGATCATGATCGATGTAATGGCTGCGCAGGATTTCAGTGATAAGAGCAAAAAGCTGCGCAAGTATATGCTGAACTATCTGACCAAGATCATGACCGTTACTTCTATCATGCTGATCCTGTCGGGCACAGAAGAGGCGCTTGAGAAAAAAGCGGATGTCTGGGCATATCTGAAGGAGAAGGATGAGAAGGTTTATCGGGAGATCCGGTATAATGTCTTCGGTATTTTTATGAATCTGCCGGGAAAGGTCGGAAAGAAGATTTCAAAGATCGCGTATAAGATTGCACAGAGATTTGTAGGATTTAATTAAGGAATAAAGATGTGTAAAAGACTGGCCGTCATCGTATGATGACAGCCAGTTTTTCGTTTTTCATACCAATGATAACTTCTTTATAGTATCCGGCCACTTCACCGTCTGTATGTACACAGGACGGGATGGAATACTGCAGTTTTGCCTGACGGCAGCGAATGATGGTGATGCCGTCCTTGCCCACATGTTTTCCGACGAGCGCCTGCGGCAGAAGGGAAAGCGCACGCAGTCTGGAAATGCGGTTCACGATAATCAGATCGATGCAGTCATCATCCGGAAGTGCATCCGGGCAGAAATAGAATCCGCCGCCCTCGTAAGGAAGATTCATAACTGCAGCAAAATAAGCGTTTTCATAGTCGGTTTCTGTACCGTCCTCCAGTGTGACCTTCAGAGAGCCGCGCTTCATGGTCATCAGCAGCCAGAGAGCAGAAATGAGATAGACCACTTTTCCGGCGCGGAACAGGTTCAGCGCCTTTTTCAGTTTTGAGTGCTGAACAGAATCGCATACTGCAGCATCGAATCCGATACCGGAGCTGACCGCATAAGAATATTCGGAGACCTTATCTGCCTCCGGAATCAAGGTAGAACCGATATTGATTTTCCGGATTTCCTTCGGATTCAGGATGGCATGGAGCGCCTCGACCGGATCACGGATCAGGCCGAGACCGCGGACAAAATCATTGCCGGAGCCGGTAGGAATACACGCGAAGGTGATATGTGCAAAGGAACCGAGCCCACTTATCACATCATTGATCGTGCCGTCACCGCCGACAGCCACAACAGTGCATGGATTTTTCTTTTCTGCAAATCCGGAGGCGAGCTGCTTTGCTTCACCGGGACGGGAGAGAAGATAAGAATGGTGCTTGATGCCAAGCCGATTCAGTTCTTCCTGAATGGTTTTCCAGATGGTAAGTCCTCTGCCGGAACCGGAAGCAGGATTGACGATAAAATAATACATGGGGATTCCTCCGTATAGTTTTACATTTTCTCCAAATATTCTACCAGTTTTTCCGCCGTTCGACAACAGTTTTGAGGCGGGGGATGTTGTTTTTTTCTACTACATGTGCTATTATTTGATAATCTGAACGCAAGCGGCGAAAGCAATAGATGCTGCTTCGTATCGCCGCATTATAGTTATAGCGCTGTATCTGCGCACTGGAGGAAATTATGGGAAAAGAAAATATGGAAAAAGCGATTGTGGAAACAGAAGCTGCAGAAAAGGAAGTAGTATCGAAGAATTTTATTGAGCAGATCATTGAAAAAGATCTGGCAGAGGGACACTGCAATACCGTGTGTACCCGTTTCCCGCCGGAGCCGAACGGTTATCTGCATATCGGACATGCCAAATCGATCCTTCTGAACTATGGACTGGCCAAGAAATATAATGGAAAGTTCAATCTCCGTTTTGATGATACGAACCCGACGAAAGAGAAGACTGAATTCGTTGAGTCTATTATTACAGATGTGAAGTGGCTTGGCGCAGACTGGGAAGATCGGCTGTTCTTCGCTTCCAACTATTTTGATCAGATGTATGAGGGAGCTGTGAAGCTGATCAAAAAAGGCAAGGCATTCGTATGTGACCTGTCTGCAGAAGAGATCCGTGAGTACCGTGGTACACTGACAGAACCGGGCAAGGAAAGTCCGTACCGCAACCGCAGTATTGAGGAGAATCTGGAACTGTTCGAAAATATGAAGAACGGTATGTATGCAGATGGAGAAAAGGTACTTCGTGCAAAGATCGACATGGCTTCTCCGAATATGAACATGCGTGATCCGGTGATTTACCGCGTGGCACGTATGAGCCATCACAATACAGGTGACAAGTGGTGCATCTATCCGATGTACGATTTCGCTCATCCGATCGAGGATGCGATTGAGGGTGTTACGCATTCTATCTGTACACTGGAGTTCGAGGATCATCGCCCGCTGTACGACTGGGTGGTACGGGAACTGGAATATGAGATGCCGCCGAAGCAGATGGAGTTCGCAAAAATGTATCTCACCAATGTTGTGACCGGTAAGCGTTATATCAAGCGCCTCGTGGAAGACGGCATTGTGGATGGTTGGGATGACCCGCGTCTCGTATCTATTGCAGCACTCCGCCGCCGCGGCTTTACACCGGAATCCATTCAGAAATTTGTTGAGCTCTGCGGTGTCAGCAAGAGCAACAGCTCTGTAGACTATGCAATGCTTGAGTACTGCATCCGTGAGGATCTGAAGCTGAAGCGCCCGCGTATGATGGCTGTCCTTGATCCGGTGAAGCTGATCATTGACAATTATCCGGAGGATCAGATCGAATATCTGGATGTGGAGATGAATCTGGAAAATCCGGAACTCGGTATGCGTAAGGTGCCGTTTGGACGCGAACTGTATATTGACCGTGAGGATTTTATGGAGAATCCGCCGAAGAAATATTTCCGTCTGTTCCCGGGCAATGAAGTGCGCCTGATGGGAGCATACTTTGTGAAGTGTGTAAGCTTTGAGAAGGATGAGAACGGAAAAGTGACTGAGATCCACTGTACGTATGATCCGGAAACAAAGTGCGGAAGCGGTTTCACAGGACGTAAGGTAAAAGGTACGATTCACTGGGTAGCAGCGAAGACGGCAATCAGAGCCGAGGTGCGCCTGTACGAGAATATCATTGATGAGGAGAAAGGTGTTTACAATGAGGACGGTTCTCTGAACCTGAATCCGAATTCTCTGACTGTCCTGAAGGATTGTCTGCTCGAGCCGGCATTCAGGGATGCGAAACCATATGAGAGTTTCCAGTTTGTACGTCAGGGATTTTTCTGTGTGGATGCGAAGGATTCCACACCGGAGGCACCGGTATTTAACCGTATCGTTTCTCTGAAGAGTTCTTTCCGTCTGCCGAAAGCTGAGTAAGGAATATTGTCGGCAGCAAACGGGCAGAATACTTTTTGACCCCGCATCAGGAATGATGCATGGAGCATATATGAATGAACTGACGATAAATCTGGATGCATCATCATCCGTACCGCTCTATGAGCAGATTTACAAATATATAAAGAAAGACATTCAGAATGGAGGGCTGCCTTTTAAGAAAAGGCTGCCCTCTACGAGAAAACTGGCAGAATTTCTGCAGGTCAGCCGTACGACTGTGGATATGGCATATGAGCAGCTTCTCTCAGAAGGTTATATCGAGTCCGTTCCGTGCAAAGGATATTATGTCTGTGATCTGGAGGGAATCTACCGTCTGGAGCCGGAGCGGATCAGTGCGAGAACCGAACCGGAGAGTCGGTCACGGGGGACGCTGTATGATTTCTCTCCGAACGGAGTTGATCTGAACAGTTTCCCACACAATGCATGGCGTAAGCTGTCCAAAAACATCCTGCAGGAGGAGAACCGGGCACTGTTTCAGATCGGTGACCCTCAGGGAGAGCAGGAACTGCGAGATACGATCGCAGAGTATCTTTATCAGGCACGAGGTGTCCATGCACAGCCGGAGCAGATCGTGGTGGGAGCCGGGAATGATTTTCTGCTGCTGCTTCTGTGCAGCATGTTTGGCGCCGGACAGAAAATAGCCATGGAGAGTCCCACCTACAAAAAGGCATATGATCTGCTGCGAAATCTTTCCAACGAGGTGCGGATCGTGGATATGGATGATTCCGGTATGAGAGTCGATCAGCTGGCGAAGACGGATGCGGATATTGCGTACGTGATGCCGTCGCATCAGTATCCGCTCGGAACTGTCATGCCGGTAAAACGGCGGATGCAGCTGCTCGGCTGGGCTGCTCAGAAGCCGGGAAGGTATATCATTGAGGATGATTATGACAGCGAATTCCGGTATAAGGGCAAGCCGATTCCGGCACTGCAGGGTTATGATCGCAGCGATTGTGTGATCTATATCGGGACCTTTTCCCGTTCCATTGCACCGGCAATCCGTGTCAGTTATATGGTTCTGCCGGTGAGTCTGATGGAGTTGTACCGGACCAGGGGCAGCCGGATATCCAGTACAGTGTCACGTGTTGATCAGAAGCTGATTGCCGGATTTTTAAACGAGGGATATTATGAACGGCATCTGAACAAGATGCGTGCAGTTTATAAAAACCGTCACGATGTGCTGTTGGAGGAACTGAAAAAATTTCATGACATCTGTAAAGTACACGGAGAAAATGCAGGAGTGCATGTTCTGCTGACATTTACGAATGGAATGACCGAAGCTGAGGCGATCCGGCGCGCAGCAGATGAGAGTGTTACCATATACGGACTGTCACGTTATTACGTTGGCGAGGCGAAACAGCCGGAGGCGGCCACTGTGATCCTCGGATACGCGAATATGCCGGAGGAGGAGATCAGGCAGGCGGTAGAGCGTCTGCAGCGGGCCTGGATTCCGGAACGTTAATGGCAGAAGTATGAGACCGGATGTCTGGGCCTGCATACAGAATTCTGCAAAACAGGATTTTATTGTTGAGAATGTCGATTAACGGAGGTGTATATGCAATTCTTTGATTGTATTACAGACTTTGTTTTTATAGAGGATGAGCCGGATTTTGCGGATATTATCTTTGTGCCGGGAGGGAATTATCCGGATGCGGCATTGTATGCAGCGAAGCTGTACCAGGAGGGCTGGGCTTCGTATGTGCTTCCGTCCGGACGGTACAGTATTGCAAATGGGCGGTTTGAGCGGCCGGGATTTGAGACAGAGTGGGAATATCTGAAAGATGTCCTGACCGGAGCAGGCGTACCGGAGCGTGCTGTTCTGAAAGAAGATCGGGCTACTTATACGTATGAAAATGCGATTTATTCCAGGAAACGGACGGATGCAGTGGGAATTGTTGTTGAACGGGCAATTCTGTGCTGCCAGGCATTCCATGCGAGGCGCAGTCTGATGTATTATCAGGAACAGTTTCCGCAGACACGGTTTCTGGTATGCCCTGTTGTGACACGCGGCATCAGCCGTGATACGTGGTACCGGACGGAGCAGGGGATTGATACGGTGCTGGGAGAGGTGGAACGATGCGGTGCTCAGTTCCATGAGATCATGCGGGCACATATGGAATGATATATCTATCGGAAGGAGAATGACATGAGCTATAAAAAAGAATATCTTGAAACATTTCTGGAAAAACAGGGCCAGCTTTTTGATGAGCCGGTGGCGGAGACTCTGGAAGAGGCAGCGGAGTTCCTGGAGGACTGTATGGCTGTTGTAGCCAATAATTACAGGGAAGTCAAAGAGTATTTTGAAGAAAATGGAGCGGATACGGCAGGTTTGACAAAAGAGGAGCTGCTGTCTGAAGCAGAAGTGTTTACACTTCCGGACGGGAAATATCTGATTGTTGAAGGGTAAGTGGATGCCGGAGGATCAGTACAGGCCGGGCAATATTTTCATAAATTGTGGTGATGGAAATTCCTGTGTATAATCTGCCGGGAAGAGGAGATACTTTTTCATAGAATGAATACAGCATATCTGGTTCCGGCAACCCTGAGCGGAGTCTGGTATGTCTGAGTGGAAGGGAGAACCCATGGCAGATATTTTAAAACAGAGAAAACAGCAGGAGTACCAGAAGTACGTCAAACAGGTGACACCGACACACAATCTGTTCCTGAACATGCTCAAGGCATTTGTGACAGGAGGAGCAATCTGTGTGGTCGGACAGTTCATTCTGAACTGGTGCAGGGATATGGGAATGGAGAAGGACATTGCAGGCAGCTGGTGTTCGCTGCTGCTGGTACTGCTGAGTGTTATTCTGACAGGAACAAATATCTATCAGAAACTGGCTAAATTTGGCGGTGCAGGTACGCTTGTACCGATCACCGGATTTGCAAATTCGGTGGCTGCACCGGCTATCGAATATAAAAAGGAAGGGCAGGTCTTCGGGATCGGGTGCAAGATCTTTACAATTGCCGGGCCAGTGATATTGTATGGAATAGTTACCAGCTGGGTGCTGGGACTGGGATATTGGATATTGAAACTGGTGGGAGTGGTGTAGGCCGCTCCTTTTTTGCTGATGATTTTTGTTTTTTTAAATGAAAGCTATTTGTTTTGTGTTTTCTGTGACACAAAAAGTTCGAAGCTATTTGCATTTTATATCCTGTGCTATAAAAAGTATACGCATCTTGCAGAGCCGAAAATACTGCTCAAAGGTGTTTTATGCGAGACCGTGCATTTTTGTTACGGAAATTTCTGCCATGCAGGAGCAAAACATATTTTGCGGCAGCCATGCCTGTTTTATACAATCTTTTCTGTTAAGGGGAGCCGGAAGAAAGCATGAGAAATTCTGGGAAGTATCTATGCAAAAAAAGTTTGTTCTGGGATACATTTTTACAGTATAAAAGCGGGAATAAGAGCAGGTTTTAGGTCTATACAGAAAAAATTGTATATCAGATACTGAAAAAGACAAAAACGCGGGTCCAGGCACAAGTTTTTTTGCCATAGATACTTTTTATTACTTAAAATGTGCCCTATAGAAGAGAGATGAGAAACTCTCTGTAAATAAGCTCCTTCTATGATAATGCAGGATGCGAAGCTGGAAAATGGACATCTTGAAAATCATTTTGAACCCAGAAGTTCTGGCTGACTGACTTTGTAAACACAGGTTTCAACTATTCCCCAAGTTTTAAAATGGACCAGGGAATACTATAAAAAACAGGTTTATCAAAAAGCAGGCTCTGTCTACAGAAAATAGTGTGCAATTGTTTTTTCGATTACTTCGGCAGTTAATGGATTATTTTTAGTTTCGTACGTAGTTATCAGTTGGATCGTTGGTATAATATTGTGCAGAGTATAAATCTGTAATTTAGAATAAACATTTTTGATATAGTTCGGATCATCCATTCGGCCAAAATGTTCCCAGTAGTATAGCGCACCAGTATATGGATGACGGATTGTAAAATCAGGGTAAAAAGTAGCCTCTCCCAGATGAAGTGCGCATTCATAACGAAATGGGATCCTGCTGGTATATAGCAACAGTGTAATCAGGGATTCCGATTTGGAACGGACATAATGACCGGAGGTAGTTTTGTGTGTTAAATGTTCCGGATGGTTGAGATTGCGTTCGTAGGGAGCGTTCATCCAATCGGATAATTCCTGGGAGCGGGGCTTGAAAAATGGAGAAAGAAGTTCCTGAAATCCCGAGGATTCTGTGAGCAATCGCTTGGCTTTTTCATACATTGGATAATGGTGCTTTAAATAGAGTTCGAGTGCGTTTTTCTCATGAGATAAGTCTTCCTGAAGAGATGATAAGTATTTCTTTGCGGCCAACTGCTCTGCGAGGTTTCTGTCAGATTTTGGAATGTAAGTCTTTGTGTGCCCATCGCTTTGATACCATTTACAGTGATTACCGTTTTGGCAGCAAATCAGCTTTCCATCGGGATAATCATGCAGCTGTGTCTGAAGACTCTCGATTTGGTATTGAAGCCTCTGGTGCTCCTCATAAATTCGTTCGTAAAGCGTATTCAATTACCTCCTTGCAATGTGTGATGTTTGTTGATATTATTAAAGCATAGAAACAATAGTATGTAAAGAATGTTAATAAAATAATAATATAGTGATTGTGAGTCATGAATGTTACATTTGCTATTGACTGGAATCAAAGATTGACAGACGAGGAGGAACAGAAAATGAATATTATTAAAGTCGGAATCGGTGTATTAGTTACCAGGGACAACAGGATTCTTCTGGGACATCGTGTGGTAAAGGGAAAAGATACAGGCGGAATCTATGAACCTGACAGCTGGTGCCTTCCGGGAGGAAAGCAGGAGTACGGTGAGACGATACTGGAAGGTGCTGTCAGAGAGGTGAAGGAAGAGACCGGTCTTGATATTCAGAATATCAAAATATTCGGTGCGGCAGATGATATTGCGCCGGACCGGCATTTTGTCACAATTTGGGTCACGGCAGAAGCATGTGCGGGTGAAGCTGCAGTAATGGAGCCGGATAAGCAGGATCAGTGGCAATGGTTTGATCCGGATGAGCTGCCGGACCATATGTATTCTCCGTCGGAGAAATTTATAGATGCGTATCTTGCATCTGTGAAAAATCAGTAAAGCTCTGTAAAGAGCAGTAGAAGACCTAATGAATAGTAAAGGCCGTAAAAAATAGTAAAGGCCGTAAAGAATAGTAAAAGGCCGTAAAGAATAGTAAAAGGCCGTAAAGAATAGTAAAAGGCCGTAAAGAATAGTAAAAGACCGTAAAGAATAGTAAAGGCCGTAAAGAATAGTAAAAGGCCGTAAAGAATAGTAAAAGACCGTAAAGAATAGTAAAGGCCGTAAAAAATAGAAAAGGCTGTAAAGAATAGTAAAAAGCCGTAAAGAATAGTAAAAGGCTGTAAAGAGCAGTCTGTGCTGATGAGGTTAGTATGGTGTTGGAAGGGTTCTGCACCACCTGACGTGATTGGCCTGTAGAAGATTGAAACCTGATTACAGAATATGCAGGGTGCTGTATGGAAACAGTTGCAGGGATGTGTCTGAAGGGTGTATACTGAAACAGGTTATGGAAATAAGTTTTTGTAACAGAATGATGAACTAAAATCCGAAAGCAGGTTATCGGGATAAATGTCTGCAACAGAATGATGAACTAAAATCCGGATATAAGTTATCGGAACAAATTTCTGTAATAAATTATTGTGATAAATTGCTGCATTATAATGCGGCAATCGGGGGTTGGAGTGAGCGGGTTAAAAAGAGTCTACAATTGGATCAACAGCGATGCAAGGCATGAAAATGAGCCGAAGCGCATCGTAGTCTTACTGCGCTGGATTTATCTTTTGAAGGTGCTTTATTTTGCTGTCTTTTTCCTGCTGATGTTCGTGGGACTTCCAAGACTGTTTTCTCCACTGGCAGTAGCGGCACTGGTCGTAATTGTTCCGCTGTTTATTGGTACATATTATATGCGCACGAGGGACAATCTTATCTGGTTTGCAGTCGTTCAGGTGGGATGGATACTGGCCTTTGTATATCTGTATGGATGGGACTGCGGAGTTCAGCATTTTATCTTTGCATTGCTTGTCATGTTTTATTTTTCTATTAATGATGCGCTTGCACTGAAGGTTGTCTGGACTGTATTTCTGTTTATGCTGCGTTTCGCAATGTTCTGCTATTGCAGAGTATGTGATCCGGTCTGGACGCTTCCGGGTGCATTTGTTGTGGTTCTGCAGATATTCAATTCGCTGTTTCTTTTCATAGAACTTGGTGTCATCTGCGGAACGTTCAGCTCGAATGTTGAACTGGCAGAAGAGAAGCTGGTTCAATATAATGAACGACTCAGACAACAGGCATCCACAGATCCTCTGACAGGTATCTGGAACCGGCGCACGATGCTGAAGCATATGGAACAGTTCCGCGAGCAGAACAGTCAGGCAGGGTTTGTTGTGGTGATGGGGGATATTGACCATTTCAAGCATATCAATGACCAGTGGGGGCACGACTGCGGTGATGCAGTACTGAAAGCATTGACGGAGCTGTTCCGTGAAGTAATGAAGGACAGGGGAAGCTTCAGCCGATGGGGCGGAGAAGAGTTTCTGTTTCATATTCCGTATGCGAATGGAGACGAAGCGTATGCAGTTATTTCTGAATTGAGTACGCGGGTGCAGAAACTGGCTGTTTACTGGAATGATCAGGAGATACATGTGACGATGACATTTGGAATGGAGGAAAATGATTTCCGGTCAGACATGAAGGATCTGATTAAGAAGGTGGATGAGAAGCTGTATTATGGCAAGGAGGCCGGCAGGAATCGTATCGTATTTTAGACAAGCAGAGAACAACGAGGAAAATCTGTAGACCTGAAACCAAAGAAAATTAAACAGAAAAGTACAGCAGAAGAAAACAGAACAGAGAAAAACGAAAACCGCAGGCCTGTGATGAATGGAGCATAATATGTACCATCAGTGAGACTGCGGTTTCGTTTTATATTTATGGTTCAGGATAACATATAATTAATTTCGCTTCAGACTCAGTTCTCGAAAATATCATCCGATATATGCGTGATACGCAGAGAATGAAGGGTCAGACCGCTCTGTGAAAAGAAGAACTTCAGGTAATGTGTATTACCGCGTACATCTTTATCGCGAGACTGTGTTTCAGGTTCCTGCATACTTCCGTGGAAGGAGTAGACATTGAGTACGGTACTGTCCATGCTGAGCGTAACAGCCATTTGAGCCAGATCGGAGGCATCACTGGTCGCGGTCAGTGCGAATGCATACGTTCCTTCACGCTCAAAAGAGAGTGCCAGAAGGAAAGAACTGCCTCCGGCAGTGGAACGATTTTCAAGAGGAATGATTGTATCATCTGTGACAGTGCAGTATTCCAGTCCCTGATCCTCCAGCAGAGTAAGGTCTGTCGGCTGGTTGCAGTGAGTGACCGGAATGTAAGTGCCTGTTATTCGTTTCAGGGCCGGTGAAGCCAGAAGGAAGGTGCAGATGTTGGCTGCACAACGAACAAGCTCTGCGCGGGACAAACTGCCGGCTGCAAATTCTTCCTGCAGGTTGTCTTCGTAGGCGGCAGCATCCGGAGTAACCATGAATACGTCGTTCTGGGAACGGACCATGGCAGCAAGATTCTGGCGGCTTGGCTGACCTCCTTCGTCATTGATATGTGCCCACCAGTCAGTCATGACCAGTCCTTTAAAACCCCACTCATTTCGAAGGATTGTGGTATTCAGGTCAAAATTGCCGGCAGTCCAGATTCCGTTTACCGGGCCATAGGTAGTCATGACGGAGCGGCAGCATCCGGAGCGAACACCCATCTCAAACGGTTTCAGGTAAATTTCACGCAGTGCACGTTCAGAAATCACACCATTTGCGGAATGTCGGCAGTACTCCTGGTTGTTTGCGCAGAAATGCTTCATTGTACCGCTGACACCCCAGCAATCCATGCCGGCCAGCTGTGCCTCGGCCATGCGTCCGGTCAGATACGGATCTTCAGAGTGATACTCGAAATTGCGGCCGTTCAGCGGACTGCGGTGAATATTGATGCCAGGTCCGAGAAGAGCATCAATCTGATTACTGTACAATTCCAGACCTTCCATTTCAAACAGTTCTGTAACGAGCGGAACATTAAAGCTGCATGCAAGAAGCGTACCGTTCGGCAGGCTGAATGCGCTGGTTCCGCAGTCCATGCGGATGCCGGAAGGACCGTCTGAACAGCAGCCGACCGGAATACCGAAATGCAGCAGAGAATCTGTCACACCGCCGAACGCGGCAGCTGTTCCCGGAGTTACTTTCGGGCTGCACATTCCTTCACCTTTTACAATAGTCATCAGATCCGCATCAGAGAGCTGAGCAAGGAATATTTCCAGAGATATATTCTGATTCTGTACGTCGCTCAGACGGTAACCTTTGTCACCGCTGTAAGGAAGACAGGTCAGATCCTGAGCAAGGCGGCGATCCGCCGGATTTACAGTGCGAAGCGGAACGGTCTCATAGCTCAGTTTATAATATTCAGTGCCGTCAGTTTCCGGAGAAGATATTATTTTAGCTGCGTCCGGAGCGTTGGATAAAGCAGCGTTCTGTACCGGATCGTCAGACAAAACAGCGTTCTGTACCAGATCATCAGATAAAGCAGCGTTCTGTACCGCTTCGTCGGATAAAGCGGCAGCCTGCGCCGGACCTGACTTCACCGGCCGGAACCGTTCGAATGCTTTGACCGGTGCCATGGCTTCCTGATGCTGTGAGATTACGAGCGTTTCTTCTATTATAAATGTATCGGTGAGTGCAGCACTGCGCACATCAGTTCCGGTATAAATACCGTATTCACCGCACTCCAGCACAAAACAGGATCGGTGACCCGTCACCCCGCTGTCATCGAAGGATGCAAGGTGATCGGCGGAAATTCGGATGGTGAGCTCCTGAGTCTCACCCGGTTCCAGCAGGTCTGTTTTGGCGAAGCCGACCAGATTGCGGACCGGTTTGCCGAGTGTACCCTGCGGCGGGCAGGCATAGACCTGTACGACCTCTTTTCCGGCAGCGCTGCCGGTGTTTGTGACGGAAGCAGCAATTGTGCATATGATACGGTTATCATCGGAAGAGAGGCGCCGGTCTGCAGAAGCAGAGCAATCTTTCCACACAGTTTCAAAGTGTTTATTCTTCTGCAGTTTTGCAGAAACAGAAAATGTGGTGTAAGACAGACCGAAACCGAACGGATACTGCACACATTCCGGCGCAAATGTTTCGAAATAGCGGTATCCGACGTAAATATCCTCCTGATAAATATTTTCCGTATCAGAACCAAAATTGCGGACAGAGGGATAATCAGACAGATTTCGGGCGATGGTATCGGACAGTTTTCCGGATGGAGAGACTGCTCCGCAGATCACGTCGGCAGCTCCAAACCCGCCTTCCATGCCGCCCTGCCACACGTAGAGAACGGCAGAAGGATTATATTCCTCTACCCAGTTCATGTCGATCGTATTTCCTGTATTCAGAATTACCGCGGTTCGACGGAACTTTGCACATACCTTTGACAGCATATCCTTTTCGCCGTCTGTCAGATAATAGCTGCCCGCCAGAGGCGTATTATCACGGTCCTCGCCGGCTGTACGGCCGATGATGATCAGTGCAATATCTGCATGGGATGCGGCATCAGCAACAATTTCTTCGGAAAGCTCCATTTCCTCCTGACACCACGGCTCGGTTCCCCAGCCGCTGCCGCAGTTGAACGGATGCGACTCAGCCCAGGTGCGGTAACGGGAGAGCAGCGGTTCGTAAATATGTACGGACGGATACTGAGCGAGTCCGTCCAGGATAGAGTGCACGTACAGTACATTGACCATGCCGCCGGAACCGGTTCCGCTTTTGTAATAATCAAGCTGAATGCGTCCGAATACGGCAGCCGTTTCTCCGGAAACGACAGGAAGGGCATCCTGTTCATTGCGCAGAAGAACGCAGCCCTCTGCAGCGGCAGCACGTGCGAGGTCGCTGTATTTCTGCCAGTCAAGTGTGATGGTATTCATAAGAACCTCCTGATGATAGTATTTTATTGCATCTGGCAGCCGGAATCTGTTTTCGACGGCCAGACTGTATCCATAAAATATTAAATTAAGGAAACAGCAGATCTTCACAGGAAGAAAACACAGCTTCATTGAAACGGAAAATGCAGATTCTCCATATAAGGAAAGTGTAAGTCTTCCGAAACGAAAAAAGCAGATTCTTGAAATAAGAAAAGTGTAAATCTTCCGAAACGAAAAAACGCAGATCCTCCAAATGCGAAAAGAGCAAATCCTCCGGAACAGAAATCTTTTATTCCTCCGGCTGTGCGTCAGATGCACCCGGAGTTCTCACCGGAATCCCATTCACTTCCACGGAATCATCGGCCGGGATGACAAAACACGGTCTTCCGTCAATGATGCGTGTCTCAATGAGATCTGCACATTCCGGTTTGACCTGTATCGTGATGCTCGGTGTTCTGATCTCAAATTTGCGGCGGCTGACGACATTGGAGACGAACAGGGAGGTCTGATTATCTCCGCCGGCCTGTTCGAATTCCTCGTCGAAGTGCTCCAGTGTCTCATCCGTAGCGCCATTGTCATACAGCAGCCGTTTGACATCGTTTTTGTCAAGAGCTACAGGATTCGGATCGTCCTTTCGCTCGTCAAGAAGATCGTTCAGCGTTTCGTGAATCGTCTTGACCGCTTCATAGGTACATTCTCCCTGAAGAGTTTCAGCTACCAGTGTATTGAATGCGTCCTTCTGTGATCCGGCAGTAAGCGGAAGCTCACACCCGAGCAGCAGTCTGGCAAAATCGGAGTTCAGTTCCTCCGGATTCCTTGAATAGTACAGGATGCTGTGGATATCTGTATTGCGGTCGGTAAAGGCCGGAAACAGAAAACCGGTCATCGGGACTTCGACGAACCAGTCACGGGTGCGTTCCTCGATGGCATTTGTGCTTTCGTTGTAGCAAAGTCCCGGTTTTGTCAGTTTTACAGGACAGATAGAGCAGAGCAGGAATTCATAGACATCGTCAGAGGCATCGAACATCTCAATGCCATCGGATGCTTTTTTCGGAATATCATACATACCGTGGATCAGAACTATGTAATAATTCTCCGGATACAGGAACGTATCAATGACTTTGTCGTAGAATTCATCCAGCAGTGCATCATCCTTGAGCTGGCTGGATTTCAGCCTCATCAGGTATTCCTGTGTGCCGCCGCCGGCCTCCTGCGTGAGCGGAAATTCCATATCCAGCAGGTTGCGGCCGATGGTGCCGGAGAGAGTCTTTTTGAAAATTTCAAAGTATTTGAACATTTCCTCCTCCGGGAGAGAGAGAAATGCTTCTTTCATCTGTGTTTTCTTATTTTTTTCACCATCCACATAGCAGCCGCAGATGCGGGTGATCGGTGTGCGGTCAGGATGAAAGAGTCGTTTGATTTCGGCGACTTCTTTTTTGTTCATTGTAAAGTCCTCCTCGTAATTATAAGCGCATTCTTTTATAATGCCGGAATCACGTATTCTGCCAGACCATACAGGATCAGCAGATGTACGGGATAGAACCAGTAAAACAGATACTTCAGGCGCAGTCCGCGCTTTCCGTTGTAGAGATATACCGGGATATATCCAAGCGGAGCAGGCAGTTCCCATGATACTGCGGCCATTCCGGCAAGGCACTGGAACAGACGGGAATGACGCGTCAGGTACAGTGCGGCAATCAGAAATACACCCTTGTAATTGTAATCGGTATTAATGCGGGCAGCCAGATACATGCCTGCAAAGATGGCCGCAGCCACCAACAGGAAGGAGAGCAGTGTGAGCAGTCCTTTTTTTGCAGGGGACAGGGGAACCTCATCAGATATTTTGCCTGAAGATTCGGTCAGATGAACTCTGCGGCCTGATAACGGACCGTCAGCACTGCACAGCCGCTCGCACTTGGAGATAATGATCAGCACGAGCAGTCCGATCAATAATGTAAAATACACGTTCTGTTTATCGGGAAAATACCAGCTGCCTTTCAGTGCGATATCAAAAGGAATTTCTGAGATCAGGGCAAACAGAAAAAGACGTTCCGCGTATTTGCGTACACTGCGTGTATGTGCAAATCCTTCTACCAGAAGAAAGCAGAAGACCGGAAATGCCACACGGCCGATACTGCGTGATATTGCGTATACGGAAGTCCAGGCTGCGTTCAGTGCAGGATCTCTCATTACGGTCGGATGACGCAGGACAGCACGAAGTACAGTGGCCCCGGTGTGATCGATCAGCATGGTGATAATGGCAAACAGCTTCAGCGTGCTGCCGGAGATGCCGCCGAATGGTTTTGCATGTTCTGTCATGATTCTCCTTCGCCTGAATAGAAAGACAGGCATGGTTCTATGAACTGAAATATTCAGATAAAACACCTCGCATTCAGGTGTCAGTCTCTGAAAAAGAATACCTGTTTTTACAGTGTTTGTCAAGAAATCGTGTGCATAGAAAATGGCCTGAAAAACGGCTGCTGTGAAACGTTTCTCGTTTCACAGCAGCCGTAAATATGGCCTGTCTTATCAGATGTTATCTGTCTATTTTGCAAGAAGCATCAGAATCTCATTGCTTCTTGTGATGAACTTCGTCATCTCATCCGGTGAGAGCGGTTTGTGAGCAAGCATTGCGAGGTCATACAGCTGTTCGCAGATCATCGGTACGTTCTCAGAATCTCTGTTGGCTGCAACGTACTGAACAAGTTTGTTGCCGGCATTCAGGATCAGAGTTTCTTCGCCGCCGAACATGGACGGATCCATTCCGTACATGTTGTACATCTTCATCATTTCCTGCATACGTCTGCTTTCCTCGGAAAGAGTGATCATGGAGGAGATATTTGCGTTCTTCAGTTTCTCGACCCTGACTGTGAGGTTTTCCTTGCCGAGTGCTTTGCGGAATACTTCGGTCAGAGTGTCCGTTGTTTCTTTCAGTTCTTCTTCATTGACTTCCTCTTTAACAGTCTCTGTCACGTCAGCATCGATTCTCTGGAACCGGATATGTTCGTTGAGCTGTTCCATATGAGAAATGAAAGCGTTATCGATATTGTGCTTCAGAATGACTGCGTCCAGTCCTGCTTCACGGAACATGTTGATGTACTGGCTCTGCTGTACTTCATCTGTTACGTAGTAGATCGTCTGTTTTTCCGGCTCCTTATTTTCCGCAGCGTTTTCTTCTGCAGCTGTTTCCGCAGCAGAATCTTCCGCTTTTGCTTCTTCGGCCTTTGTCTCTTCAGACTTGTCAAGATCCTTGATCGTCATATACTTTCCGTCCAGATTTTTGTAAAGAACGTAATCCATCATCTTTTCGCCGAATTTACTTTCTTTGATGCAGCCGAATTTGATGAACGGGGAGATGTCATCCCAGTATTTTTCGTAGCTTTCGCGGTCCGTCTTGCACATACCTGTCAGCTTGTCGGCAACCTTCTTGGTAATATAATCGGAGATCTTTTTTACAAAACCGTCGTTCTGCAGTGCACTTCTGGAAACGTTCAGCGGCAGATCCGGGCAGTCGATCACACCCTTGAGCAGCATCAGGAATTCCGGAATGACTTCTTTAATATTATCTGCGATGAATACCTGATTGTTGTAGAGTTTGATCTTGCCTTCGATGGAATCATACTCTGTATTGATCTTCGGGAAGTACAGGATACCTTTCAGATTGAACGGATAATCCATGTTCAGGTGGATCCAGAACAGCGGCTCTTTGTAGTCCAGGAAGACTTTGCGGTAGAAGGCCTTGTATTCCTCTTCGGTACATTCGTTCGGACGTTTGGTCCAGAGCGGTTTTGTATCGCTTAAAGATACCGGGCGCTTGTTGATCTTTACACGGTCGCGTGCCGGTGACACTTCAACGACTTCTTTTTCGCCGTTTTCATTCTCTTTCTCCTCGGTCTTGGCATCCTCATGGATACGTTCAACAATGACATCATCGTCCTTCAGTTCAGATTCGTCAATGGTCTCGTACTGCTGCTCTGCATTTGCCTTGGAAAGATAGATATCTACCGGCATGAAAGAACAGTATTTCTCAATGATCTCACGGGCACGGTATTCATTGGCGAATTCCAGTGCATCCTCGCTCAGGAAGAGAGTGATCTCTGTACCGACTTCTGTGCGGCTGCCGGTCTCCATCGTGTATTCTGTACCGCCGTCGCATTCCCAGTGTACCGGAGCGGCATCCTTCTGCCAGGAAAGTGTATCAATGTGCACCTCATCAGCTACCATGAACGCGGAATAGAAGCCGAGACCGAAATGACCGATGATCTCGTCATCTGTTGTCTTGTCCTTGTATTTGTTCAGAAAATCAGTGGCACCGGAAAATGCGATCTGTGTGATATATTCTTCCACTTCATCAGCAGTCATACCGAGACCGTTATCGATGAATTTCAGGGTTTTTTCTTCCGGATTCACGATGACCTGAATTTTTTTCTTATAGTCATCCGGATAAGAGTATTCGCCCATCATCTCCAGTTTGCCGAGCTTCGTGATCGCATCGCAGCCATTTGAAATCAGCTCGCGGAAGAAGATATCGTGATCGGAATACAGCCACTTTTTGATGATAGGGAAAATATTTTCGCTGTTAATAGAAAGACTTCCAGTCTTTTTGCTCATGTTGCAACAACTCCTTTTTGAAAAATAGATTGAATAAATAAGTGATTTTCCCTATATTAATCCCGCTGCGGAGAAATGTCAAGAAAAAATTAGCACTCAATCGAAATGAGTGCTAACAAAAAGGAATTTCCTTCTGTCGGAAAAACTTTTCCAGCATGGAATCCCAGGCATGTTCCAGAGATTTGTCCAGAGAGAAGAAACGAAGTGAAGTGCCGCTGGTGCAGTTCAGTTCTTTGCCGTCATACCGGATATTCAGAAAAAGTCCGGTCACATCTTCCTCAGAAAAGGGAAGGCCGCTCTGTGCAAGGAGCTTTGCAACATTGTGCGGTGCAAGCCGGAAAACAATATGGAAATGAAGCGGTGTGTGCTTACCTTTGGTCAATTCAAAAAAGAAGGGACGGATACGTCTCCACAGAGTGTAGCCGCTCTGCTCGGCACCAAGCTGAGCTGTTTCATCGCTGTTCAGATAATCTGTATGGAAACTGCCGTCAATCTGAAACGTGGCAAAAGTAGTAATGGATGCTTCTGAGAGAAGAAATGTATCAAACGTATCCGCAATCAGAAGCTTTTTCATGAAATCGCGGATATCCTGAATCTGATAGGAACGCAAACGGAATTCATCCTCCTTTTTTAGTCTTTCTGGGTTCATTATACACGAGAAAGACAATCTCTGGCAATGTGTTGTGAAGGTAAAATTATTTTCTGCTTTTCAATCGGGTATACTTATGATACTATAATGTAGTAATTATTACTACGTGGAAGAATTTTGAAGAACGTAAGAAATAGTTTTTTGTATGGAGGTTTTTATGGAATACGTAATCGTGATGGACAGCTGCGGAGAACGCACAGAGGAAATGAAGAGAGATGAACGGATCATTCCGGCACCTCTGTCCATGCAGGTAGATGAATTTTTGATTATTGATGATGACACATTTGATCAGGCAGATTTTCTTCAGAAAATAGCGGACAGTCCGAATTGTCCGAAATCAGCATGTCCTTCACCGGATTATTATAAAGAAGCATTTGCGAAGAGCGGTGACCGTGCCTATGCGGTGACGCTTTCTGCCGAGCTGAGTGGCTCTTACAACAGTGCCATGCTGGCGAAAGAGCTGCTGCTGGAGGAGCATCCTGAGATGAAGATTCACGTATTCAACTCACGTTCAGCTTCCATCGGAGAGACACTGATCACATATAAGATTCAGGAATGCGAAGCGGCAGGAATGCCATTCGAGGAGCTGGTCAGAACTGTGGAATCCTATATTGACGGCCAGAATACACATTTCGTTCTGGAGAACCTCGAAACTCTGCGCAAGAACGGACGGCTGAGCAATCTGAAGGCTCTTGTGGCATCTGCACTGAAGATCAAACCGGTTATGGCGGCGACACCGGAGGGAACGATCATCCAGGTCGATCAGGCGCGCGGCATGAACAAGGCACTGGTGAAGATGGTGAACTATATTGTGGAAACAGCAGAACACCCGGAAGAGAAGATTCTGGCGATTTCTCATTGCAACTGTCTGGAGCGCGGGCGTATGGTGCGTGACGCTATCCTTGACAGAATCAAGGTGAAGGATGTGTTCCTTCTGGATACAGCTGGCATTTCTTCCATGTATGCAAATGACGGAGGCGTTATCGTAGTTATCTAAAAAGAGCTTGAAATTCCGGCAGAATCGTGTATACTATTTCTAATGGGAAAATTGTCACCCGACAGATCTGCAGACAGATTGTATACCGGAGACGGATGCAGCATCCGGGATGAGGGCAGTTTTTCGTATCGAGTATCGGCAAAAGGAGAGATATACACATGAGTCAGGCAAAGGTTGACCGTTATAAAGAAGAAAAACGCAATCGTGAAAAGATCATCAAGAAACAGAAGAGGGAGTGGATGCTTACCAAGGCTGCCATGTCACTGGTTGCTCTGGTACTGGTAGTCTGGATCGGAGTTTCCGTATACAACGGATTTAATTCCGCAGATTCCACAACAACAGATCTTCCGACTTACACAGTAGATACTGCTGCGCTGGATGATTATCTTATGAGTCTTGATACCGCAGAGGAGTAATGAACAGTAACGAACAATAGTAAACAGAAAGGGATGCTGACAACAGCATCCCATTTTTATAGGAGGAGAACCATATGAACCTTATTGTAGCAGTTGATAAGAACTGGGGAATCGGATGCAACAACAAGCTGCTGGTCAGCATTCCGTCTGATATGAAATTTTTCCGTGAGACAACAACAGGCAAGGTGGTAGTTCTGGGAAGAAAGACGCTCGAGACATTTCCGAATGGTCTGCCGCTGAAGAATCGTACGAATATCGTTCTGACCGGCAATCGCGATTTCAAGGTGAAGGATGCCATTGTCTGCCATACGATGGAGGAGATTCTGGAGGAGCTGAAGAAATATAATGATGAAGATATCTATATTATCGGCGGTGAGAGCGTTTACCGTCAGTTCCTTCCGTACTGTAATGTGGCACATGTGACCAAGATCGATCATGCGTATGCAGCAGACAAATACTTCCCGAATCTTGACGAGATGGAGGACTGGGTGATCACAGCCGACAGTGATGAGCAGACGTATTTTGATCTGGAATACATGTTCGTGAAATATGAGAAGAAGGCAGCCGAATGAGACTGAATGATGCATTTCTGGCAATGAAAAATCAGAAAAACAGAAATAGCGCAAAGCGAACGGGGAAAACAGAGGCACCGGACTGTGATCTTCAGGGTAGAAGGAAGGCAGAAGAAGGCGGAAAAGAATCAGAAGAGAGACCGGAAAACAGGAACTGCCTGTCTACTGTATGGAGTGAACAGTCTGAAGAAGGCATGGTGCCGTCAGAGTATCCGCGCCCGCAGTTTCAAAGGGAAGAATGGACGAATCTGAATGGTTACTGGGAGTATGCATTTACCGATCGCACAGGCAGGCCGGAGCAGTTTGACGGGAAGATTCTTGTCCCGTTCTCTCCGGAAAGCCGCCGTTCCGGTGTGGAGAAGCGTCTGGAGCCGGGTGGATATCTCTGGTATCGCCGGAGTGTCATGGTGGAAAAGCAGCAATGCAGAAGACTGATCCTGCATTTTGGTGCAGTTGACCAGAAGTGTGCACTCTGGTGGAACGGAAAATGCATCGGAACCCATGAAAACGGATATCTGCCTTTTTCTTTTGACGTGACGGATGTACTGCAGGAAGGAGAAAATACGCTGTGGGTACGTGTACAGGATGACTCTGACAGGGGAAACGGTTGCCGCGGCAAGCAGACACTGCATCCAGGCGGTATGTTCTATACAGCGCAGAGCGGTATCTGGCAGACTGTCTGGATGGAATGGGTACCGGAAAAGCGAATTGACAGTCTGAAAATCACACCTCTTTACGATGAGGCGAAGGTCAGAGCAGAAGTCAGACTGACGGTTCCGATGGATGTGAAGATCAGTATTTCCGGGATTGAGGAAGCGTGCATCGATGCGGAAATCGCCGGAGCAAAGTTCTGCGTGTCCGGAACAGATAACCGATTGTCTGCTGTTATCGATATTCCGATTCCGGGGTTCCGGTCCTGGAGTCCGGAGTCACCATTTCTTTATGATATGACGGTGCGATCCGGTGAAGACTGTGTGTACAGTTATTTTGCCATGCGCAAATTTTCAGCAGGCATGGACAATCAGCAGCATCCGCGCCTGATGCTGAACAATGAGCCATACTTTTTCAACGGGATTCTTGATCAGGGTTACTGGCCGGAGACGCTGCTCACACCGCCGTCCGATGAGGCGATGATCTTTGATATTGAACAGATGAAGCATCTCGGTTTCAATATGCTGCGCAAGCATATCAAGATAGAGCCGCTGCGCTGGTATTATCACTGTGACCGTATCGGTATGGTGGTGTGGCAGGATATGGTAAACGGAGGCGGTCCCATCCGGCTGCCGCTTGTCTGCTATCTGCCGACGGTCATACCGACAGTTGGTACGAAGATCCGCGACAGCTGGTATTCGTTTTTTGCACGGACCGACAAGATAAGCCGGGTACAGTGGGAGAAGGATTGCATGGAAACTGTTCGGCTGCTCTATAACTGTCCGTGTATCAGCCTGTGGGTACCGTTCAATGAAGGATGGGGGCAGTTCGATTCTATCCGGATCACGGAGCTGATCCGCAAAGAGGATCCTACCCGAATGATCGATCATGCCAGCGGCTGGTTCGATCAGGGAGGCGGAGACGTGAAGAGTGTGCACAACTATTTCCGTCCGCTGAAGGCCGAAAAAGATGCCCGGCCGTTTGTGCTGTCCGAGTACGGAGGTTACGTATGTCCGATCGAGGATCATCTGTACTGTAAAAAGTCATATGGATATAAGGCTTATAAGAGCCGGGAGGAGTTCACTGCGGCATTCAGAACTCTGCAGAAGCAGATAGATGCACTGGTGCCGGAAGGATTGTGCGCGGCAGTGTACACACAGGTCTCGGATATTGAAGAGGAGATCAACGGATTGTATACGTATGACCGAAAAGTGTGCAAGGTGCTGGATGCCTGATCTGACAGCGCAGTTTTGGGTTCGCTTCTGCAACGGGAGAGCAATGGAAAGAGCGTTTCGATTATAAAACAGGGTTGTCAAAAGATTGGTACTCAGATCATAAAACAGAAAAATTCCGCACAGGATGAACACTTTCGTGAACTTCCTGTGCGGAATTTTCAGTATTCTGATCTTATGGGATGAATCACAGTGATTTACCGGTTCGCTTTCCCGCAGATATCCTCCACCGAAATCTCATATATATCAGTCTTTGCACAGCTCGCTTCGATCGATCTGCGCCCTGTTTCCATATAATCGGCTGAATATTTTTCCACCAGCTTCAGCAGCGCGGCCTTTACGGCAGCCTCATCTGTTATCTTTCGTGCAGCTCCAAATACGACTGCACTCCGGTATTTCTCTGTAAACTTTTCCGCAGCCACCCGATGCTCTGCAACTACTGTAAAGCTTACCCTGCTGCAGTAGTCGAGATTTTCCTGTTTATGGCCTGCGTCCTTTGCACAGTGAAAATAGATTTTCTCACCGTCGAATACATAATTTACCGGCACTCCGTAGGGATACCCGTCAGCGCCGTATGTGGCGAGTACACCATATTCGCCGTCTGTCAGAACGCGCATGGCATCCTGCTGTGTCATCAGACGATCCTGCCTTCTGAGTGAATGGTTCATGAAACTCACATCCTGTCTGTAAAAATTATTTTGTCTTTCGTGAGCTGCTGTATTTCTCTTCACAGTAGCGGCAGCGGTAGATCTCATTTTCCTCATCGGCAAGGAAGAAAATGTGATCCAGCTCCTGCTCAATAGAGGTGATGCAGCGCGGGTTCTTGCATTTGACGATATTGATGAGCTGTTTCGGAAGATTCAGCTTATTCTTGTCTACGATCCGTCCGCCCTGAATAATGTTCACGGTAATGCGGTGATCAATAAATCCAAGTACATTCAGATCCAGATCATCAATGGCACATTCTACCTTGATGATATCCTTTTTTCCCATTTTATTGCTGTGTGCATTCTTGATGATCGCAACGCAGCAGTCCATCTGATCAAGCTTCAGATATTTGTAAATTGCCATGCTTTTGCCGGCCTCGATGTGGTCGAGTACCACACCTTCATTCAGCTGTCCTACATTTAACATACTTCCACCTCCAGTAATGTGAGAATCAGTGCCATACGCACGTAAACACCGTACTGTGCCTGCCTGAAGTAAACGGCACGCGGATCGTCATCCACTTCAACTGAAATCTCGTTGACACGCGGAAGCGGATGCAGGATCAGCATTTCCGGCGGTGCAAGCTTCATTTTTTCTTTGTCCAGGATATAGAAATCCTTCATGCGGATGTAGTCTTCCTCATTGAAGAAACGTTCACGCTGTACTCGTGTCATATAGAGAAGATCAAGTTCCGGAAGCGCATCCTCAAGACGTTCCACTTCACGGAAATTCTGGTTGTTTTTGCGCAGGACATCCTCGCGGATATTGTCCGGGATACGCAGCTCCTCCGGGGAGATCAGAACAAAGTTCACATTCGGATAGCGGATCAGAGCCTGAATCAGGGAGTGTACCGTACGCCCGAACTTCAGATCACCGCAGAGGCCGATGGTGAAGTTGCCCAGTCTGCCTTTTTCAGAGCGGATCGTCAGAAGGTCAGTCAGAGTCTGGGTCGGATGCTGATGCCCGCCGTCTCCTGCATTGATGACCGGGATGGAAGACTTCATGGATGCGACCAGCGGAGCGCCTTCCTTCGGATGACGCATGGCACAGATGTCTGCATAACAGGAGATCATTCGGATTGTATCGGAAACGCTTTCGCCTTTTTTGGCCGAGCTGGAATCGGCCGAAGAAAAACCAAGTACATTACCACCCAGATTCAACATTGCGGCTTCGAAACTGAGACGGGTACGGGTACTTGGTTCATAAAATAAAGTAGCTAATTTTTTACCGGCACAAGCGTGTGCATATTTAGATGGATTTGCTTCAATGTCATTCGCCAGATCGAGGAGCTTGTCCAGCTCATCTACTGAGAAATCCAAAGGACTCATTAAATGTCTCATGGTATCCTCCTTCTTGTGATGTGATCCAGATTGTTTCTCCTAATAATATCGTATCCGGACAGTAATTTCAAGGAAATCTTTCAAAATATTTGCGAAAAGGAGATAATATGATATACTGTAAAGAACGCAGCCCTTTTATGGCACTGCAGCACAGCATGAGAAGGAGGATAATGCAATGGCATCCTATAAAGAAAGAAAGCGCTGGCTGTTCTTCGGCCTTCCGTTTACATTTACAACATATACTGTTACAGAGGATATGATCACGGTGGATTCCGGTCTGCTGAAAAAGGTGGAGAATGACTGCTATATGTATAAGGTCGTGGACGTACGTCTCGAGACCAGTCTGCTGGAACGTATCTTCGGACTCGGTACAGTGCACTGCTTCAGCGGCGATGTGACAAATCCGGATCTTTGCCTGATGCACATCAGGAATGCGAAGGCGATCAAGGATTTTATCCTGAAGGAATCAGAAGAAGAGCGTATGCGCAGAAGAACGCTGAATACCCAGAGCCTGAACGGCGATCCGTTCCTCGGAGAGGGTGACAGCTGTGATCTGTGCTGATGCGGTAGATTACTCTGAAATTATATTCAGAAACTGTATTCTGAGACAGGCTCCGAAATTGGTCCTGAAATTGGTTCCGAAATTGGATTCTTTTCGTTGACATGGGATTGCTCTCTTTGATACAATAAGAATTTAGTATGGATACAGTGGAAAACAGTTGGAGGAAATTACTGTGAGTAATATAAGAGAAGAGATTACAAAGAGAAGGACATTTGCCATCATTTCCCACCCGGATGCGGGTAAAACGACTCTGACGGAGAAATTCCTTCTTTATGGAGGAGCGATCAATCTGGCCGGTTCTGTAAAGGGCAAGGCAACTGCCCGTCATGCCGTGTCAGACTGGATGGAGATCGAGAAGGAGAGAGGTATTTCTGTTACCTCGTCCGTACTTCAGTTCAATTATGACGGGTACTGCATCAATATTCTGGATACACCGGGACATCAGGATTTCTCGGAGGATACGTATCGTACTCTGATGGCAGCCGACTCTGCCGTGATGGTCATTGATGCATCCAAGGGCGTCGAGGCGCAGACACGCAAGCTGTTCAAGGTCTGTGTAATGCGCCATATACCGATCTTTACCTTTATCAACAAGATGGACCGTGATGCGAATGATACGTTTGAGCTGCTGGATGATATTGAGAAGGAGCTGGGAATCGCGACATGTCCGATCAACTGGCCGATCGGTTCCGGAAAGAATTTCAAGGGTGTTTACAACCGTGCGGACCGCAAGGTGACGACATTCACCGATACACAGAAGGGTACAAAGGCCGGTGTTGCTACGGAGATCGATGTGGATGATCCGGAACTGGAGGAATTCATCGGTACGGAGAACAAGGAACTTCTGATGGAGGAGATCGAGCTGCTGGACGGAGCTTCTGCCGAGTTTGACCAGGAGCTGGTCAGTCAGGGAAAGCTTTCTCCCGTATTTTTCGGTTCTGCTCTGACGAACTTCGGTGTGGAGATTTTCCTGAAGCATTTCCTGCAGATGACAACATCTCCGCTGCCGAGAACAGCGGATTGCGGAGTCGTTGATCCGATGACAGAGGATTTCTCGGCATTTGTATTCAAGATTCAGGCTAATATGAACAAGGCACATCGTGACCGTATCGCATTCATGCGTATCTGTTCCGGTAAGTTCGATGCGGGAATGGAGGTTTACCACGTACAGGGAGATCGCAGGCAGCGTCTGTCCCAGCCTCAGCAGATGATGGCTCAGGAGCGTCATATTGTGCAGGAAGCTTATGCAGGAGATATTATCGGTGTGTTTGATCCGGGTATTTTTTCCATTGGTGATACCATCTGTATGCCGGGTAAGAAATTTGCCTATGAAGGTATTCCGACGTTCGCTCCGGAGCATTTTGCACGTGTGCGTCAGCTGGATACCATGAAGCGCAAGCAGTTCGTCAAGGGAATCAACCAGATCGCGCAGGAAGGTGCAATTCAGATCTTCCAGGAGTTCAACACCGGTATGGAGGAGATTATTGTCGGTGTGGTAGGTGTGCTGCAGTTCGATGTGCTGAAATATCGTCTGGAGAATGAGTATAATGTGGATATCCGACTTGAACCGCTTCCGTATGAGCATATCCGGTGGATTGAGAATGAGGACATTGATATGAACCGCATCGTCGGAACCTCCGATATGAAGAAGATCAAGGACCTCAAGGGCAGACCGCTTCTGCTGTTTGTCAACAGCTGGTCTGTGGGCATGGTGCTCGACCGCAATGAGGGACTTGTATTGTCTGAGTTTGGTCGGTAGCTGCAAAACTTTTCTTGCAAACAGACACGTTTTTTTATATAATATATCTATCGTATCATTGGGTGAGAATGCCGGGGCAGTCCCGCCTGATGCGGCAGGACAGAATCGAAGGATTCTGAAGTCAGTATAGAAATATCCGGAGGTAATCTATGGAAAATACAGAACTTCATACACATAAACTGGATAATGATGAAAAATTCGGGGAGGTACGCATCGCTGACGAGGTAGTTGCCATTATTGCTGGACTGGCTGCTTCTGAGGTGGAAGGTGTTGCTTCCATGGCAGGCAATGTGACAAGAGACCTGATCAGTAAGCTCGGAATGAAGAGCCTGTCCAAGGGTGTCAAGGTTACGATGGATGAGAATACCGTATATGTGGCACTGGCGATCAATATTCAGTATGGTTACAATGTACCGACGACCTGTTCCCAGATTCAGGAAAAGGTCAAGACAGCGATTGAGACCATGACCGGTCTTGAAGTGGCTGAGGTTAATATCAAGATTGTAAATGTCCAGATGGACAATATCTAAGAGGGGAAAAGGGACGGTGTACGGTCCCTTTTTTTTACAAGGAGACGGGTTGAAAGATGAAAAGAAGCGAAATCAGAGAAAATATTTTTAAGCTTGTGTTCTGTGGAGAATTCCACAGCAGCGAAGAACTCCCGGAGCAGGTGAGCAGCTATTTTGATGAGCTTTCAGAGGTAACAGAGGAAGAACATGCATACATGGTATGTAAATTTGAGAAAATAAAAGACAACATCGCAGCGATTGACAGCAGGATCAATGAGGTGGCAAAGGGATGGAAGACCGACCGCATGGGCAAAGCGGAGCTGGCAATTCTCCGTGTTGCTGTCTATGAGATGCTCTTTGATGAGGAGGTGCCCGTCAAGGTTGCGATCAATGAGGCGGTAGAGCTGGCAAAGAAGTTCGGCGGAGACGATTCACCGTCCTTCGTGAACGGAATTCTTGCAAAGCTCGCCTGATTCGGCGCGAAGGGATCATGCAGAAAGTTTATTCAGTCAGTCAGATTAACACATACATCCGAAATATGTTTACGCAGGATTTTGTACTGAGCCGTATCAGCATCCGGGGAGAAGTGTCCAACTGCAAGTATCATACGTCAGGACACATTTATTTTTCTCTGAAAGATGCGGGCGGGACGATTGCCTGTATTATGTTTGCCGGTGCCAGAAAGGGACTGGCTTTTCGGCTGTCCGACGGTCAGCAGATTGTCGTGGACGGCAGTGTGAATGTATACGAGAGAGACGGAAAATATCAGCTCTATGCAAACCGGATCCGGCTGGACGGAGCCGGCCTGTTGTACGAGAAATATCTGGGACTGAAACAGGAACTGGAAGAAATGGGGATGTTCGCCCCTGAATATAAGAAGCCGATACCGCCGTATGTCCGGCGGCTCGGTGTGGTCACGGCACCGACCGGCGCTGCAGTGCGGGATATCATCAATATTGCCACACGGCGCAATCCCGGTATTCAGATCATTCTGTATCCGGCCAGGGTACAGGGCGAAGGTGCAGCGGAGAGCGTCGCGCAGGGACTTGCCGCGTTGGACGAGATGAATCTGGATGTTATCATTGCCGGGCGCGGAGGCGGTTCGATCGAGGATCTGTGGGCATTCAATGAAGAGACTGTCGCCCGGGCAATTTTTGCCTGCAATACCCCGGTCATTTCCGCTGTGGGGCATGAGACAGATACAACGATCGCCGATTTTGTTGCGGATCTGCGTGCTCCGACACCTTCGGCAGCAGCAGAGCTGGCGGTCATGGATGTGACGGCGCTGCTGCAGCAGCTTGATGAAGTGCAGGCACGGATGAAACGTCTGATGGAGCATCGGATCCAGGAACAGAGAATGCGTCTGGAACAGTACAGGATACAGCTTCGGTATGTCAGTCCGATGCAGCGTGTACGGGATCAGAGACAGCAGGCGGCAGAGCTGGAAGAGGGAATGCGGCGGGCTGTGGAGCAGATACTGAAAGACCGGCGCCACCGCATGCTGCTTTATATAGAAAAAATGAAGGCGGTGTCGCCGCTTGAAAAGCTGTCCCACGGATATGCATGTGTGACGGACGGCAGCCGGAACAGAATCTATTCTGTAGAGCAGGTGCAGACAGGTGACACGGTGGAATTATACGTTTCGGACGGCCGCATCCGTGCGGCTGTGGCGGAGAAGGAACGGATGGAATGGAATCCGGAACAGAGTTCAGAATAAAGTCCGGAATAAAGTCCGGAACGGAAACAGGCATACAGCACGAGAGGAGTATTTCATGGCAAAGAAAAATCCGGAAACAGAAAATAAACAGAAGGACCTGTCTCTGGAACAGGCATTTGAACAGCTGGATACGATGCTGGACCGGCTGGAGAGCAGAGATATTCCGTTGGAAGAGTCTTTTACTCTGTATCAGCAGGGAATGGAGCTTCTGAAGCTGTGCAATGAGAAAATAGATACTGTAGAGAAGAAAATTCTGATCATGAATGGGGATGGTGGACTTGACGAATTTTGACAATCAGATGAAAAAAAGAGTAACGGAGATCAGGAACATTATTGAGGGGTACCTGCCCCAGGAGGAAGGCTTTCAGCGGACGCTCCTGGAGGCCATGAACTACAGCATGCTGGTCGGAGGCAAGAAACTGAGACCTCTGCTGATGCAGCAGACGTATGTGATGTTCGGCGGAAAATCAGCTGTGATCAAACCGTTCATGGCAGCGATAGAAATGATCCATACGCATTCGCTGATCCACGATGACCTTCCGGCCATGGATGATGATGAATATCGCCGCGGACGTAAAACGACACATGTGGTCTATGGTGAGGCCATGGCAATTCTGGCAGGCGATGCGCTGCTGAACCTGGCATATGAGACAGCTGCGAAGGCCTTTGATATGGAGCCGGGCAATCCGGCAGTGGGACGTGCATTTCAGGTGCTGGCAGGCAAGACCGGATCCGACGGTATGATCGGCGGTCAGTCTGTCGATGTGGAGAATGTGGATCGCCCTCTGACGGAGGAACAGCTGTATTTTATATATCGCTTGAAGACAGGCGCTCTGATTGAGGCATCCATGATGATCGGAGCGATTCTGGCCGGAGCTTCCGATCAGGAGGTAGAGACGGTACAGATGATAGCGCGGAATGTCGGGCTGGCATTCCAGATTCAGGACGATATTCTCGATGTGACCGGCGATGAGGAAAAGCTCGGCAAGCCGGTGAAGAGCGATGAGAAGAACAATAAAACAACGTACGTTACGGTCAAGGGCCTGGAACAGGCACAGGAGGACGTGGCTCGCTATTCAAACGAGGCAGTCAGACTGCTGGAAGAGCTCACCTGTGAGAATGAATTCCTTCATGAACTGATTCTCAACCTGATTCACCGCAGCGCATGATGAAGGGTGGCGTTTATTCTGTTAGAGCAGATCAGAGAAGTAAACGATATCAAGAAAATAGAAAAAGAAAAACTGCCCGAGCTGGCTCAGGAGATCCGGGAGTTCCTGATTGACAAGATCAGTACGACCGGAGGACATCTGGCATCCAATCTTGGAGTTGTTGAGCTGACGATGGCACTCCATCTGGCATTTGATCTTCCGAAGGATAAGATCATCTGGGATGTCGGACATCAGTCTTATACCCACAAGATCCTGACGGGCCGCAAGGATGGATTTGACCAGCTGAGAAAATACGGAGGTATGAGCGGATTCCCGAAACGCAAGGAAAGCGATTGCGATGCATTTGATACGGGGCACAGCTCCACGTCGATTTCAGCGGGAATCGGTTATGTCTGTGCGAGGGATCTGCAGGGAGAGGATTATTCTGTAATTTCGGTGATCGGCGACGGCGCACTGACCGGCGGCATGGCATATGAAGCGCTGAACAATGCAGCACAGCTGAAGACGAATTTTATCATTATTCTGAATGATAACAATATGTCCATATCAGAAAATGTCGGCGGAATCTCTGCGTATCTGAGCAATATCCGCACGGCAGAATCCTACACAGGACTGAAGTCAGGACTGGAGAATACCCTGAACAGGATACCGGTGTATGGGGACAAGCTGATCAAAGGACTGCGCAATACGAAACAGGGAATCAAGCAGTTCCTCGTCCCGGGCATGTTTTTTGAGGAAATGGGAATCACGTATCTGGGACCGGTAGACGGGCATAATATTTCGCAGATGCTCCGGGTTCTGCGGGATGCAAAAAGAGTGGCCGGGCCGGTACTGGTACATGTGAATACGAAAAAGGGAAAGGGATTTGATCCGGCGGAACGGATGCCGTCCCGTTTTCACGGTGCAGAGCCGTTCGATCCGGAGACAGGCCTGCCGAATGCGCGAAAAAAGAAGGCTGCATATACTGATGTGTTTGCAACTGTGATGTGTAAGATGGGAGCACGGGAACCGAAGCTGGCGGCAATTACGGCTGCCATGCCGGACGGTACGGGACTGAAGCGATTCCGGAATATGTACCGGGACCGGTTCTTTGATGTGGGTATTGCGGAAGGGCACGCGGTCACTTTTGCAGCAGGACTGGCGGCAGGCGGCATGAAGCCTGTTGTTGCGGTATATTCCTCATTTTTGCAGCGTGCGTATGACCAGCTGATTCATGATGTGTGTATTCAGAATCTTCCGGTGGTATTTGCGGTGGATCGTGCAGGGCTGGTCGGCAGCGACGGTGAGACGCATCAGGGTATTTTCGATCTCTCGTTTCTGTCCGGGATGCCGAATATGTGCGTGATGGCACCGAAGAATAAATGGGAGCTTGCAGATATGCTGAAATATGCCATCGGATATGACGGACCGATTGCACTTCGTTATCCGAGAGGAGAGGCATATGACGGACTGAAGGAATTTCGCGCACCGGTCGTATACGGAAAGAGTGAGCTGATCTATGATGAGTGCGGGATAGCGCTTGTAGCAGTCGGAAGCATGGTGAAGACTGCGCTGGCGGTACGCGAAATGTTAAAAGAAGTGGGATACAGCTGTACCGTGGTCAATGCACGGTTCGTGAAACCCATAGACGAAGAGATGCTGAAGTATCTGGCAAAGGATCACCGGCTGGTGGTTACCATGGAGGAGAATGTCAGAAACGGCGGTTTCGGAGAAAAAGTACTGGAATACTACAGTGATACGGAGACTGATCTGCATGTAATGCAGGTGGCGCTGCCGGATGATTATATTGAACACGGAAATGTGGATCTTCTGAAAGAAGAGGCATGTATTGATGCGAAATCCATATTCAAACGGATTGCGGCCTGGTATCTGTAGGGGTTTGGCAAGACAGGAGTCAGAGATGAAAGAACGATTGGATGTACTGCTGGTCCGCCAGGGTCTGGCAGCTTCGCGGGAAAAGGCGAAGGCTGTCATTATGGCGGGCAGCGTATTTGTAAATGGACAGAGAGAGGATAAGGCCGGCACCATGATTGACGAGAAGGCGGAGATCACGGTGAAGGGAAGCCAGCTGAAATATGTGAGCCGCGGAGGACTGAAGCTGGAGAAGGCCATGAGCCATTTTGATATGACACCGGAAGGAAAGGTCTGTATGGATGTCGGAGCTTCCACCGGAGGATTTACCGACTGTATGCTGCAGAATGGCGGAGTGAAGGTATATTCTGTGGATGTCGGACATGGTCAGCTGGACTGGAAGCTGCGCAATGATCCGCGTGTTGTCTGTATGGAGAAAACGAATATCCGGTATGTGACACCGGAGGACATTGCGGAACCGCCTGCGTTTGTGTCGATTGATGTCTCTTTTATTTCTCTGACGAAAGTGCTGCTTCCAGTGCGAAATCTGATGACACCGGATGGAGAGATCGTCTGTCTGATCAAGCCTCAGTTCGAGGCCGGACGAGAGAAAGTCGGCAAGAAGGGTGTTGTGCGTGATCCGAAGGTTCACGAGGAAGTAATCTATAAAGTGATCGATTATGCGGCGGAAATCGGATTTGAGATCCGGGATCTGGAATTTTCTCCGATCAAGGGACCGGAGGGAAATATCGAGTATCTGCTTCATCTGAGAAAGATACCGCAGGAAATCACAGACGGGCCGGAGGACGGAGCTGATCCGTCAGAGACTGTCTGTGAAGAGAATACAGGAGCTGAGCTGCCGTTCTCAGTGGAGAAGATTGTGGCTGCAGCGCATGATACACTGGACAAATAAATCCGTCTGCAGCAGAAAGCGTTTTACATGAAATCATCTGTATGGAACGGTTCATGAGATGACAGCGGCTGTGAACTGCAGCGGAGACGGGGGCGGAAATGGATACATTTTACGTTATATCCAATTATCAGAAAGATCCGGATCTGGAAGTGGCCGGATTCATTCAGGAATATCTGGAACAGAAGGGAAAAAAATGTTTCGTTCAGCAGCGGGATGAGGGTCAGATGTCCGGAATATACAAGTATACGGATGCGAGACTGATTCCGGAGGGAGTCGAATGCGTACTGGTTCTGGGCGGTGACGGTACACTGCTGCAGGCAGCGCGAGACCTTGTGGAGCGTTCTCTGCCGCTGGTCGGCATCAACATGGGGACACTCGGGTATCTGGCAGAAATTGACCGGAAAAATATTCAGCCGGCGCTGGACAAACTGATTGACGGACGTTTTGTGACAGAGCAGAGAATGATGATCTGCGGAACCGCATGGCATCAGGAGCGCCAGATGCTCAGCGATATCGCGCTGAATGATATTGTGATCACGCGTAACGGAAGGCTGCGCGTTGTCGATTTTAACGTGTACGTAGACGGCGTATTTCTTACTTCCTACTGTGCAGATGGAATTATCATTTCCACACCGACCGGTTCAACCGGGTATAATCTGTCGGTCGGAGGACCGATCGTGGCACCGCAGGCATCGCTGATGCTGATGACTGCTATTGCACCGCATACGCTGAATTCCAGACCAATCGTCCTGCCCGACAATGTGGAAATTACTATTGAGATCGGATCCAGCCACAGCACGGATGTGGATGGTGCAGAGGCGACGTTTGACGGAGACACTTCCGTCAAGCTGAATTCCGGAGACAAGATCGTGATCTCGAAGGCGGAGCAGCGGGCGCACATGATAAAGACCAAAAATACGAGTTTTCTGGAGATTTTGCGGGAAAAGATGAATGATTAGGAAAACTGATACAGAAGGACGGTGTCATCTGACACGGACAGGCATTGGAGCCGGGAGAGGATACATATTATGAAAATAGGAAGACAGGCGAAAATTGTTGATCTGATCGGAAAATATGATATCGAGACGCAGGAAGAGCTGGCGGATTATCTGAAGCAGGAAGGATATCGTGTCACACAGGCAACGATTTCCCGTGATATCAGAGAGCTGAAGCTGACCAAGATTGCCACCAACGACGGCAGGCAGAAATATGCACTGATGCAGACGCAGGGGGCGGGGATGAACGAAAAATATCTCCGCGTTCTGAAGGATGGATTTGTTTCCATGGATATGGCACAGAATATTCTTGTGGTAAAGACCGTTTCCGGTATGGCGATGGCAGTGGCGGCAGCGATTGATGCAATGCACTGGTCGGAAGTGGCCGGATGTATAGCCGGAGATGATACAATCATGTGTGCGATCAGGAGTACGGATGATACGGTTCGCGTTATGGACAAGATTCACCGGATCGTGGGCAGATAGGCATATAATGGACAGAAACGGCGATGACTCTGTGTCAGGAACAGCCGATACGCGGACTTGGGGAGAGAACAGGAAAAATACAATGTTAGTAAGCTTACATGTAAAAAACATGGCATTGATCAAAGAGGTTGAGGTCGAATTCGGCCCCGGACTGAATATTATGACAGGCGAGACGGGAGCCGGCAAATCCATTGTCATCGGAGCGGTCAATATCGCGCTCGGTACCGGAAATTTCCGTGACTATGTGCCGGAGGATGCCGATTATGCGCTGGTGGAGCTGGTTTTCACGACAGAGAATCCGGATATCTGCCGGAAAATGCAGGAGCAGGATCTGCCGTTTGAGGATGGAGAGATCATCATCACCAGAAAGTACAAGGGCGGGCGCAGCTCCAGCAAGATAAACGGAGAGACTGTGCCGGTGTCGTTCGTACGGGAACTGGCTGCAGATCTGATCGATATTCATGGACAGCATGAGCACCAGTCTCTGCTGTATCCGAAGAATCACCTGCTGATTCTGGATGAGTTCGCAGGAGAGGAACTGAAGGAGAAGCTGTCGCAGTGCAGGCAGCAGCACCGTGCATTCCAGAAAGCAAAAAAACAGTGGAAGGAAGCCAACGCGAACGAAAGGGAGCGCGCAAAGGAGCTGGATTTCCTTCAGTTTGAAATACAGGAGATTGAATCAGCTGCTCTGCGGCCGGGCGAAGATGAAGAAATGGAGTCGGCATATCGGCTGATGGTGAATGGACAGAAGATCATGGAAGCACTGTCTGAGGCAGGCAGTCTGACCGGAGCCAGCGGCTACAGCGGAGCAGGAGATGAGGTCAGTCGTGCACTGAAAGCGCTGAACGCGGTGAGCTCTTATGATGAAGCTCTGGCGGAGCTCGGAAACACACTCGGTGATATCGAAGGTCTGCTCTATGATTTCAACCGGGGACTGTCCAACTATATGGACGGCTTCAGCTTTGATGAGCAGGAACTGCGCAGGACGGAAGAACGGCTCGACCTGATCAACCGTTTAAAAACAAAATATGGAAATTCCATTGAAAAGATTCTGGATGTGTACCGTGAAAAAACGGAACGAATTGATATTCTGGCCAATTATGAGGATTATCTGAACAATCTGCGGAAAGAATATGAACAGACAGAACGTGCACTTGCCGGAACAGCAAAGGAAATTTCAGATATCCGCAGGAACTGTGCAGTGCAGCTTTCTGAAAAGATAAAGAATGCTCTGATCGATCTGAATTTCCTGGATGTCAGATTTGAAATTGAATTTACGGAACTGAAAGAACCGGCGGAGAATGGAAAAGATGAAATCTGTTTCCTGATCTCCACGAATCCGGGACTTCCGCTCCGGCCGCTCGGCAGTGTGGCATCCGGCGGTGAACTTTCCCGAATCATGCTGGCGATCAAAGCAGTCATGGCAGACAAAGATGCCGTGGAGACTCTTATTTTTGACGAGATTGATACCGGAATCAGCGGACGTACCGCCCAGAAGGTATCAGAGAAGATGGCGGTGATTGCCAGAAATCATCAGATCCTCTGTATCACGCACCTGGCACAGATTGCAGCTATGGCAGATCAGCATTATATTATCGAAAAGAAACCGGCGAACAGCAAGACAGTAACGAATATCGGCAGACTGTCTGAGACGGAAAGTATTGAGGAACTGGCAAGAATCCTCGGCGGTGCGAAGATTACAGATACCGTGCTTGAGAATGCCCGTGAAATGAAAGAACTGGCAGAAAACACAAAAAAATACTAGAGTGGAACCGGCGTAATTCCACATACTGAAGGCAGAGACAAAAAAGGCTCTGCCTTCGCGTATGTAATGAGACATGTGAAATCGAGATCAGCGTGTCGAATTAATGAAATGCATGCGAAATCAGAGCCCTCCCGATAAATTTTCCGAAGAGAGGTGCAGAAGATGAATGCAAGAAAAAAATACAGAAGATTTGTGTGCACGCTGCTGGCGATCTCTGTGATCGGACTGGCATACTGCAGCTGGGAGGCGCTGCGCACAATGATACCGGAACAGATACAGGTATCATCTGCGACCGAGACGCCGGAGCTTTTTCAGAGTGCCCTGGCTCCCTTTATAGTAGTGGAACGCACAGAAGTGTCAGATAATTCCGGAGAAGCAGATGCATCAGGAAAATCAGGTGTTTCCGGAGAAGCGGATACATCAGGAAAATCAGGTGTTTCCGGAGAAACAGATGCATTAGAGCAATCAGGTGTTTCCGGAGAAGCAGATGCATCAGAAGAATCAGGTGTTTCCGGAGAAGCAGAAATATCAGAAAGATCCGATGTTTCCGGAGAAGAAAATTCAACAGGACAGACAGATACTTCCGGAAGATCAAAGGAATCCGGCAGATCAAAGGAATCCGGCAGAGAGCAGGGCGGATCGGATTCTGCGGAGAGTTTATCTGTCGAAAAATCTGTTAAAGAAGGTGATGCAGCCGATGTTTCCAGCGCAGACGTTTATGGTGTGGAGGATGCTGTCATGGAATACGAGCTTTCCTGCAGTCTCTTCGGAAAGATTCCGCTGAAAACAGTCAGCGTCAGTGTAGTGCCGAGAAAAACAGTCTATGCAGGCGGAACACCCATCGGTATTTATATGAAGACGGATGGTGTGCTGGTAGTCGATACCGGAGAAGTGAAGAATCAGGATGGAAAAGAGTGCTGTCCGGCGGAAAATATTGTAAAGAGCGGAGACTATATCCAGGCGGTAAACGGAGAGGAAGTCAGCACAAAGGAGGAGCTGATCGCCTGTATTGGAAAATGTGACGGTTCCGATGTGGTGCTGGATGTCATGCGTGATGGAGAAGAGATCAGTCTGAAACTGACACCTGTGCTTGATGAGGAAGGCAGCTATCGGGCCGGAATATGGGTGCGCAATGATACTCAGGGCATCGGTACACTTACTTATCTGGATGAAGAAGGCAATTTCGGAGCGCTTGGACATGGAATCAGCGATATTGATACCGGTGAGCTTCTGGAGATCGAAGAGGGAGTTCTTTATGATGCGGAAGTGATTTCCGTAGTGAAAGGAGAACAGGGCACCCCGGGAGAACTGACCGGTGTGATACATTACAGCGAAGGATATCGGATCGGTACGATCACGGAGAACCGGAAGAATGGGATATACGGCAGTGTGACCGGACTTCCTGCCCTGACAGAAGGAAGTACCCTGTATGAAGCGGCTCATCGCCAGGAGGTGGAAGAGGGACCGGCTGTTATTTTATGCACAGTGGATGGGGAATGCAGAGAATATGAGGTGGAAATCAGAGAAGTCCGTCTCAATGGAAGTGACGTGAATAAAGGTATGATTCTGGAGGTGACAGATCAGGAGCTGCTTGAAAAGACCGGAGGAATTGTGCAGGGGATGTCGGGCTCGCCAATAATTCAAAATGGGCGAATTGTGGGTGCTGTAACTCACGTTTTAGTAAATGATCCGACACGAGGTTACGGCATATTTATAGAAAATATGTTAGAACACAATTAAGAAATAAGCAGATTTTACAAGGCTTTGTAAGCGCTTGTATTATCTGCTTTGTTTTATGCAATGGTTAATAATTATTGATGTAATTGAAAAGTGATTAAGAAAAATAGGGATGAGTTATGTTGGGAGCAACGAAAATTCACCCATTTTAGGAGGAGAAATCCTGATGTTCCGGATGTTATCAATTGTCCGGTTTCAGATAGCAGAAGTAGTCGGTTTTTCGATGTCACAAGCCGGATTCGTGTATTTTCAAATTTTTTTGATTTTTCTATAATATAAGTATCGTATCGGTTTGGAATTTATTCCAGGCCACGGGCGTAACAGGAAACTGCGGGCGGATGCCGTCTGCACAAAAAGAATGGGAGGAACAGTATGAAGAAAAAAACAGCATTAGTGATGGCAGGTTTGATGGCAGTAACGAGCGTTTTCGGTTTGGGAAGCGCGGCATTTGCAGAGGAGAGCTCCGGGGACATGCAGGGAGATTATGAGGTTGTTGAGCTGGCAGATGCAAAATTGACCATGTATCAGTTTTCTGTGGAGAATCACGATAATTATCAGAGCCTGATTGATAAATATAACGAGATTCATCCGAATATTGAAATTAATCTGGAGTCCGTAGGCGGAGGTTCAGACTGGAGAGCATCTCTGAAGGCAAAAATTGCCGGCGGTGAAGAGCCTACATTGATTCTGGTAGAAGGACCATCGGACTTTGCAGATTTCAGTTCTCTTTTGACGGATTTGAGTGACCAGCCCTGGGTGGAGCATATGTACGACAGTTCAAGAGAAGAAGTGACTCTTGACGGAAAGGTAATCGCATGCCCGTCTGCAATCGTAGATTATGGTCTCCTTTACAACAAGAGGATTTTTGAAGCAGCAGGCATTGATGCATCCACGCTGACCACCTATGAGGCAATTGACAGCGCATTTGCTGACCTGAAGACAAAGATTGAGAGTGGTGAACTGAGTGAGCAGTTCCCGCTTCTGGAGGCAGTATGCGAACTTCCTGCAAAGGAGACATGGGTGCTTGTAAATCACGGCGCAAATATAGCACTCGGCAATGAATTCGCATCCGCAAATGAAGCTTACAATGCAGAAACAATCGAATTCAAATATGCAGATGGATTTAAGGATTATCTGGATCTGATGATTAAGTATACTACAAATGCAGATAATCCTGCAGCTCTCAACGCAGTGGATTATGCAACGGCTCTTGGCGGTGGTTTTGCAATTGAGCGTGTAGCTGTGCTTCAGATGGGACAGTGGATTATCCCGGAGGTAGAAGCAATTGATCCGGAACTTGCAAAAGAGATCGGTGTGCTTCCCATGCCGCTTAAGGGTGTGAAGGAAGATACTATCTGTTATGGAGGTGCATCTTACTTTATCGTAAATCAGAACTCCGCAGAGGAGCAGCAGGCTGCAGCCAAGGATTTTCTGAACTTTATGATTATGTCTGATGAGGGCAAGGACTGCAGCATCAATGTAATGAATAATAATGTTCCCTTTGATAATATGGCTGACTATCCGGTGCAGAATGTAATTTCAGCAGAAGGAAATGCATATGCGGCAGAGGGTAAGACCACTCCACTTGTATTCGGCGGATATCCGAGCGGCTGGATGGACGCATTCGGTGCAGAACTTCAGAGCTATATTGCGGGAACTCAGACATGGGAAGAAACCATTGAGAACGCAAAAACGGCGTGGGCAGATTTACGCTAGGAGGTATGCATGAAGCAGTCAAAAAAGGTTTTCTGGGGTTTTTTGTTCCCAAGCCTGTTGACTTTCACCCTGACAGTTGTTATTCCGATGATAGCAGGAATCTGGTATTCCTTTACTGACTGGGATGGGATTGGTAAGGATGCGGAGTTTATAGGATTAAAGAATTATATTTCTATCTTTACTGATGGAAAGGAATTTCTGAATGTATTTCTCTACACTCTGTTTTTCACTCTGGCTGCGGTGATACTGGTAAACGCGCTGGGCTTTTGCCTGGCGCTGCTTACTACACGAGGGTTTCGCGGCTCCAGCTTCCTGAGGAGTATTTTCTTTATGCCAAATCTGGTGGGCGGAGTTCTCATCGGCTTTGTATGGCAGTTTATTTTTACACAGGTATTTAATGCGATGGGCAATAAATTTCATCTGCCGTTCCTGAAGGGCTGGCTGTCCACACAGACAACGGCAACCCTTGCCATGCTGATCGTAGTCGTATGGCAGATGGCGGGATATATGATGCTGATTTATATTGCTCAGCTGCAGAACATTCCGGACAGTCTGCTGGAGGCAGCCAGTATCGACGGCGCATCGCCCCTGCAGCGCCTGCGTCATGTGATTATTCCACTGATGGCACCGGCATTTACCATCGGTATGTTTCTTACACTTTCCAATTGCTTCAAGCTCTATGATCTGAACCTGACACTGACAAACGGAGGACCGTCCGGATCTTCCGAGATGATAGCGCTGAATATTGTCAAGACTGCATTTACGCAGAATCGACTGGGACTTGCCCAGGCCAAGGCAGTAATCTTTATGATTGTTGTAGCGCTCATTACACTGACACAGCTGTATCTGAGTAAAAAGAAGGAGGTAGAGATGTAATGAAGGAAAAATGGATAAAAAGAATCTGTTTTGTGGCAGCATGCCTGATTGCGGTTCTGTATATTTTTCCAATTTATGTGCTTGTGATTAACTCCTTCAAGGATCTGAAGTCGATTTATGTGGATATCACCGGACTTCCATCTTCGTTTTCTCTGGCAAATTATATTGATGCATTTGGCCGGCTGGATTATGTGCGTTCCTTTTTGAACTCGGTGCTGATTACAGGAAGCGGAACAGTCTGTATCGTTCTTTTCTCTTCGATGTCTGCGTGGGTGCTGGCGAGAAGCAGGACAAAGACAGCAAACGTGATTTTTATGATATTTTCAGCTTCTATGATTATTCCGTTTCAGTGTGTTATGCTGCCTCTGGTCGCAGAGATGGGTAAGCTGAATATGCTGAACCGCCATGGACTGGTTTTTATGAATGTGGGTTTTGCCTCCGGTTTTGCGATTATGCTGTTTCATGGTTTTATAAAAAATGTCCCGGTGGAGCTTGAGGAAGCAGCGGCCATTGACGGCTGCCCCAGGGCAAAATGCTTTTTTGTGATCGTTATGCCGCTGATGAAAAGTATTTATGTGACGGTAGCAATTCTGAATGCGATGACACTCTGGAACGATTATCTGCTTCCTTCACTCACCATTAATAAGGATGGCATGCAGACGCTTCCTCTGAAGACCTATCTGTTTTTCGGTCAGTTCGCAAAGCGATGGGATCTTGGAACGGCAGGTCTTGTAATGGTAATGGTTCCCATTGTGATTTTCTATATTTTATGCCAGAAGCAGATAATTAAAGGGGTAACAGAAGGGGCGATGAAAGGTTAAAGAAAGGAGCCGGACCATGAGTCAGTGTGAAGGAAAATGGAGCATTGAAAAGATTCGTGAGAATGTATGGTATGTGAATGAAAGCGGATTAAATGCAATGTATCTTGTAAAGGGAAGCAAATGCTCTGCTGTGATAGATACAGGTACGGGAATTGGAGATTTTCGTCGGGAAGCTGAGAAAATTTTAGGCATGCCGTATGTCGTGATCATTACGCATGGACACGTGGATCACGCAGGTGGAATCGGACAGTTTGAGACGGTATATATTCATGAGAAAGACATGGAAGCGGCAAAAAAAATATCCCTTGCAGAACGGCAGGATTATATCATGCGCATGGAGGCAGCCGATGCGATTCCCAAAGGCAAAGTGACGATCGATGCATGTATGCAGAATGAAGAGAAAGCACAGATGATTGCCATAAAGGATGGAGATGTGATTGATCTTGGAGACAAAAAACTTGTAATTTTTGAGTTTCCGGGACATACGAACGGTTCCATTTGCATTCTGGATGCTGCGGACCGGATTTTGTTTTCCGGTGACAGTATGAATGATACAGAATTGATCACAGCGGATGCCGAGGATCGGAGGGCGCTTCTTGAAGACTGGTATCAGGCCGGTGTCAGGATGCTGCAGATGCAGGATCGATATGATCTCTGCGGCGGCGGACATTGTCTTATTTCGATTGAGAATGCGGAAAAGATTGTGGAATGCGGCCGTCTCGCGCTGAATGGAACTCTGGTTCCGGAAAAAATAAAGATTCACTTTTTTGACGCTCCGTTTTATATTTATGAGGACATGTTTTTATACAACGGGGAGTTTAAAGATTTATACTGATGAAAAAATTATTTAGAAAGCAAATCAACAATTTAGCATTGAAGAAAAAGCTGCTGCTGCCAATTGTGGTGATCCTTTTTGCCCTGGCAGCGGTAGCTTTGGTTTCGCTGGAATATGTTAACCGTGCAAATCAGGATCTTTTGTACCGGTCTGTATCTTCCTCCATGGAATATCTGTCCTTTTCCATCGAGAGAGAGCTGGATACATATGTGGATCTGAGTTTAAAAATTTTGTCGGACAGTTCGGTACAGAATATACTTTCACGGATTAAGGACAGCGATGGGAAAGATTACAGTCTGATCTATACAGAGTACAACAGTCGGTTAAAGACCATACTGGAAAACTTTTATTATGACAATACGATGAAAAATCTTCAATATATAACGCTGCAGAATCAGGTTTTTACGAGTTCCACATATAACATGAGGAGCAGCCGTGTTCCGGAATCAGTGAAGGAGGAACTGAAGCAAAGAGCAGAGGAAGCAAATGGCAGACCTGTATGGGTGACAGATTATGCAAAGGAGTATGGTCTGCTTCTGGTCAGAAGTGTGCGGCGCATTGACGAGCTTCGTCTGGACGATCTCGGAGTTATTGTGCTGGCAATTGATGTACGCCGGATGGTGGAGGAGACTATGGAAAAAATCTCACTGTCCGATGATCTGCTGTATGCACTGTACAATCAGGAGGAATCAGTATTTCTCTGCCCCAGTGAGATGGAGAACGAAAAAATGACGGATCTGCTGCGTTCGCTGTCCGGTAATTACGGAGTTGTACAGACCGGACATGGAGATTATTTTGTGAGCAAAGGGGCGATTGGAGAATACAGCTGGGGCTATTCCTTTTGGGTGTCCTATGATGATATTATGCAAAAGCTGAATGTAGTGAAAATGCTCTGCATCCTTATGATTCTGATCTGTGTGGTATGTTTTACTGTGATAGCAGACCGGCTGGTTTCCTCTATTACGAGTCACTTTAACCGGCTGATTAATAAAATGATTGCATTTGGACAGGATGATTCCAGACTTCCGGAGGCTGACTACGACTATTCCGAGCGTAAGGACGAGATTGGAAGGCTGCATAATCAGTTTGATTCCATGGCAAATCAGATCATCAATCTGATTAACGAGAATTATAAAAATGAGCTTCTGAAAAAAGACATGGAGCTGAAGGCCCTGCAGAATCAGATAAATCCCCATTTTCTGTATAATACGCTGAACTATATTCACTGGAAGGCAAAAGCAGACCGGGAGGAGGAAATTGCGAAGATGGTACAGGCACTTGGAAAGCTTCTGCGTGCCAGCCTGAATACGAGGGATGAAAAGAACAATACGATCGGTCGGGAACTGGAAATTGTACGGAATTATATTATAATTGTACAAATCCGTTTCCAGGATCAGCTGCGCTATACAGAGCATGTGGAGCAGGAGGCATTGAAAACGTGGATTCCATTGATGATAATACAGCCGATTGTGGAAAATGCGGTGAATTATGGCCTGGAGGAAAGTATTGACGGATGTGAGGTGTCTTTGGACGTGTATTCGGAAGGAGCAGATGTGATTATTCAGGTTGTCAATAACGGCACACAGTTCGGCGCAGATTTTATGAATAAGCTGCAAAGCGGCGGCATTGCGGTGCGCGGATTGGGGATTGGCATGCAGAACATTCACAAGCGTATTTTGATGACCTTTGGAGAAAACTATGGTCTGTCTGTATGTGATCCGGATGCCGATCATGCGATGGTTCAGATACGGATTCCGGGAAACAGCGAAATGATGACTGATTCAGATTTTAGGAGATGATCCGGTGTATACATTACTGATTATTGATGATGAAAAAGAAGTAAGAGATGCGATTTCAAAGCTGATTGACTGGGAAAGCCTTGGGATTCGCCTGATTGGAAATGCCGGAAACGGTGTGGAGGGTCTGAACATTATTCTGGATGAATATCCGGATATTGTAATGACTGATATTCGGATGCCGGGACTTTCCGGTATTGATCTGATACGGAAGGTCAGCGCCATCAACAGTGAGACCAGATTTGTTATTCTGACCGGATTCGGAGAATTTGAATATGCGAAGCAGGCAATGCAGTACGGAGTGAAGCATTATCTTCTGAAACCCTGCAATGAAAAAGAGATTATAGACAGTATCTGCCAGATTCGTGAAGAATTGGATCAGAAGGAGAAAAAAGCGTCAGCAGGTCAGGAAAATCTTCAAAGGAAAGTGGAAAGCAGTGTTTTGGAAAATTTATTCAGAGACGGACTGAATGGATCCCCTTCGGAGCATGATCCGGTGCAGTTTGAACGGTATGGAGAATATCTGGATTTTGAAGGAGAAGCTTATACCCTGCTGTATGTATATTTTCTGACAGAGGAAAATCTGCAGAATTTTCTGAATGATATGAGAAAAAAATTTGCAAAGGGTATTTATACGCTGTACGTGAAAAACACATTGTTGTTATTTGACAGGGCATCCGGGATCAATGATTCAGAAATTACAGGATGGATACAGGAGTGTCGGCTGCCGCATTACGATGTGGGACTTGAGACGAAGACTGTAAAATACGAGAAGCTTCGGGATATGTTGGAAGATATTCTGAAAAAAATAAGGCGGTATGAGGTGGTGTACTTTGGACGGGATTGCGAACTGTTTCGAATCGAGAATCAGACCGGGGTACAGCGGCAGATCGAGAAGCTTTTAAATCAGCTGTTTCAGGATGAGATACATGACAGAACAGAGAGCTGGAATAATTTCAGTATTCTGATTCAGAATATTGATGACAGGGAATTCCTTTGTCGGGTGGCGGCTTCCATCTTGATTCGTGCGGCAATGGAAAATGGCAGGCATTCTATCGTTGAGTCCTACGGCATTCTGGAAAAGCTGGAAGAAATGAAGGATGTTGCGCAGATGAAGGAATGTCTGCTCCTGGAGCTGGAACGGATTATCCGGGCAATGCAGAATACCCGAAACGGAATCAGCGGCCAGATAGAGGATTACGTGGACCGGCATCTGGAGGATACATCCCTGTCTTTAAAGTGGATTTCAGAAAATATACTGTTTATGAATGTGGATTATGTGAGCAGAAGATTCGTGAAGGAAACCGGAAGAAAATTTTCATCCTTTCTGGCAGAAAAGCGGATTCAAAAAGCAAAGGAACTGATGATGCGGTATGGAGAAAGTATAACATTGAATGAAATTGCGGAAAAGATCGGGTGCGGGAACAATCCACAGTATTTCGGACAGTTGTTTAAGAAGGTGGAGGGAATATCACCGGGAGTATTTAAAGAACGGTATCTGTCAAATGCACGATCTTTTTATACAGCAGAATAGAAACAGAAAAAAGAAACAGAAAAAAGAAACGGGCAGCCCCACGAGCAATAAGCTGTGGTGCCCCCGTTTCTTTTTATTTTACCGCCGGCTTCTCCTGCCCGTAATAAATCAGTCCCAATGCACCGGGACCTGCATGGGTTCCGATACTCGGGCTGATATCATTGATGATAATATTGGTAAAGGAGGTTTCTTCTTTGACCAGTTCGGCAACAGTCTTTGCATCTTCGTAGCAGTTTCCATGGACGATACCTACCGGCAGGGAATGATCTGCATTCTCGGCGAGGGTAGCTTTCATACGGTCAACGAGTGTGCGAATTGCTTTTTTTCTGCCGCGGGCAGTGCCGTCGGAGACAAGAGTGCCGGCATCAGAAATATAGAGAAACGGCTTCAGATTTAAGGCGCTTCCCAGGATGGCTGTTGTTTTGCTGACACGGCCGCCGCGCTGCAGATGAAACAGATCATTGACCGTAACCTGTACATTAATGTGTCTCTTGAATTCTTCAAGCTCTGAGACGATCTCCTCATAAGAAGCACCGTCTGTCTTTCTGTTATTTGCATAAATGACCATAAGAGACTCACCCAGAGAAACGTTCAGGGAGTCAATAACAGTAATCTTTGCGTCTGTGTATTCTTCGGACAGTTCCTTTGCTGCCATGCAGACATTGTTGTAGCTGCCGCTCAGTGCAGAAGAAAAAGCAATGTGGATGATATCTGCACCGCGGTCAAGAATGGCACGGAACTTTTCCTCGATAACTGCAGGATTGTTCGCCTGCGACTGCGGGAGTTCTCCGTTTTTCATGCGCTCATAAAATTCTGCCGGAGGTATATGGAGACTGTCCCCGTAGACGGTATCGCCGAAAGAATAGTACTGAGGAATAATGGCAGTTCCCAGCTTTTCTATGTATTCCTTTGGTAAATCTGAGTTGGAATCTGTTGTAATAAAATAATCTCTCATAAATATTCTTTGCCTTCCTGTTAATTTTATAATAGAATATTTTGACATTCAAAATAAATAATATTAAGTTATCACGGTTTGTGAGAGAATGCAAGATTATTTTGAAAATAAAATATTTTGAAATAAAAAATTTCCTGCCGGTTGATTTTGTGTCGCAAAATATCGCTTCATTCCATTGAGTTTTGACCTTCTTTTGAGTATGATGATATCTGAAAGGAGGTTCTTGCATGAACGGACTGAATATAGCAGAGAATATCGCGAGACTTCGGCATGAGAGGAAAATCACACAGGAGCAGCTGGCGGATTTTGTCGGTGTAACGAAGGCATCTGTCTCAAAATGGGAAACGGGACAAAGCCTTCCGGATCTGACGATCCTGCCGCAGCTGGCGGCCTTTTTTGATAGAACAATAGATGAGCTGATGGGATATGAGCCGCAGCTTGGAAGGGAGCAGCAGAGGAAGCTGTATCAGGATCTGAGAGCAGCATTTGCAAAGGAAAATTTTTCAGATGTGATGGAGCGGAGCAGAGCTCTGGTAAAACAGTATTACTCCTGTTATTCGTTTCTGTATCATGTCAGCTGTCTGTGGCTGAATCATTATATGATGGCAGAGGAGGAGGCAGAGCAGGAGCGAATACTGAAGGATGCTTCCGCACTGTGTCAGCGAGTGATCGAAAGCAGCAAGGATATCGGACTGAGCAGCGATGCGACAATGCTGAACGCAATGATCCTGCTTCTATCAGGAAATGCACGCGAGGTAATAGAAAATCTGGAGGAGATCATAGATCCGACCCGGCTTTCCGATCAGGGAGAAGGCATTCTGCTTCAGGCCTATCTGGAGGCCGGTGAAAGGGAAAAAGCCAATGATTATGCACAGATCATAATGTATAAGCAGGTGCTTGGACTGATCGGAAGTGCAACGCTGTATCTTGCAGTGCATGCGGATGATCCTGCGGTATGTGAGGAAACATGGAGGCGTATTGAACTGGTAGCAGACGCATACGATCTGGAGCATCTGAATGCCAATGTGATGGCGCAGTTCTGCTATCAGATGGCCCTTGTGTACTGCACGCATCAGGAACCGGAAAAGGCGGCAAAGCTGTTGGGGAAATTTATAGACTGTGCGGATTATCTTCTGATACAGGATCATCTGCTGCTGGCAGGTGACGAATATTTTGACCGGTTTTCGGTGTGGGTGGAGCAGCTTGATCTGGGCGGAACGGTTCCGAGAGACTGGAAGAATGTGTTCGCTACGACACTTCAGAGTCTGGAGCATCCGGCATTTGCCGCATTGGATCAGAATGAGGAATATCAGAAAAAGAAACAGGAGTTTATAAAGAAAGGGGAAAAATGTTATGCAGATAAATGAAATACAGATCAATGAAATGCTGCCGTTTTTAATTCCGCTGGTTATCGCAGAGATCATTTTGCTGATCGTGACTTTGCATCATATTCTGACACACGATCACTATAAACGCGGCAGCCGTACATTATGGCTGGTCATTGCAATTGTGGGGATGAATTATGTGGGACCGGTTCTTTACTTCTTACTCGGAAAAGAGGATGCATAATGGACATATTGAGACTGGATCACGTATCAAAAGCGTTTGGAAGCAGCAGGATCATAGATGATATCAGTTTTTCTGTACAGGAGCACAGTATTTACGGGTTCATCGGACAGAACGGTGCAGGCAAGACCACGACGATGAAAATGATCCTGGGACTGCTGAAAGCGGACAGTGGAGAGATTGCTGTCTGCGGAAAGAAGGTTTCATTCGGACAGAACGAGACGAACCGGTATATCGGCTATCTGCCGGATGTGCCGGAGTTCTATGATTTTATGACACCGACGGAATATCTGCTGCTCTGCGGCAGTATTACAGATATGGACAGAACCGGGGCAAAGCAGCGCGCAGAGGAACTGCTTGATCTGGTAGGACTGGCCGGGATGAATAAACGGATAAAAGGATTTTCCCGGGGAATGAAACAGCGGCTGGGAATTGCACAGGCACTGCTGAACCGGCCGAAGCTGCTTATCTGCGATGAGCCGACCTCGGCGCTGGATCCTGTGGGGCGCAGGGAAGTGCTGGATATACTGGTGCGGGCCAGGGAAGAGACTACTGTGATCTTCTCCACGCATATTCTGTCTGATGTGGAGCGGATCTGTGATCAGGTTGCATTTCTGCATCAGGGAAGGATCGTAATGCAGGGCAGCATTGAAGAAATCAGAGCACAGCACAGTGGCAGTGACATAGAGATCGAATTTCACAGGGCGGAGGACGCACAGCGGTTCATTACGTGTCTCGAAGCACTGCCGGGTCATGCAGGAATTTCAGAAAAGCAGGTACAGGCATCGGGCCCCAGGACTGAAAAGCAGGTGTCAAAAATACAGATTGAAAAGCAGAGTGATGCAGATCTGAGAGAGATCCTGCAGCTTCTGGCAGAACAGAATCTCTGCCCGCAGCGAATAGAATGCCTGGAAAACAGTCTGGAGGATCTGTTTATGGAGGTAGTGAGAAAATGAGACAGCTGACAGCATTTATGAAGAAAGAATGTATGGACCTCATCCGTTCCGGCAGACTGATGATACTGGTGATCGTATTTGTATTGTTTGGCATTATGAATCCGGCTATGGCGAAGCTCACTCCGTGGATCATGGAGATGGCATCGGGATCGCTGGAAGGTTCAGGGCTGATGATCGGTGAAGTGACAGTGGACGCAATGACCTCCTGGGCACAGTTCTACAAGAACGTTCCGCTGGCAATGGTGATCTTTCTGCTGATGTTTGCAGGAATTTTTACAGCTGAGTATCAGAAGGGCACACTGATTCCGATGGTAACGAAAGGTCTGGCACGCTGGAAGGTCGTCGTATCAAAGACAGCGGTCATGTTCCTGGCCTGGAGTGCACTGTACTGGATGTGTTACGGAATTACATTCGGATATAACGCGTATTTCTGGGATAACAGCGCTGCAGCGCATGTGGGATTCGCGGCGTTCTGTCTGTACCTTCTGGGAGTATGGCTGATCTTTCTTACGGTCCTGGTGTCTGCAGCGGTTTCCTCGAATTCAGCGGTTCTGCTGCTGACAGGTGTGGTATTCGGAAGCAGTTATTTTCTGGGAATGTTATCTGAAATCAGAAACTTTCTCCCGACATATCTCATGAATTCGGCGGGATTACTGAGCGGGGAAGGGATACCGGGAGATTACAGGACTGCAATTATTGTGGTGCTGGCAGCTTGTGTCGTACAGGCTGTTCTGGCAGTATCCCTGTTTAACAGACGAAATGTAGTAAACTCCTGAAAAGGTCAGATGGGGAGGTGCAGAGTATGCACCTTCTTTTTTGATGCCGGAAATTTTTCAAAACTTATCCGGAAATTACCGATATCATGCTTTTGGCAGATGGGAAGTCTGAAGAAGGTAATATGTCTGCTTGCAATTCACAGGCGATGGCAGTAAAATAGTGGGCATCAAACAAATTCTGAATGAAACGGGGTATGAGATAAAATGGAACTGTTGCAGAGACTGGAACAGGAGAGTTATCAGGCCGCCTGTGAGATCATGGAAACTGCAAAGCTGAAACCGGGAAATCTGTTTGTGACCGGATGTTCCACCAGCGAGGTGCTGGGAAGTAAAATCGGAACGGCTTCCAGTCCGGAAGCGGCCGGGGCTGTATTTGCCGGAATTTACCGTGCAGCAAAGGAGCGGGGCATTTATCTGGCAGCACAGTGCTGTGAGCATCTGAACCGTGCGCTGATCGTGGAGAGTGAGGCGGCGGAAAAGTACGGATATGAGGAAGTCAATGTTGTACCGCAGCCCAAGGCGGGCGGTTCCTTCGCGACAGCGGCTTACCATGCGTTTGAGCATCCGGCGGCAGTGGAGCATATCAGAGCACATGCCGGTATGGATATTGGCGATACACTGATCGGTATGCATCTGAAGGATGTGGCGGTGCCGGTAAGGATCGGTCAGAAGCAGATCGGTGATGCGCATGTGGTCTGTGCGCGTACCAGAGCAAAATTTGTAGGTGGAATCAGAGCAGTATATGATGAAAGCAAGCTGTAGGCTGGCAGATGGTTTCCGGAAGAAGAGGGACAGACAGGCTGTTATTCCGGACCAGGCAACAGATGTAAGATCAGGAGAATTTGAATACAAAGGAAAGGGATAAAATGAAAGTTGTATTACAGAATCTGACGAAAAAATTTCCGGGCCGCAGAAAATCCCGTGAGGAGGTAACAGCGGTCAGTGATTTCAATTTTGAGATTCCGGACGGTAAACTGGTGGGCCTGCTCGGCCCTTCCGGATGCGGCAAAAGTACAACGCTGAATCTGCTGTGCGGACTGCTGAAGCCGACAGGCGGAAAGATCTTTTTCGGTGATGATGATGTCACCGGACTGCCGGCAGAAAAGAGAGGCGTGGGCATGGTGTTTCAGAATTATGCACTGTATCCGCATCTGACAGTGGAGCAGAATATTCTGTTCCCGCTGCAGAATCTGAAGGGAGCCGACAGGCTTTCCAGAGCCGAGATGCTGCAGCGGGCACAGGAGGCGGCCAGACTGGTTCAGATCGACGGGCTGATGGATCGCAGACCGGGCGAACTCTCAGGCGGGCAGCAGCAGCGTGTTGCAATCGCCCGTGCACTGGTGAAAATGCCGCGGATCCTTCTGCTGGATGAACCGCTTTCCAACCTCGATGCCCGTCTGAGGCTGCAGACGCGGGAGGAGATCCGAAGAATTCAGAAGGAGACAAAGATCACCACTGTTTTTGTAACACATGATCAGGAGGAGGCCATGAGTATTTCCGATATGATCGTTGTTATGAAAGACGGAGTGGTTCAGCAGATCGGCAGACCGCAGGAGGTTTATGACAGTCCGGTGAATCTGTTCGTTGCGAAATTTCTGGGTACGCCGCCGGTCAATGTCTTTCACGGTGCAGTCCGCGGCGGCAGACTGTACATAGGTGATGATGCGCTTTTTGGCATTAAGAATGTCCCGGATCAGGAAGTCTGCATCGGTATCCGTCCGGAGGGATTTGTTCTCAATGAGAAAGGTGTGCTTGGCTGCAGCCTGAATGGAGTGGAGGTCATGGGCCGCGATATCAGCGTGGTATCCACACACCCGTGCGCTGACAGTCCGGTGATCAGGTCCATCATCAGCGCGGAGAATACGGTCGATACGGGAAACCAAACCGTCCGGTTCGATATCAAACCGAACAAGGTATTTGTTTTCAACAGACAGACTGAAGAGAGAATCCCTTTTGAACTGGACTGACAGGAGAGAAAAAATGGAAAAAAGAAATTTAAAAGGGTGGCTGTACCTTTTGCCGGCGATTCTGTTCCTGGGATTTTTCATGGTATATCCTCTGATCGATGTATTTATTTATTCATTTGAAGAAGGATACAATTCTGCATCCCAGACGTATTACGGTGTCGGCTTATACAATTATTCGTATGTTCTGCGGGATCCCTACTTCCTGCAGGCAGTAAAGAACACGTTCCTGCTGGTTATCATTACCGTGCCGCTCTCTACGGGAATCGCACTGCTGATCTCTCTGGGACTGAGCTCCATCAAGCCGCTCAGAGAGCTGTATCAGACGATCTATTTCCTGCCGTACGTGACCAACACACTGGCAGTCGGTCTGGTGTTTATGATCCTGTTCAAAAAGACGGCGTATACAGACGGACTGGTAAATCTGATGATCAACTGGTTCGGAGGGGAGTCGATCGATTTTATTGACGGTCCGTACTGGGCGAAGATGTTTGTCCTGTGTCTCTATACGATCTGGGTGGTCATGCCATTCAAGATTCTGGTTCTGACCAGTGCGCTGGCATCTGTGAAGAAGGACTATTACAATGCGGCAAAGGTGGACGGAACGTCGAAATTCCGAACCTTTATCCGCATTACGCTTCCGATGATCTCGCCGATGATCTCCTATCTGATCATTACCGGATTTATCGGTGCATTCAAGGCATACAGTGATGCGGTCGCTCTGTTCGGAACGGATCTGAATGCAGCCGGAATGAACACGATCGTCGGCTATGTTTACGACATGCTGTACGGCAACAGCGGCGGCTATCCGTCGTATGCATCGGCGGCAGCGATCCTCCTGTTTGCCATTGTACTGACGATCACCTGCATCAACCTGCTGGTCAGCAGAAAAACGGTTCATTATTCATGAGGGTAGAGACTATGGAAAAGCATATTGATTTTGAAAAAATAGAGAAGTCGGCCAGAGCCAAAGAAACTGCTGTAAAAGCGGTTACGTATTTACTTCTGACATTTTGGGCTGTTGTTGTGCTGTTCCCGTTTTACTGGATGATACTGACATCTGTAAAAAGCTACAGTGCGTATAACTCAGAATATATCCCGAAGCTTTATACACTGTCACCGACTCTGCAGAATTATGTGGATGCATTTACTGCTGTACCGCTGGCCGGATATTTTGCAAACACGATCCTCTTCACCGTTGCAACCACAGCGCTCATGCTGGTCGTGACGGTCCTTGCGGCATATGCATTTGCACGGCTTAATTTCAGGGGAAAGAATCTTGCGTTCACGATTTTTCTGTCGCTGATGATGATACCGAATGAACTGGTCATCATCACCAATTATGTGACGATCACGAATCTGGATCTTCGAAATACATTTACGGGTCTGATCCTGCCGTCAGTCACATCGGTTTTTTATATTTATCTTCTGAAAGAGAATTTTGAGCAGGTGCCGGATCAGCTGTATTATGCAGCCAAGGTGGACGGCACGTCCGATCTGAAATATCTTCTGAAGGTAATGATGCCGATCTGCAAGCCGACTCTTGTTACGATTACGATACTGAAAGTGATCGAGTGCTGGAATTCTTATGTATGGCCGCGCCTGATTACGGATGATGAAGCATACTTTCTGGTATCGAACGGAATCCAGGAGATCCGTGAGAACGGGTTCGGCCGTGAGAATATTCCGGCTATGATGGCAGCGGTGGTGGTGATATCCGTTCCGCTGATTATTCTGTTCCTGCTGTTTCACAGGAAGATTATGGCCGGTGTGGCAAGAGGAGGCACAAAAGGATGATCAGAAGATGGAAAAAACCGGTGTGTTCTCTGCTGCTTGCGGTTGCCGGGGCATGGATGCTCACCGGATGTCATGGCGCGGTAGAGCGCAGTGCGTTCGAAGTTCCGGAGGAATTTGATCAGTCGAAGGAGTACGAGATCACATTCTGGGCGAAGAACGATACGAACAAGACGCAGACAAAAATCTATGAAAAGGCAATCGAGGATTTTCAGGAACTGTATCCGAATATTACGGTTAATCTGCGGCTGTATACGGATTACGGCAAAATCTACAATGATGTTATTACGAATATTTCAACCAATACGACACCGAATGTCTGTATTACGTATCCGGATCATATTGCAACATATCTGACAGGAAGCAACAGTGTCGTTCCGCTGGATGAGCTGTTTGCGGATGAAAGATACGGTCTTGGCGGAAGTGAAGTACGCTTCGATTCTCCGGCACAGGAGGAGATCATTGGGCAGTTTCTGGAGGAATGTTCCTTCGACGGACATTATTATGCGATCCCGTTTATGCGTTCCACAGAAGCCTGCTATGTGAACAAGACGTATGTGGAGACTCTGGGATATACGCTGCCGGAGGTCCTTACCTGGGACTTTGTCTGGGAAGTCTCTGAAGCAGCAGCGGCGCAGGATGAGGATGGAACGTATCTTCTGAATGGACAGAAGACCATGATCCCTTTCATCTATAAGTCGACGGATAACATGATGATCCAGATGCTGAAGCAGAAGGGAGCCGGGTATTCCACGGAGGACGGAGAAATTCTGCTCTTCAATGATACGACCGGAGAACTCCTGTATACGATTGCAGAGCATGTGAAGAACGGTGCATTCTCAACATTTAAGATTTCCAGTTATCCGGCGAATTTTCTGAATGCCGGTCAGTGTGTCTTTGCCATTGACTCTACAGCAGGTGCTACCTGGATGGGTTCGCAGGCACCGCTTTCTGATATCAGTGAGGACAAATTTGTGGAGTTTGAGACTGCGGTCATGACGATTCCTCAGTTCGATACAGAAAATCCGCAGATGATATCTCAGGGGCCTTCTGTGTGCGTATTCAATAAAGCAGATCCGCAGGAGGTTCTGGCCTCCTGGCTGTTTGCACAGTATCTGCTGACCAACGAGGTGCAGATTGCCTATTCAGAGACGGAGGGGTATGTGCCCGTGACATCCAGGGCTCAGGATTCCGCGGAGTATCAGGATTACCTGTCCAGATGCGGGGAGGACAATGATACTTATTACGATGTGAAGATCAGGGCCGCACAGCTGCTGCTCGATAATGTGGAGCACACATTTGTAACACCGGTGTTCAACGGATCGGCATCGCTTCGTGATGCGGCCGGACAGCTGATAGAGAATGTAACGAAGTCAGTCAGGAGAAAGCAGACGGTGGATGATGATTATATTGAAACACTTTATGCGGATGTCACTTCACTGTACCGTCTGGATCAGGGGGAGAATCAGAACGATCCGGCATCCGGCGGAAAAGCGGAATTAGGGGAGCTTCCTGTTACTTCTGTAATCCTGCTGTCCTCTCTGGCAGGCGTATGGATTCTGATCCTGCTTTATCTGATCATCAGTGCAGTCAGAAAGAAAAAACAGCAGAAAAGTTAAATAAGCATTGATTTATTGCGTTTTTGCTGTATAATAGCTTTGTATTTTCTAACAATACATACGAAAGGGAGAATAAAAATGAAAAAAATCACAGCATTATTATTAACTCTTACACTTACAATGGTTCCGACCGGTCTGGCTATGGCAGAAGAGTCCACAGAAGCGGTTACAGAAGCAGCTGAAGCTGATGTAAAGTCAGAGGGTGTCATGACTTATGATGAGTATGTGGCAGCAGAGCTTGATTCTGAAGTAGTGATCGAGGCTTATGTTCAGGCGAAGCAGTCCTGGTGGGAAGATAAGGCTACTGTCTATACACAGGATAAGGACGGCGCTTACTTCCTGTACGATATGGCCTGCTCCGAAGAGGATTATGAGAAACTGGAAGTCGGAACAAAGATCAAGGTCACAGGATACAAGTCAGAGTGGGCAGGTGAAGTTGAGATCATTGATGCCACATTTGAGATTCTGGATGGCGAGTACGTTGCTGAGGCAATGGATGCCACAGAGCTGCTCGGAACAGATGAGCTGATCAGCCATCAGAATGAATTCGTAGCATTCAAGGGTCTTACAGTAGAAGCTGCAGGCCAGGATGAGGATGGAAATGATGTAGCATTCCTGTACAGTTGGGATGGTTCCGGTCAGGACGGTGATGACCTTTACTTCAATGCATCGATCAACGGTGAGACATATACATTCACAGTAGAGTCTTATCTGTGCGATAACACAACAGAAGTTTATAATGCAGTAAAAGAGCTGCAGATCGGTGATGTGATCGATATGGAAGGCTTCCTGTACTGGTATGAGGGAGTAAACCCGCATATTACAGCGGTAACAGCAGCAGAGTAAAAACAATAACAGAATAAACATATGAACCGCAGGGGAATCAGCTCGGAAGAGAAGATTCCCTTTTTTTTACAGAATCAGTTGCAAACAATTCATTACAATAGTACAATAAAGTCAGTGAATTTTGGGTACGGTAACATGAAATGTGATATTTGCGGGAGGGAATGAATTATGAAAAGGAAAGACATACTCAAACTTTCAGCAGCTCTGACCGGTGCGGTTGCGGCGGCACCTTTCAGTGTGCAGGCAGCGGAGACGCAGACGACCGACACAACGGCGAATCAGACGGAGGTCGTAGAGGCAGATACCTCCGTTTATGAGGCACCGGGAACCGTGGAGGAAGCACAGCAGAATCTGGATCAGGCGCAGACGGGAGCGGATAATGCCGGAGCACAGCTGAATCAGGCACAGAGCGAATATGATGCAGCTGTATCAAATGCAGATGCAGCGCAGGAGGCGGCTGATGCGGCAAGGCAGCAGGAAGAACAGGCCGAGCAGGATGCTCAGAATGCGCTGGAGGATGCTCAGAATCAGGCAAAGGATGCTGCGGATACGGCACTTGAGGAACTGGAACAGGCACAGCAGGATGCGGAGAATGCGGAAGAGAATCTGACACAGAAGGAAGAGGAACTGGAGCAGGCACAGCAGGATCAGTGGGATGCGGAAGATGCACTGGGACAGGCGCAGCTGGAGGCCGAAGATGTGACAGAGGAGCAGGCGAAGGAGGCAGAATCCGAGGCTGTCCGGGCAGAGGAGGAAGCAGATCAGGCAAAGGAACAGGCCGAGCAGGCAGAATCAGAAGCAGATACAGCCGGAAGCGCAGCGGAAGCAGCAGCGGAAGCGCAGGAGCAGGCAAAGGAAGCAGCGGAAGCAGCAGCGGCAGATAAGACAGATGCGGATGCAGCTGTAGAAGCAGCGAAAAAGGCAGTTGAGGAAGCTCAGAAGGCATACGACGAAGCAGCGGCAAATGCTGATAAGAGCTCTCCGGAATATCAGGCCGCGCTGGAGAAACTTACTGCTGCGCAGACTGCTCTTGCAGCAGCAGAGGCAGCCAGAGATGAGGCAGCGAATGCAGTAGTCGAAGCAGAGAAGGAAGCTGCATCCGCGAAGGAAGAGCAGACGGCAGCGCAGAAGGCAGAACAGGCGGCAAAAGAGAATGTGCAGAGCCTGGAAGCAGCAGCAGAGGATGCGCAGGCTGAGGCGGATGACGCTGCCGCAGCACTGCAAGAAGCGCAGGCTGCGAAAGATGCTGCGGATCAGGCTGTTGAAGCAGCACAGGCAGATTATGATCAGGCTGAAAAAGCATATAATGATGCGGTGGCCAATGCAGATAGGGAGTCAGAGACATACAAGGCAGCGGCAGCCATACTTGCAGAAAAGAAGGCTGCTCTGGAACAGGCCAGGCAGGATCTGAAAGATGCCAATGCTGCTGTTGCAGATGCCGAGCAGGCACTTGCTGATGCACAGGCTGCACAGAAGGAGGCAGAGGAGACTCTGGCGGAGAAGGAAGCGGATCTGGACGATGCTGCTGACAGGGCGGATGCGGTACAGGAGGAAAAAGCTGCTGCAGATGAAGCACTGGAAGAAGCAGAGAAGGCAACGGATGCGGCGCAGGCAGTTGCGGATGCGGCAGCTATTGCATTGAATACGGCGACAGAGAATAAAGCTGCTGCTGATGAGACACTGGAAAATGCAAACAGAGACAAGAAGGACGCAGATGATGCGGTAGCAAATGCACAGAAGGCACTGGAAAGTGCAAAGGAAGTCCTGGAGGCGGCGCAGCAGAAGATCAAAGAAGGTTCCATGGGATTCTTCTATGATATGTGGCAGGAAAAGGAGTCGTTAAGTGCAAAACTGGCCTATGAGATCCTGAATATGGATGCAAGTGAATTCCAGCATACCGATTTTAAGGAGAAGACGCAGATCGGCGGAGAGGATGATGCGACAAATCTGGAAAATATGAAGCTGGTATTTGATCATATCCGTGAATGCAATAAACTTCGGACAGACGGTGACAGTAATTTTGCAGCCACAAATGAGCTTGAGGTCAACAGTGCCCTTATGGCAATGGCGCAGATGGATACCAACTGGTCAAGTTACATTATTGAACATGCAAAGGAATTTAGTGTCGGTGAAAATCTTGCATGGAATTCCGACACTGCTGCAGATCCGTTCAAGCAGTGGTATGATAAAGAGAAAGTATTGTACGATGCAGGACAGCGGGAGAGCGGTATCGGTCATTATACAAATATAATGAATTCAGCGTATGGGTATGCTGCAACCGGATATGCCATTGCCACGTATTCGGACGGAGTACCGTACATGAATATCACATTCGGTCAGACGTTCGCGAGCGAATGGAGAATAGCTAGCAGCGGCTATGGTGAATCTTATGATGTAGACACATATGAGAGTTATTTTCTGGAATATTACAACAAGGTAACGCAGGCAGTCACGGATGCTGAGCAGGGCGTGAGCGATGCACAGTATGCACTGACCGCGGCTCAGAATGATCAGGCAGAAAAAGCAAATGCGGTGACAGCAGCTCAGGCCGCAGTCGCAGAGGCAGAACAGAATCTGACGGCTGCGCAGAATGATCTGGCAAAAGCGCAGGAAGAGCTGGCGGCAGCACAGGCGGTACAGTCTTCCAGACAGAGTACGGCCGACGAAAAAGCAGAAGCTCTTGCGGCTGCAAATGAAGCGGTCGAGCAGGCCGAGAATGCTGTGGCAGAGGCCGAAGCAGATCTGGAGAACAGAAAGGCAGCGGTGGCAGATGCACAGGAAGCGCTTGCGGATGCCGAAGCGGATGTTGTGACCAGAACCGCTGCAGTGACTGCGGCAGAGGAAGCGGTCGATACAGCGCAGGATGCACTTGACAGTCTGGATGAAGCAGTCAGCGCAGCAAAGGCCGTCAAGGAGGAAAAGGCGGAGGTACTGGAGCGCGAACAGGCTGTTGCTGCAGAAAAACAGGCAGATCAGGATGCAGCACAGGAAGTATACGATACGAAAGCAGACCGGCTGAGCAATGCGAAGGCGGAATCTGCTGCTGCGCAGGATGCATTGACAGCGGCTGAGGATACAACCGTTGCAGCTGCGAATGCAGTGAAAGAAGCTGAGGCGGCATTATCAGCTGCACAGGCAGATCTGACGGAAAAGGAAACTGCTGTGGCAGGCGCAGAGACGGAGAAGGATGCTGCACAGGCTGCGCTTGACAGTCTGGACGAGGAGGTACAGGCTGCAGCAAATGTGCTGTCACAGCAGAAAACAGGCCTGACTGCAGCTGAACAGACAGCAGCAGATGCAGCAGAAGCTCTGACAGCAGCGAATGCCGATTATGAGGCAAAGGCTGAAGCAGCAAAAACGGCGCTCGACAATGCAGCAGAAAAGGCAGAGGCGCTGAAGGAAGCAATCGAGGCATATAAGGAAAAACAGGAAGATGCGGACAACTTAAGGGCAGAGGCCGACGAGATCCGTGCACTTCTCGATGCGGTGGAGCAGGCAGAATCCGAACTGGCAGAGGCTCAGGCAGCTGTGGAGACTGCAAAGGCAGAGCTGGAGAAAGCAGAAGCGGCAGTTGCTGCAGCATATGAAACAGTGGAAACGAAAGAGCTGGCATGGGAAGATGCAGATGACAGGCTGACGAGAGCAAATACGCTCACGTATGAGGAAGCACTTGAAGAACCGATCACCGATGAGGATTTTGCATATCTGAATCCGTATTTTGACGCTGTCCGTACTGCGCAGGAAGCAGTCGCAGAGGCAGATGAGCAGTATGAGGAGGCACTGAGTCTTCTGTTTGAAACTGCGGATGGACTCGAGATGGCGGAGACAGTTTATACTGCTGCACTGGCTGATCTTGCGATTGCGCAGGCTGATTACGACAGTATGAGGGAGTCAGTGACGGAAGAGCAGGACGAAAATGAAAATCAGTCTCAGAGTGAATCTTCTGATTCAGAGAAATCCGATTCCCAGGATACGTCAGCAGAAACAGCAGGATCGAAGGAAGCAGCCAAGACCGGAGATGATACTCCGATCGCGGCATGGGGCTTTGGTGCGGCAGCAGGATTTCTGGCTATGGTACTTTCTGTTTTCAGGAGAAGGGGAGTACAGCGATAAAGGAAGTCAGAAATAAGCGTCCGGCAACAGAAAGAACGGCAGATGGAACCGGACAGAGAGGAGCAGGATGAACTTATTTGTATGTTATCCGAAATGCAGTACCTGCAAAAAGGCAGAGAAGTGGCTGCAGGAAAACGGAATCGAATACGGGCTGCGTGATATCAGACTGGACCGGCCGCAGAAAGCTGAGCTGGAGCGTTGGTATCGGATGAGCGGTCTGCCATTAAAGCGATTTTTCAATACCAGCGGAAATCTGTACAAAGAATATGGACTGAAGGATCGCCTTCCGGAAATGTCAGAGGAAGAGCAGCTTGATCTGCTGGCAACGGACGGGATGCTGGTGAAAAGACCGTTATTCATTTCAGAGAACAGTGTGCTCGTCGGATTCAGGGAAAAGGAATGGAGCGAAGCACTGCTGTGAATATCTGCTGCCGGATCAGGCATGGCAGAAAAGATAAATGAATCTGATAAGAAGGGTACAGGAGGAAAAAATGAATCGTATTGAAAAAGCACTGGAGAATCACAGGAAAGGGTACAACTGCAGCCAGTCTGTAGCGTGTGCATTCTGCGACAAGGCAGGCATGGAGGAAAAAGACCTGTTCCGCGCCATGGAAGGCTTTGGACTTGGCGGCGGCGACATGGAGGGAACCTGCGGTGCAGTAGCAGGAGCGCAGGCACTTATCGGTCTGATCAACAGCACGGCAAGGCTGGATGCCCCGGATTCCAAACAGAACACCTATATGCTTGCAAAGAATCTGAACGCGGAATTCCGTGCCAAGAACGGATCCACGATCTGCAGGGAGCTGAAAGGAGTCGAGACAAAGCAGCCGCTTCGTTCCTGCAACGGGTGTATCGAGGATGCGGTAAGACTGGTCTGTGAACTGATCGGCGAACCGGCAGAATAAGCACGGAAGGCGCGCACAGTATAAAACAGGTTTTATACGTCTGCGCAGCAAAATGATTTCAGCAGGATACAGGAGCTGCCCGCTGTCATATGGCATGGTCTGCCATCAGCAGGGGCGGCTCCTTTTGCGCCGCGAAAGAATCTGCGGGATGTGCACAATATGCAAAATGCCGTCAAATGATGTCTTCGGACGATGACAAAAAATATTTCGACTGATTCAAAATGTTTTCTCATTTTATCGTCATGATTCGTCAGCTCAGTCGTTATTTTTTTACATAAGGGGTATACTGCGGCAGACGAAACAGGGCGGATCGACTCGTTTTCTGCGATAAGATTTACTTGCCAATACAGTCGGTTGATATATAATACAAGTAGTTTTTGTACATGACAATTTTTGGTATGGGCCCTCAAAAAATGCAGCAGTGCAACGACAAATTTTTGAATCATGAGAGGAGTATACTATGGAAAAGCTGAATATCGCGATTGCGGATGACAACGAGAGGATGGTGCAGCTGTTGGACCGGATCGTCAGCAGTGATGAGGAACTGGAAGTTGTCGGTAAGGCTGGAAACGGGGAAGAACTGATTGAGATCATCAAGGAGAAGAAACCGGATGTAGTACTGCTGGATATCATTATGCCGAAGCTCGACGGACTGACGGTCATGGACCGTGTGAATCACGAACCGAATCTGAAGAAACCTGCATTTATCGTAATCTCCGCTGTCAGCCAGGAGAAGATGACAGAGGACGCATTTGAACTTGGTGCAGATTATTATATATTGAAGCCGTTTGACAATGAGACTGTTGTGAACCGCATCAAGCGTGTGCGTTCCAGACAGCAGAGAAGCTTCTCAAAGATGAGAAAAACAAGCACGTATGAAAGTCAGAAGGAGTATATGGAGAACAATCTGGAAACAGATGTCACAAATATTATACATGAAGTCGGAGTTCCGGCACATATTAAAGGATATCAGTATCTGAGGGATGCGATCATCATGTCAGTAGGAGATATGGAGATGCTGAATTCGATTACCAAGATCCTTTACCCGACCATTGCCAAACGTCATCAGACCACGCCGAGCCGCGTGGAACGTGCGATCCGCCATGCGATCGAAGTGGCGTGGAGCAGAGGCAAGATGGATACCATTGATGAGCTGTTCGGATATACGGTCAGCAATGGAAAGGGCAAACCGACAAATTCAGAATTTATAGCATTAATTGCGGACAAAATTCGCCTCGAATATAAGAACAGACGTTGAAGACAGCGAGGAACTGAAAAGCCTGTAAACATGCGGGCTTGAGGGGGATAAGGTATGTTCGGAAAACAGGTCTGGCAACCCTGTGAACTGTTTGAAAGTACAGTTGAAAGCAGGGTGTCAGACCAATAAATATTTTTGCCTGAAGCAATGAATGCTCTTTGTTTATTGGGTTAGATTAAAATTTATACACCATATTTGCATGAAGTCAACTGAAATTTATTCAGAAATATCGGAGTGAAAATTAATAAAAGATAGGCATAGTTCAAGATAAGTGCAGATTGTATTATCTTGGAATTAAAAGTGGATCACACACCAGATGAAGCCATTCAGCAGATTAAAGATAAAAAATATGCACTCCGCTTCAAAGGAAAGTTAGGAGAGAATCCGAAATATACAGGAAAAATCCTTGCGGTTGGTATCAGTTACGACAAACAACAGAAGAAACATTCTTGTAAAGTGGAAATATTAGAATAATTGTTAATGAGGGCGTTCGTTATGCTCCGCATAGCGTCCGCTCTGAATCGCATCGGAGTTCGTCAAGTTCCGCAGAATGCAGGTGCTATCATTTCCAACAATAAAACGGTTTTTGTAAGGAACAACAGCCGTTTTGAAAGACAATTCGCCTTCCTGTTCCGATTCTGCCAATAATTTATTAACACCACTTATTGGGTATTTCATTATAATTCCATTTCCATTTGCTGGATTTATGTCTACTAGTACAGCAAATATTAAGTTGTTGATAGTTTAAATAGTTGCTGCTTCATCAGGATCAATTTCATCCATTTTATATGTCCAATGATAGACGATTGGCTCAGCATTGATTTCATCGAAGTAGCGGTATATTCGCTCTGC
>JBGVDJ010000059.1:0-10381 GCA_045119335.1 Candidatus Choladousia sp. | reverse complement strand
TACGCATGTTTTAATATTTTAAAAAACACTGCATGGAAGGTTCCAAAGGACCCCCCCGGGAAATTACAGACACCCAAAAAACGACTGCGCATCTCCATTGCTGCAGCCTTCGTAAAGGTAATCACGAGAATCTCCTGCGGTTTTACGCCGCACTGCTCGATCAGGTATTTTGTTCTCTGTGTAATCACGAGGGTTTTTCCGGAACCGGGCCCGGCCAGTACCATAGCCGGACCCGTTCTGTGGGCGATTGCCGTTGACTGTGCATTGCTTATTTGCATGCTTCTCCTAACATTTCAATTGCTTTTTTGATACGTGCAACAGACTCTTCTTTTCCAAGGATCTCCATGATTTCTGTTGCGCCTGCCGGTGTCATCATCCTGCCGGATACAGCCACCCGCACCGGCCACATAACGAAATTCACTTTGCAGCCTTTCTCATCCACATATGCTTTCAGCAGCTCAAACAGCGCATCGTTGCTGAAATCCTCCTGCTGCTCCAGGCGCGGCAGAAGCTCCGTCAGCACCTCAAGACAGGTCTGCTCGTTCGTCTTGGATTTCTTGTGTGTGTACATGGAACAGTCATACTGCGGAAGCTCCTCGAAGAAATCGACCATCTCCGCAATATCCGGAAATACTTCGATACGTGTCTTTACCATCTGCGCGATCTTCTTCAGGTCCAGATTCTTTGTAATCGCCTTCTTCAGATAGGGAAGTGCCGCCTCATAGAACCTCTCATCGTCCATCGCCTTCAGATATTCTCCGTTCATCCAGCGCAGCTTCTGAATATCAAATACAGCCGGAGATTTGCTCATATGACGGTAATCGAATGCCTCCACCAGCTCTTCCAGAGAGAATATCTCACGGTTGTCCTGCGGACACCAGCCAAGCAGTGCCACATAATTGATAATTGCCTCTGATACAAATCCCTGCTCCAGCAGATCCTCATAAGAAGAATGACCGGAACGCTTGCTCAGCTTCTTGTGCTCTGCATCCGTGATCAGCGGGCAGTGCACATATACCGGAACCTCCCACCCGAATGCGTTGTACAGACGGTTATATTTCGGTGAGGAGGACAGATACTCATTGCCGCGCACCACATGCGTAATCCCCATCAGATGGTCGTCTACCACATTGGCAAAATTGTAGGTCGGATATCCGTCAGACTTGATCAGGATCATGTCATCCATCTCAGCATTCGGAACCTCGATTGTTCCGTAGATCTCATCCACAAAAGAGGTTGTACCTTCCTGCGGCACATTCTGACGGATCACATACGGAACTCCTGCTGCCAGTTTCGCCTCAACCTCTTCTTTGGAGAGATGCAGACAATGCTTATCATATACTGAGATCTCCTTGCCTGCAACAACCTGTTTCAGAGATTCCAGGCGTTCTTTGTCGCAAAAGCAGTAATATGCCTCACCTTTTTCGATCAGTTTCTTTGCGTATTCCATATAGATACCGGCCTTCTGACGCTCGCTCTGAACATACGGACCGCAGCCGCCGTCCTTATCCGGACCTTCGTCGTGAATCAGTCCTGTGCCTGCCAGTGTACGGTTGATGATCTCTACCGCTCCCTCAACATAACGTTCCTGATCCGTATCCTCGATACGCAGCATGAATGTTCCATTCTCATGCTTTGCGATCAGATACGCATACAGAGCGGTTCTCAGGTTGCCTACATGCATCCGGCCTGTCGGGCTCGGAGCAAATCTTGTCTTAACTTTGCTCATAATTTTACTCTCTCCTGTTTTATAAATTAAATATGAATATAGATCATCATAGATTAAAACGTATCTGCCTCGAGACACTGAGCGCCAGTGCCATCTCAGCCATCAGGAACACGATCGATGTTCCTCCGTAGCTGACAAACGGCAGTGTAATACCGGTCGTCGGAATCAGATTCGTAACGACCGCAAGGTTCAGCACCAGCTGCAGTGCAATATGCACAAAAATACCGGATACGATCAGAGAACCAAGCAGGTCCGGGGCATTCTGCGCAATAAAGAACAGACGATACAGCAGGAACAGGAACATCATGATAACAAGCACCGCTCCGAACACACCGAGTTCCTCGCAGATGATAGAGAAAATCATATCGTTCTGCGCCTCAGGAAGCTTGCCCAGCTTCTGTGTACTGTTGCCCAGACCCTTGCCGAAAAATCCTCCGGAACCGATTGCATACAGCGCCTGCATGATCTGATAACCGCCCAGACTTGAGTAGGATTCCGGATCCAGCCATACGAGAATACGCCTGATACGGAAACTGCCCGAACTCTCCACCATATTTACAAGTATAAGGACAAAAACGGTCACCAATGCACTGCCGGCTCCTATCATGGCAATGAAAGGCTTCGTTTGCGGATGTGCGATAAAGATCAGGACGAACGTGATGCCTGCAATAATAATGGCTGTACTCAGGTTATCCGTAAATACATACGTAAACGCTGCAGCCAGCATTCCGAATCCGCCTACGACAAGCGGAGCCTTCCACCCCTTCAGTTTATAGCCCATCTTTACGATCATAACGGGCAGGAACAGGATAATAGCCAGCTTTGCCAGCTCGGCCGGCTGGAATGAAATCGGTCCGAAATAGATCCAGCGCTTCGCACCGTTGACCTCCCGGCCGATGAACTTTGTAATGAACAGCATGAACAGCGATACCGCATAGACAGGTGTCGCAAACCGTGCCAGAAAATGATAATCCATCTGAGAACCGATCAGTGCCAGCACAAGCGCAGCCACACTGATGACCGCCTGCTTTCTGAAATATGACATATCGTCTCCGCCTGTCTCCAGCATGGCCTCATATGCACTCGTACTGTACAGCATAACGAGTCCGAAACAGGTCAGCAGAATAACGATTGCCAGCAGATTATAATCATAGTAATCCCGCTCCGCAGCGAACACTCTGCGCGTAAGGTTCTTTCTGTTCATCCCCGGATCGGATTTCTGCTTCGGTGCAGAATTCTGCTTCCGGACGGGACGCAAATTATCTGTTCTTGTTGCCATAAAATCCCTTCATTTCTATCTTCTCTTTAGAGTCACCCGCTAATCATAACATATCTGTTCTGTTTTTTCCAGTAGAACCAGTATTTTCTTTTCTGCTTACAAACCGGTATTGTCTTCCTGAGCCTCCATGGCAGGAAACGTTTCCTCATATTCCACAAAACCGGCTCTTCCTTTTCGTTTTGCCTGATACATGGCTAGATCTGCCAGACGCATCAGTCTGCGGAAGGATGTATTGCATTCCGGATAAAATACATACCCGCCAGACAATCTTACCGGATACTGTCCGCCTCCCGGAATCTCGATCGTCTGCTCCAGCATCCTGCAATTCAGCAGTTCGATCTCCCGCACAAGTTCCGCTTTCGTCTCTGCCCCGTAAAGGAACAGCGCAAATTCGTCGCCGCTCAGACGCGCCGGAAGAACTCCCGGCGTTCCGCATTCTTTAAAAAGCTCCGCTGCCTTTCTGATCAGGCAGTCACCGAACTCATGTCCGTATGTATCATTCGCATTTTTCAGATGATCCAGATCAGTCATAATAAGAACCGCATTCTTCAGTTCCTCCGGCTGCTCAAAAAACTGTTCCATGCGACTGTAGAACGCTCTTCGGCTCCACAGCCCGGTCAGCAGATCCGAATCACGCTCCGACTCGATCCTCTGCTTCTCCACGACACTCTCTGTCATATCAGCAATCATACCGAAGGTACTTCCGTCCTTCTCAAAGGAACGGATACGAACATACTGCTCCTGTTCCCCCGAAACCCGGTATGTATCAGCAGATCCTTCCACCGGATACTGCCGTATCTCATCCAGCCGTGCCTCGAACATCCTTTTATCAGCAAGCAGATACGGGATCTCCAGCTCCGGAATCTGCAGCAGAGAAACCGTCTTCCGCGTCACCATCACACGATTCATATGCTCACGGTATTCATAGACACCTATCTCAATGTCTACACTGTCAAACAGCTGTGACAGGGTGTTGGTTGTATCCAGCAGACTTCTCACCATACTGTTGATATTCTGGCTCAGCTCCGCAAATTCCTTTGTGTTGGAAACATCTACGACCGTATCCAGATTACCGGCTGTAATAATCTCCACTTTCTCATTGATCCGGTCTATTCCGCTGATGATCACACGGTTGACCTGCATCAGGATCGCAAAGATCATGACCAGAAAAATCCCCAGCAGATACAATGCTACCGTGGCCATACTGCTGCCGACCCCGTCATACATATAGCTGTTCTTCTGTGTGATTCCTATGTACTGATCTCCTACTGTCTTGAATACACAGTAGCTCTTAACACCTTCGATCTTCTGTCCGAATCCTGTCCCATCCGAAACATTCTCCGGAATAACAAGCCCGATATCCTCTGTATTTTCACCGATCAGACCTGCTTCCGTACATCCGAGGATCTCACCGTCCTCTCTGTCCACCGCATAAATAACAGTCTCCGGCTCCGGTGTGACCATGGAAAATATGTAGGAAAGTTCATTCTTTGCCATGGCTTTCAGCAAACGCTTCGGACTCATACCGATCTGAACGATTCGTTCTCCGTCCTCGCTCCATACAGCAACGTACTGCATCAGTTTGTTCTCTGCTGTATTCGGAGTCACATCCTGACATAATGCCAGCGTCGTGTCCTCCAGCATCTGTTTAAAGAATCCGATCTGTTCACCGGAATCCATGGTCAGGCCGTAATATTTCGGTTCTGTACCGGAATAGATCGTACCGGTCCTGTCAAACAGATGAAACTCATCCACCTGCAGAAGCTGTGCAATCCTGATCATTTCCTCCAGATCATTTTCCACTTCCGGATGATTCTGTACAATATAGGCAGCCGCTTTGGCACGGATGATATAATCTTCCTTCAGCTCACTGCGTACCTGTTCCGTATCTGCAGCATTCTCATCCAGGATCTTCTCTATCTGATTCAGTTTGATCTGCGAATTCTTTATCATGGTGTTCTGTGCCGCCTTCACCTGGAAAAACAGATTGATACCAAGTGTCAGAATCATGCAGGTCAGAATAATCAGAGTGAGTCGTTTCAAAATCGTCTTTCTCATTCCTCATACCCTTTCTCAATTGTCATTTCAGCCCATTAACAGATTTATTCTAACGCAACCTGCTGAAAAATACCATGCCTATTTTGTACAAAACAACATACGAAAAGAAATCTGAGTACAACTTTCCATTCTGCAGTTCATACATATTCTGATAAGGAAAGAAATATTCGTTGAAAAGGAGATTCCATGTCAGAGATACAGACAACCGGCTGCGATTGTCGCATACACGATAACCGCTGCGTAAATGAAATCTACCGTCATCTGCATGAAGCGGACGCGCCGCTTGCAATGGCATACGTTCCGGATCAGCACTGGGAAACAACGTTTGAACTGTGCAGGGGACTTCAGGCCGGCACAATCTTCCCGTGCCTCTTTAAACCATTCTGCGGACGAGGAGGAAAATGGCGATGAACCGGAATACATGTATGAATCAGAACAGTAATAATCGGCGTATGATGCGCCAGGGATATCAGATGGGCAACTCACGCTCCGGTATGTCCTGCCCGCAGCGCAGCATGCAGAGAACAGAACCGTCCTGTCCGGCGCGCCAGGATATGCAGCAAAGAAGTACTGAGTGCGAACAAAGCTGTTCCGACAGAATAAACAACATGCGGGAGCGCGGCCGCTCCGACAGAATGAATGACATGCGGGAGCGTGGCTGCTCCGACAGAATGAGCGATATGCGGGAGCGCGGCTGCTCCGACAGAATGAGCGACATGCGGGAGCGCGGCTGCTCCGACAGAATGAGCGACATGCAGGAGCGTGACTGCAGCTGCGATATCCCGACCGGCAGCAGAAAGCAGCTGCTCTGTTTCATCAATGAAGTCAGTTTTGCTGTATACGATACCCTCCTTTATCTTGACACACATCCGGAAGACAAAGAGGCAATGGCATTCTTTCGTGAACACAATCGTCTGCGCAACCGCGCTCTGCAGGAATATGCCAGACTCTACGGACCGCTGGTCATCGCAACTGCGGATAACTGCAATACAGACTGCTGGGAATGGATGAACCAGCCATGGCCCTGGGAAGGAGGCGACTGTTAAGTTATGTGGAATTATGAAAAGAGATTACAGTACCCGGTCAATATCAAGACACCCAATGCGAAGATCGCACAGGTCATTATGAGTCAGTATGGCGGTCCCAATGGCTCCGATTTCCCGTTTTCTCCCTGTGCTCCTAAAAAAATACAATTTTTCCCGGATGAAAAAATGGACATGCTGTTTCTTCCTATATATAATAATATCGGTTTTCGGGAATTCCCAAAAATACAAAGGAAAGAGAAAGAGGATCAAACGTATGAACCAAATGAAACCAATGTTGTTCACAACATTGAAAACCTACTCCAAAGCACAGTTTCTCAAAGATCTGGTAGCGGGTATCATCGTAGCAATCATCGCTCTGCCACTTTCCATCGCGCTTGCACTCGCATCCGGGGTGGGACCTGAACAGGGTATCTACACTGCCATCGTAGCAGGCTTCGTCATCTCCATGTTCGGAGGAAGTCATGTACAGATTGCAGGACCTACTGCTGCATTTGCTACCATCGTTGCCGGAATCGTCGCAGAAAGCGGCATGGATGGCCTGGTGACCGCCACAATTCTCGCAGGTATCATTCTGATCATCATGGGATTCTGCCACTTCGGTTCCCTGATTAAATTTATTCCGTTCACCATTACTACCGGATTCACTGCCGGAATCGCTGTTACGATCGTAATCGGACAGCTGAAGGACTTCTTCGGTGTTACCTATCCGGAGGGAATGCCGACAATCGAGACTGTCGAAAAGCTGGAGGCATTCTCTGCCGGATTTGACACCTTCCGGACAGATGCACTGATCGTCGGACTTGTCAGTCTGGCAGTTCTGATCATTGCTCCAAAGATCACCGAAAAGATTCCGGGATCTCTCATCGCTGTTATCGTCGGAATCCTTATGGTGAAGCTGCTGCCGCTGAAAGTAAATACCATCGGTGATCTGTATACGATCAGCAACAGCCTTCCGACCTTCCATATGCCGAAATTTGATTTCACTATGATCCGTACGGCACTGCCGAATGCGTTTACCATCGCAATTCTTGCAGGTATTGAATCGCTTCTCTCCTGCGTGGTCGCAGATGGTATGATCGGCGAAAAACACCGTTCCAACACGGAACTTGCCGCACAGGGACTCGGAAATATCGCATCTGCACTGTTCGGTGGCATCCCGGCGACCGGTGCGATTGCCAGAACAGCTGCCAACGTAAAGAACGGCGGACGCACTCCGATCGCAGGAATGGTACACAGTGTCGTTCTGCTGCTGATTCTTGTTATCCTGATGCCGTATGCCGGCTGGATTCCAATGCCGACTATCGCAGCAATCCTGTTCATGGTAGCCTACAACATGTGTCAGTGGAGAACCTTCGTACGGCTGATCAAAACGGCTCCAAAGAGTGACATCGCTGTGCTGGTCATCACCTTTGTTCTGACCGTTGCGTTTGATCTGGTAGTTGCTATTGAAATCGGTATGCTGCTCGCATGTCTCCTGTTCATGAAGCGTATGAGCGATGAAACAGAGCTGCGCGGATGGCGCTATACCGAGCAGCTCACAGAGAAGGAACTTGCAGCCGAGGCGGAACAGCTCCGCCAGGTTCCATCCTGCATCCGTGTCTACGAATTCACAGGTCCGCTGTTCTTCGGTGCGGCTGACCGTATTGATGAAATCACGGTAAAGGAAATGACCAGGTGCCTGATCCTCCGCATGCGCGGTGTGCCGTCACTTGACAGTACGGCAATGAATGCTCTGGAAAGTCTGCATGAGAAATGTGCAAAAAAAGGCATCACGCTCATCTTCTCCCATGTGAATGAACAGCCAATGCGCGCTATGAAGAAATCCGGTCTTTTCAACAGAGTCGGTAAAGAAAACTTCTGTGCAAATATTGATGCCGCAATCAGACATGCAGAGAAACTGACCGGTACAGAAAATAAATAATAAATGCTTCAAAAAATTTATCTGCCTGTCGTTTCAGAAAGATACCTCCCGCACTTTTGGTCGGGAGGTATTTTTGTCTTCTTTTGACTTCTTTTTGATTTCTTTTTGATTTTTTTATCTCCTTGTCTCTTTCTACCTGTCTGGAGGTCTTTTTTCCCTTTTTGCTTTTTGAAAAACGGTTTTAGTACAGGCAGGGATCGGAATATAATGAACGGAAAATCTGACAGGAGCCCGTTATGAAGACCGGAGCTGCCTATATCCGCGTTTCCACAGAAGATCAGATTGAATTTTCTCCTGACAGTCAGCTGAAGAAGATCAGGGAATATGCTGAACATCACAGCATTCTTCTGCCCGAAGAATATATTTTTGTCGATGAAGGAATCAGCGGAAGAAACGCAAGCAAACGTCCTGCCTTTATGAACATGATCGGAACGGCAAAGAAAAAACCAAAGCCCTTTGACGTAATTCTGCTTTGGAAATTCTCCCGTTTTGCCCGTAATCGCCAGGACAGTATCATGTACAAATCCATGCTGCGAAAGGAATGCGGTATTGATGTCATTTCCATCACAGAACAGCTGACCGGTGATCCCACCTCCATTCTGATCGAGGCTCTGCTGGAGGCGATGGACGAATACTACTCCATCAACCTGGCTCAGGAAGTGAAACGCGGCATGAATGAAAAATTTTCCAGAGGCGGTGTCGTATCCATTCCCCCGTTTGGTTATAAAATGGGGACACGGCACTATGAAATTGATGAAGAAAAAGCACCCGTTGTCCAAATGATCTACGAAGACTTTCTGAACGGACTTTCCTTCCGCCGGATAGCAGAAAAACTGAATCAGGCTGGAATCCGTACGAACCGCGGCAATATTTTTGAAGGGCGGACCGTAAAGTATATTCTGACCAATCCCACATATACAGGAAAACTGCGCAGAAATCCAAACGGCGCAGATCCGGCTGACCGGTTTCATCAGGGAAAAGAGGTACGGATCGTAAAAGCGGAGCATACTCCGATCATTGATGAATCTTTGTTTGAATCTGTCCAGAAAAAAATAGCAGTTCAGAAAAGCTCCCGCCGTCTGCGCTGAATCCATGCATCAGAAGATGCCGCTGTCATTTCTGCCATGTGGCGGTCCCGACGGCGAAATGGGCGCATCCATGCGTTACCTTTCCCAGCGCTATACAGCACCGAACCGGACTGCTATGGCGGTTCTGACTGATGTAGGTACGGAAGAACTGGCGCATGGATGATATAAATGATTAAAGGGACGGCGATAAACCGTCCCTCTTCCACTGCAGGCATTACGTGGCTTAAACTGACACGGCGACGTCCGACTTAATGTGTCCAGCACAGTCCTCATATTAACAACGTCTGGTATACGACCTCCGCCCTGCGGTATGATTACCATAGCATGTCTCGGCATCAGAGTAAATCAACAATCCGTTGCATGCGCGACCTATTTTGTGGCATTACGCTCTCTCCACATACTTGACCGGCACAAATCCATGGTACTTACCCGCAATCCGGATAAAATACCACTTCTCTCCGTCCAGTGCAGTTTGGGTGTAATCCAGAACATCCACCAGATTGCCGGCATTGAGCTTCGGCCAGGACTTGATATTGCCGAACTCTCTGCCTGCCCAGGTTCTGACATCTACATTGTCCTTTTTAACCTTTCCTACAAATAGGCGCTGCGCCTGCGTCGGATCTGCTGGCTGCTTCTTGGTCTGTGCCTGATATGCTGCATTCAAGGCACCGGCTGTCTGCTCGCCGTAGATGCCGTCCACTGTCAGGTTCTTGTCCTGCTGGAACGCTTTTACGGCTGCCAGAGTACCGGATCCGAAGTCTCCGTCTGCTCCATAGCTGCCGCAGGAATATCCCAGAGCGATCAGCTTTGTCTGCATGTCTTTTACTGCGGTGCCCTGAGAACCGTACTTGAGCAAAGTGACAGAGGTACCGGTTGAGATAACCACATCGCCAGTTGATGCATCTGCGCTGTCAGTTGATGCATCATAATCCGGCATAAAGTAGTGCGCATTGGTGGAAGCGATCACGTAACGCTTGTCGCACACTCCGCCGCCGTTAGCTACGACCGTGGATGCGCCTGAGGTATTGAAACCGATGGTGTACATGATGCCATTCTTGACCGCGTAAACAAATTCAGTGTGGTAATGAACGCCATTGCTCTTTTTGAAGAGAACGACTGCGCCCGCTCTTGGTGTACTGATCAGCCTTCCGGCTGCCTTTGCTTTGCCATACATTGTCTCACAGTTGATGAATGCTGCGCCGTTATGTAAAAGAAGCTCCTGTGCTCGCTCTGCTCCCAGTGCCATCATAAAGCACCAGA
>JBGVDJ010000058.1:0-32303 GCA_045119335.1 Candidatus Choladousia sp. | reverse complement strand
CATAACCGAATCAGAAAAGCAGTCCCGCGTAAACGTTCTCTCATAACCGGATCAGAAGAGCAGCTATCCGTAAAAACTCTCCCATAACCAGATCTGAAATTCAATCCCCCATAAATGTACGGATGATTTCTTCGCATGCATTTGTTACGCTATTTTCCCTGATATTTTCGAATCTTCTGCTGATATCTATATCCTTCAGTTTATTTAATACCTCCAGAACTTCCCCGAAAGTTCTCACTTCGAACTGCTCCTCGGAAAAGACCTTTAAGGAATGCATGGGACGCAGATATTCATACAGTTCCTTGTCAAAGCGGTAGAAGATCAGCGGCCGGTTGAACAGGGAAAACTCATAGGCACATGAAGAGTAATCCGTGATCATGATATCACTGATGTATATGAGGTCATTTATTTCAAATTCCGTGTAATCCAGGATCACATCTGCATATTTCTCCGGTATTTCTATCCGCTCCTCAATAAAAGGATGCATTTTGATTACGAACAGGAAATCATTCTCCAGGCAGAAGGAATAAATCTGTGCAAGGTCGAGAAGGCTGTAATCATAATAGGCGTCATTGCTGCCTGTACCGCGGAACGTGGGAGAAAATAAGATCACTTTTTTAAGCTTCAGATCTCCGTTGATGGCATACAGTTTCTGCGTGACGCTCTCAATCCTTTCGCGGCTCAGGTAGCCATCCAGCCGGGGCATACCCAGACTCCTGAAGATTTCTGTCCGGACACCGAAAACCTCTTTATAGATATCGATCAGATTATCCTGATCAACAACGACATCCGTGTAATTCCGATGGCAGCAGCGGCAGGGATGAGGGGATCCGGACAACCCGAATCTTGCGTAGCCTACGGATTTGAATCCGACTCCGGCATGCCACAGCTGAATCAGTCTTGTCTTTTTATTCAGTCGGATATGCGTTAATTTCGGAACGTAATTATCCACAAAAATAATATCGCTAATAGCCAGTAAATAGATTCCCTTCAGGGTACTGAAGATCTTTTTCGTAATCTTTTTATTGTGTGAATTGAAATTGTCATTTGCATAAGAAAGCTTATGACAGGTTCCCTCTTCGACACTGTCATAGAGAATCTTCAGATTGCCGGTCAGCGAATCACTGTTCTCCGTAAAGAACAGGACGTTTTTCCTTCTGTTGAATTTGAATAGCCGCATGAACCGGTAATACAGGTTGATACCGGCCAGATACATTTTTTTCAGCAGGATAATGAATTTTTTGCGGAGCGTGTCTCCTTCCTGAAATAAATAAAAATGTTTCCAGCTTCTGTTTTCAATCATGAAATTGGAATGAATATAGAAGGAGTAATTTTTATCAATGCTGAAATCGACGATATAGGCGCAGATACCGCGGCGGTATTTGAAAATTCTGGACTTGTCATCCAGATCACGGATCAGCTGATCGGAGATCACAAAATTGTGATCGAGGCTGTCGCTGCGGTTTGCATAATCCACGGAGTCTGCAATAGTTTCTTCACTGATGATCAGCTTCCATTTGCCCTTATCAAACATTTTGCCTTCCGGGGTATTGGTGACATTCAGGACCAGCTCATTGCTGTCGGAAGTAAAATGCAGCAGTCTGGAGCCGCTCATCAAATACAGATTCAGACCTTTTAAGTTTTGGGAAAACAGAATATGCAGATTGACTCTTTCCCAGTAAATATCTTCAATAACTATCACAGGTTGCCCTCCCTGGCTTCTTTTTGTTCCTGATAATGATCCGGTTTGCCGTATTTCAGCGAACTCGGTTCGCTGTCTTCGTAATCAAAGATGAAGCGTTCGTATCCGTTGATGACCTGCGTATCCTGATACTTGTCGTAGCGTTTGTGCGCCTGTCCGTATGACAGATGGACGTGCCCGTGCAGAAAGTATTTCGGACGATATTTTTCGATCAGCTCGAGAAAGGATTTGAATCCCTGGTGAGGCAGGTCACGGCCGTCGTTGAGCTGATATGCCGGTGCATGGGTGACGAGAATGTCAAATCCGCGCCTGCGCAGCAGCGGAAAGCGCAGTTTCTTGATTCTTTTGCGCATCTCTTTCTCTGTATACTGATGGGCACCGGGGCGGTAGCGCATCGAACCGCCCAGTCCCAGTATACGGATTCCGTCATATTCATAAATCATATCATCAATGCAGATGCACCCTTCCGGAGGCACCTGATCATATTTGGCATCGTGATTCCCGTGTACGTAGAGCACGGGAGCGGCTGTAAAAGTAGCAAGAAAGGAGAGGTAGTGTGGATGCAGGTCTCCGCAGGAGATGATCAGGTCGATTCCTTCCAGTTTGCTTTTGTCAAAATGATCCCACAGATAGGAGGATTCTTCATCTGCAATTACGAGTATCCGCATATGTGCTGTACCTTTCTGCGTGTGTATTTCGGTTCGGGCAAAAGTCACTGGTGTGATCGCTTTCCGCCCGAAATTCTGTTACTCAATTGTGGCCTGCAGGCCCTGCTGTGACAGGACAGGTTTGGCCTGATCCATCAGTTCATCCGGGTCAGGAATGGAACCGATGATATTCTCCGCCAGCCAGTCCATTTTGACGATCTCTTCCGGGGCCAGTGTATGATCCGGCTCCCCCTTGATCATACCGGTCTGTGAATACAGGACACCGGAGAACGGGTTGAATTCACCGGAAGTGATGGTGTGCTTCAGAAGCCTGACGAGGCGCTGTGTGCCGACCGGAAGGTTCTGGGAACAGATGACATCAACGACATCAGCGGACATTCCCCACCAGTAGTTGATCGCCTTGGTGGAGGTATCATCGTATTTCCAGGTTCCGTCCATAATGGTGCGGATCAGCTTCTCATAGAATTTGCCCCAGTGGCACAGCGGCATCGCAAGACGGTGCGGGCGGCCGTGCTCCATATGATAGATACCGAAAAAGCGGGAGGCATCCTCCGGAATCACCATATCCTTACCGGATACGCAGGACGGACCTACGCGGCCGATATTTTCCATGATATCCACACCTTTTTTAGTGGACCATTCCAGGAATACCTTGGCACGCGGGTTGACGAGCTTGGCACCCAGCGCGAACGCATTGATATTGGCGATGTTTCCGAATACCGGATAGTCTGCAATGTAGGTCAGACGGTCATTCTCCGCCAGGGAACCGGCAATGGCGCCCATCAGGAACTTGGCCTCGTGCATTCTCGCATAATAAGTACGGATGTAGCGGTGGGACGTGTTCAGAGAACAGTTCAGAATACGCACATCCGGGTTGGCGATCGCAGCCTTTACACTGGCCGGTGCAAAGATCGGTGTTGTGGTAAAGATCAGGTTGCAGCCCTCGGCAATAGCCTGATTCAGTATTTCATCAATAGTATCCACTGTTACATTATCGTAATGAATCGTGCTGACTTCCTCCGGGAAGGTCTGCTCCAGATGCAGACGGCCCAGCTCGTGAGAATAGGTCCATGCGGAGGAACCGGCAGTTCTTTCATAAATAAATGCGATCTTCTGTTTTGGACGGCCCATCGGAAGCAGCTTCTTGATCAGAGGCTTCTTCTCTGTGTTCGGATCCATTTTCAGCTCGATCTTTTCATTGCTCTCCAGCATACGGAATTCTTCCCATGTCTTGGCCACCAGACGCTTCATCTCATCAGAAGTGGCATTGTCCGTCTCTTCATAACCATACACAGTGATAAATGCCAGGAATGCGTCGCCCGGTGTGATAGAGAGCTTGCTGCCGCCATTTGCCTCATATGCAGCGGTGAAGCGGTTGAAGACGGAGCTGAACGTCAGCCGCTCGTCATCTGTCCAGATCTCATCCGGTTCCTTGCCTACTACCTTCTGCAGCTTGGCAAAGCAGCCCTCCCGTGTGAAGGACAGATAATTAATTTTTGACAGACGGTAGAAATCAAGAAATTCATAATAAATCTTCACTTCTTTGTCATCGGTCCGCTTCGGAAGGATTCGTGTGACAGTTCCCGGAATGGAAATCGCCTCAAAATATTTCATGACGCTGACACGTTTATTACCTTCTTCCACGTAAAATTTGTTCATATATTCAACAGCCTTGATAGGCTCACGGATTCCCTCCTGCTCGTGGGCGGTGCTCAGATTGCCCCACTTGATGGCGAACTCGGTCTTTTCATCCAGAATCGGCATGAAGTTGCCCGCAAATGCATTGCTGCGGCCCTCATAACGTGTTCCCACGATCTGATCGATCGGAATCTGGACAAGTCCCAGTGATTCTATGCTCAGGGATTCGTTCGGCGGGAGAATATCATCAAGCACCTGAAGCGTCGGACGCTGACCGCGCAGCAGTCGGGCCTGATAATCTCTTTTTCCTGCCCGATAGGCTTTTTCATAATCATCTACTGACATAATAACTGACCTCCCCTGTTTTGTGAAAACATTGTGGTTTATAGTTCGGCAACGATACCGATATGCTGCCAGGCTCATTATAATCTGGGCAGGGGGTGGAAATCAAGCGGCAGATTACCGGATTTGGGTGTTTGTTTAAAATGTAATGTTGTTAAAACAGCATATCAGGCGTGGTGTCATGCTTTGAGATGAAAGCTGATATATTATTATGTAATAAAAATTGGCTGGTGAGGAAGTCTATGAATATTATCTGGGGAGTAATGATCCTGGCCGGTATGGTCTACGGTATGGTGACCGGACGGGTGGAGGCTGTGTCGGACGCTGTTCTGTCGTCCGCAAAAGAGGCAGTCACACTGTGTATCACGATGCTCGGCGTAATGGCGCTGTGGATGGGGCTGATGAAGATTGCGGAGGAGTCGGGTATCATTCACAGTCTGTCCAAACGGGTACAGCCCCTGATCCGGTTTCTGTTTCCGGGCATTCCGGAGGGACATCCGGCGAACGAACATATCACGATGAACTGTGTGGCGAACTTCCTCGGACTGGGGTGGGCGGCGACTCCGGCAGGTCTGAAGGCCATGGAGGCGCTGGCGCAGCTGGAGGAAGAGCGGCGGATGGAGGAAGGATCTGCCGGGGGAAATATGATTGGCGGTGAAAAGACTGTGTGTGAAGGGAAGCGGCGGATGGAGGAAGGATCTGCCGGAAAAGTTATGTCAGGCGATAAGAAGACCGGGCCGCGCAGAGGGCAGTCAGGAAGATCACCGCGGATTCCGGCTATGCCGCGGGGTGTGGCGAGCAATGAGATGTGTACCTTTCTGATCATTAACATTTCGTCTCTGCAGCTGATTCCGGTAAACGTGATCGCCTATCGTGCGCAGTATGGAAGTGTCAATCCGACCGCGATCGTCGGTCCGGGAATTGTGGCGACGGCGGTGAGTACGCTGGCGGCGGTGGCGTTCTGCAGGGTGATGGATGGAAAGCGGAGAGTGTGAGATTTTCGCTGACTCCATAAAAAAATATAAATATTAATCCGCTTCATCCGTTGCGAAAATTTCATAAATCAGTTATACTTTATAAAAGTGTTTCGGGGTGCAATACTGATATGAGAGTAATACTATGCGATGAACAGCGGGAAGCCAGGCAGGAACTGGAGCGCCAGATGCTTCTCGTGATGGAGGAACTGAATTTCAGCTGTACGGTGACCGCGTGCAGTCGGAGTGAGCTGATGGATGAGGCGGATATTGAGTCATGCAGTCTTCTGATCATGAGTGTCTGTGATGGTGATGAGCCGGAGCTTGTGAAGCAGTTAAGAGCGCGCAATGAGGAACTGCTGGTAATATGGGCACTTCCGTCTGCCAAAGACGTGCCGTCAGTGGATGAAGAGTACGTGATAGGATCTTTCGTTCATCCGTTGGACCGGATCCGTCTGAGCAAGCTTGTTTCACGGTTTTTATATGAGAAGGCGAAGGAACTGGATAAGGAAGTCTATTATGTAAAAAATTCAGTCGGGACTGTGCAGATGAAGCTCAGGTATGATAGAATAGAGTATGCGGAAAGCCAGGGAAATCAGATTCTGATTCACCTGACAAACGGACAGGTGCTGCGGATCTATGAGCGGATGAAGAACCTGGAACAGGAGCTCGCTGACAGACGTTTCCTGAAGTGTCACCAGAGTTATATCGTGAATATGGATCATGTCCGTTCGGTTGAGGATACCTTTGTGATGAAATGCGGTGCCCGTGTGCAGATCCGGCAGCGGGAAAAGCGGCGTATCCGGGAGCAGTATTTCCGCTTTATAGCAGAAGAACGTTAAACAGCTGAAACAGGCAGGCGATGAACGGATGAATCGGCTCCGTTCTGAGCCTGTGACAGAAAAGAGGAAATGCAATGGCACATGAGGCAGGATGGCTGTTGGGAGCGGCCGGAGCCTATTTACTGGCGATCATGCCGGGTATCCGGAGACATGCGGAAAAAATGAAGGGGATTTATTATGCCCACCGGGGACTGCACAATGAGGATGCGGGTATACCGGAGAATACGATGGCAGCTTTTGAACTCGCCGTGGAAAATGGTTACGGAATTGAGCTGGATGTCCAGCTTACGAAAGATCAGCAGGTAGTGGTCTTTCATGATTTTGATCTGAAGCGTGTCTGCAGTGCGGACGGACAGGTCAGTGATTATACGTATGAAGAACTGAAACAGTTTCCAATCCTTGAGACGCAGGAACGGATTCCGCTGCTGGCGGATGTTCTGAAGCTGGTGAACGGAAGGGTTCCGCTGCTGGTGGAGATGAAACAGAAGAGTTTCGGCAGCCGTGTCTGCGAGCGGGCAGACCGTCTGCTGCAGAAATACCGTGGGGAATACAGTATAGAGTCCTTCCATCCATGGGCCCTGATGTGGTACCGGAAGCACCGGCCGGAAATCTGCCGCGGACAGCTGGCCATGAACTTTCAGAGGCAGGAGGGGCATTACGGGCCGGAGCGGTTTGCTGTGCGGCATCTGCTCGTCAACTTCCTGGGAAAACCGGACTTTATCGCATATGATATCCGCGACAGGAAGGCGCTGTCAAAAAATCTGTGCAGATGGCTGTTTCACTGTCCGTCTGCCGCATGGACGGTCCGTTCCAAAGAGCAGCTGGAGCAGGTTCGGCCGTATTATGATTCCTTTATATTTGAAGGATTCTGCCCCGGGACGAAGAGAAGCGGGTCTGCACCTGCATGATATGATGAGGTATTACGGCTCTGAAACTGCAGAAACACGGGGCTGTTCAGAAAAAGATACAACGACAGAAAAAACGATCGCGCAGTCAGAACCGGCTGCGCGATTATTATATGGAATTATATAAATAAGAGAGAATCGACCTGCAGAGACTGGAAAATAATTTCCGGATTTTGTATCTGTGAGTCCGAAAACGGGCGATCTACAGACCGGCTTCATCTATAAGCCGGTCAAATGAATCAAAGATCCGGTCTGCAGCTTCCAGATTCTGATCTCCGGAATCCGGATTGCGGAATCCCATACATTTCATTCCGGCCGCTCTGGCAGCGCGGCTTCCGTTCTCAGAATCCTCGACAACGAGACATTCCTCCGGCTTCGCGTTCATCCGGTCTGCGGCAGCCAGAAAGACATCCGGAGCCGGCTTCGGATGGGCCACGCGCTCTCCGCTGAAGAGCACGTCAAAGTAACCGGAAATACCGGCAGTTCCGGTACACAGTTCAATATAATCCTGCGGGGAGGAGGAGGCCACGGCAAGTCGGTAGCCCTTTTCTTTCAGAGCTGCCAGTACCTCTGGCACTCCTTTGATCACGGGGATCCCCGTGGTTCGCATATATTCATTTTTTATTTCACGAAAACGCTGCACCAGCGTCGGGTCGTCGGAAAAATCCCTCCCGTATCCTTCCAGAATCAGTTCCAGCAGGCGTCTGTTCGTTGAACCGATGCAGCCTTTATAATGTTCAAAATCAATTTCCAGGCCATGCTCTGCGAAGACCTGTTGCCAGATTTTGTAATGCAGTGGTTCTGAATTGATCAGAACACCGTCCATATCGAAAATGATGGTAGTGATCATGGTATGTCCTCCTTTGATGGCGGAAACCCGCCGTACATTTTGGAACAGTTCATTGTCGGCGTGAACAGTATAGCACGTTACGGGGAATATCGTAAACTGAAAATATTTTGTTGTGAACCATGACGAAATGAGGTATACTAACATTATATCTGTATCTCGTGAAATGGAACGGATCCTGTATTTCATGAGTACTCTTGAAGATGGGCACAAGCACATCGTATGCAGACCGCAGAATGGATCTGCAAATATGAGAAAAGGACGTGATTTATAATGAAACGTGTTGGTTTGTTAACGAGCGGCGGTGACTGCCAGGCATTGAATGCGACAATGCGGGGTGTGGTAAAGGGATTATCCAGCAACCTGACGGAGATTGAGGTCTACGGATTCATGAACGGATACAAGGGTCTGATCTATGGCGATTACAGACTGCTGACATCCCGTGATTTTTCCGGTATTCTGACGAAAGGCGGAACGATCCTCGGATCTTCCAGACAGCCGTTCAAGCTGATGCGTGAGCCGGACGAGAAGGGTCTCGACAAGGTAGAGGCAATGAAGCAGAATTATTACAAGCTGCGCCTGGACTGCCTTGTTATCCTGGGCGGCAACGGTACACAGAAAACAGCAAATCTTCTTCGAGAGGAAGGTCTGAATATCATTCATCTTCCGAAGACAATTGATAATGATATCTGGGGAACCGATATGACATTTGGTTTCTACAGTGCTGTGAATATTGCCACAGAGGCGATTGACTGCATTCATACTACAGCAGCGTCCCACAACCGCGTATTTATCGTGGAAGTGATGGGACACAAGGTTGGCTGGCTGACACTGTACTCCGGTATCGCAGGCGGCGCGGACATCATTCTGATTCCGGAGATTCCGTACGATATCAAGAAGGTCATTGAGGCAATCGATAAGAGAACGCAGGCCGGCAAGGGCTTTACCGTTATTGCAGTAGCCGAGGGTGCTATTTCCAAGGAAGACGCGAAGCTGAGCAAGAAGGATTACAAGAAAAAGCTTGAGCAGAAGAAATATCCGTCAGTAGCTTACGAGCTGGCAGAACAGATCAGGGAAGCAAACGGACCGGAGGTTCGTATCACTGTTCCGGGACATACACAGCGCGGCGGCAGTCCGTGTCCGTATGACCGTGTACTTTCCACCAGAATCGGTGTGACAGCGGCAGAGATGATCCTCAATGACGAGTATGGATATATGGTCGGTATTGTGAACGGAAAGATGAAGAAGGTTCCGCTGGCTGAGGTGGCAGGCAAACTGAAGACGGTATCTCCGAAGGAACAGATCATCAAGGAAGCGAAACTGATGGGCATCAGCTTTGGCGACTGATGACAGCATAAACATACAGTCCGGAACGATATCAATGGAACAGAAAGATTCGTCCTGGACATTCAGAAGCAACAATTTATAAAACAGTGATTATAAAATAAAGCGTCGGTGAACGGAGCCGTATTTTTTCTGTCTGCCGATGATGTGAAACAGGATTGCAGGCAGTCCGCTCACCGGCGGGTTGCCTGCATGTTTGCCTGAGGGCAGAGAGTTATATTTTGGAAAGACAGGAGCACACAGCATGGGATATACAGCTTTATACCGCAAATTCCGTCCGGATTCTTTTGCGGATGTTAAAGGACAGGATCATATCGTAAAGACGCTGCGCAACCAGATCGGGGCGGAGCGTATCGGCCATGCGTATCTGTTCTGCGGTACGAGAGGTACAGGAAAGACAACAATTGCCAAGATTTTTGCGAAGGCAGTCAACTGCGAACACCCCGTTGACGGCAATCCGTGTAATGAATGTGCCTCCTGCAGGGCAATTGCGGCGGGCGCATCCATGAATGTGATTGAAATTGATGCCGCTTCGAACAACGGTGTCGACAATATCCGTGAGATTCGCGAGGAGGTAGCGTACCGTCCGGCGGAAGGCAGATATAAGGTCTATATTATCGACGAGGTGCATATGCTTTCCATCGGAGCGTTTAATGCGCTGCTGAAGACGCTGGAGGAGCCGCCGTCTTATGTTATCTTTATTCTTGCAACGACAGAGGCGCACAAGATTCCGGTGACAATCCTTTCCAGGTGCCAGCGGTATGATTTCCGCCGGATCGGGCAGGAGACGATCCTTGATCGACTGAAGGAACTCATGAATGCGGAAGGTGTTGAGGCAGAGGAGAAGGCACTGCGCTACATTGCAAAGAAAGGCGATGGATCCCTGCGTGATTCGCTCAGTCTTCTGGATCAGTGCATTGCATTTTATCTTGGAGAGACGCTGACCTATGACCGGGTGCTGGAGGTGCTCGGTGCAGTGGATACGGATGTGTTCAGCGATCTGCTGCGCAAAATTCTGAAGGAAAATATCGTTGAGGTCATCAGCACATTGGAGACACTCATTATGCAGGGGCGGGATCTGACTCAGTTCGTCAATGATTTCACGTGGTATATGCGAAATCTGATGCTGATCAAGGCTTCTGATGATATGGAGGATGTGCTTGATGTATCCAGTGAGAATCTGGCACAGCTGAAAGAGGAGGCTGCGATGATCCGCAGCGATACCCTGATGCGATATATCCGCATTTTTTCTGAACTGGCAAATTCCATCCGGTATGCGTCAAACAAGCGGGTACAGATTGAACTGGCACTGATCAAGCTGTGCAGGCCCGAGGCAGAGAGCGATGAAATTTCCCTTGTGGAGAGGATTCGGCGGCTGGAAAAGGCGCTGGAGAACGCAGCGGTGAATGGCGGCGGATACGGTCAGATGCCGGGCGGCGCCGGAGTGAATGGTTATTATGATCAGATGGCCGGAGGCAGCGGCGCGGACGGTTACTACGATCAGATGGCCGGAGGCAGCGGCGCGGACGGTTACTATGATCAGATGGCCGGCGGATATGGTCAGGCGGCCGGAGGCAATGGATCCGGCGGGTATGGTCAGGCAGCCGGGGGGAATGGATCCGGCGGATATGGTCAGGCAGCCGGGGACTACGGAGCTGGCGGATATGGTCAGGCAGCCGGCGGCAATGGACCCGGCGGGCGGGGGCAGGCCCCGACGGCAGTATATCAGAAGGCGGCTCCGGAGGATCTGCAGAAGGTGCGCTCGATGTGGAAGAGCATTATCAGTGAGACGACCGGCATGTTCCGTGTGGTACTATCCGCGGCAGAGCCCAAGTTCAATGCGCAGGATCCCAACGATGGCAGGCTGTTTGTCGTATTTGCCGATTTTCTTGCAGAACGATACCTGACGAATACAGACCGCAGGAACGAGCTGGAACAGATCATTGCTGAGAAGACCGGAAAGAAAGTGGAAGTCAGGTTCATACTGGCGGCAGACGAAGGAATTCAGAAAGCAAAGCTCTCAAAAATAGAAATTGATGAAAGAATTCACGAATTTATTCATACAGATATAGAAATTGAAGACGAAAGCTGATATATTCAACGTTAGCAATGAGCAGTGCAAAAATACAAGAAGACAATAAGGGCTGCGTGCAGACCGGATTGTCGGATTGGATTTTTATAGTGCGAAGCACGTGACCGAGACGGAGCAAAGCGGAGTCGAGGTGGCACTGCGAAAAAATGCAAAAATACAAATAATACAAATAATATAAATAATGGAGGACAACTATGGCAAAGCGTGGTGGTTTCCCGGGCGGTATGCCGGGCAATATGAATAATCTGATGAAGCAGGCACAGAAGATGCAGAAGCAGATGGAAGAGAATCAGAAGGCACTGGAAGAGAAGGAATTTACAGCGACAGCAGGGGGCGGAGCCGTAGAGGTTACCATTTCCGGTAAAAAAGAAGTGACAAAGGTGAAACTGTCTGAAGAGGTAGTGGATCCGGATGATATCGAGATGCTGGAGGATCTGATCGTGGCGGCGACCAATGAGGCACTGCGCAAGGTCGAGGAAGCAGCTGCATCTGCCATGTCTAAACTGACAGGCGGATTGGGAGGATTTGGATTCTGATGAATTATTATGGAAGTCAGATGTCGAAGCTGATCGAGCAGCTTTCTTCCCTGCCGGGAATCGGCGGAAAGACTGCACAGCGTCTGGCATTTCACATTGTCCATATGCCGAAGGAGCAGGTGACCCGGCTGACATCCGCTATCACGGATGCGCGGGAAAATATCCGTTACTGCAGCGAATGCTATACATTGACGGATCAGGAAAAGTGTCCGATCTGCAGCAACCCGGCCAGGGACAAAAAGACAATTATGGTGGTAGAGAGTACGAGAGATCTGGCAGCGTACGAGAAGACAGGAAAATTTGAAGGTGTTTACCACGTGCTGCACGGTGCCATCTCTCCGATGCTGGGAATCGGACCCGCCGATATCAAACTGAAAGAGCTGATGCAGCGTCTTCAGGGAGATGTGAACGAGGTCATCATTGCTACGAATTCCAGCCTTGAGGGAGAGACGACGGCGATGTACATCAGTAAGCTGATCAAGCCGACCGGTATCAAAGTCAGCCGGATTGCCAGCGGTGTGCCGGTGGGCGGTGATCTGGAGTATATTGATGAGGTTACGCTTCTGCGCGCACTGGAAGGGCGTGTGGAGCTGTAATTGCCAGCAGTGCCGCAGATTCTGTCGCAGAATCAGGTGCAGGTCTGCATAATGCAGGTGCAGATAACTTCTGCCATGGCGGCGATCGTCGAGAGGCGTGCCGTCTGCAGGGCCAGATACGGCTGGCGGCTGTCCGGTGCGGCGATTCCGGTGATGGAAATATCACCGGTGGATGGAAGCGTCTTGCTGACACCGGCACCGGGATGGAGTCCGCCGGAGCGTACATATACAGAACCGACCTCGTGACGGTCGCCGAGAGAAGCATCGATTGCAATTACAATGCGGTCGGGATGCTTCTTTTTTATTTGATCATTTATCTGGTTGAGGTTCAGTGCATGTACCGGATGCTGCAGTGTGCCATAGACGGGCAGTATCCCTCCGGATTCCTTCTGCAGCATACTGCCAACCATCGGACCGAGACTGTCGCCGATGATGCGGTCTGTACCAATACAAAGGATGACCGGACAGTCGGAACTGTCTGACAGGCATGATTTCAGTGTTCTGCAGCTCAGCGCGCAGGAACTGTTATTTCTATCAGTAACAGATGAAATTTCTTTTTTCTGTAAAAGCATAATACCCTCCGAGCGAGCAGCCTTCCCGGATTCGACAGGATCCGTCAGGAAAACAGGGGGGCTGCGTCCTTTTCTTCAGTGTATCCGGAAATTGCCGGTCCTATGCAGAATCATGTCCCGAAAAAAATTCATTTTGTGTCCATGAAATACTAAATTCCGCATAAAGTATATGGTAAGGTAGTATCGCATGGAAAAGGAGTGAGAGGAGTATGAGTAAAGAAACGGCATTGCCGAAAAACATACGCCAGATAGGAGACGTCCGGGGCCGCGAGAGGATTTACCTGGAGGACTATGTCATGACTTACATCCGAAAAAAAGAGAAGCAGGAAGAACAGGGGTATCTCGGGATTTTTCTCGGAGAGCGGCAGGAGACGGAGGAGTCCGTTTCTGTGTTTGTCCGTGGAATACTGGAGATTCCGGAAATGCCGGCAGAGGGACAGGAGAATGCGGCACTCGGCGAATTGATTCAGGCAGAGTGCCAGAAATATTTTCCGGAATGGGAAGTGCAGGGGTGCTGTGTCATCGGCACATATCCGTCTGCACGGATGGAGCAGCTGGCAGAGCTGATTCCGGAGTCGGCGGGGATGCTGTATCATCTGCAGGAGCAGGAGGAGACACTGTACTGGATGGAGAAAGGACAGTACGAGCGGATAAAGGGATATTTTGTGTTTTATGAACAGAACAGAAAAATGCAGGAGTACCTCGCGGAGCTGTTCCAGGAGAAAAGTGTGGAGAAGGAGAGCCTGCCTGACAAAGCGATCAAGACTTTCCGCCAGAAGGTGAAGGAGAAAGGATTACAGAAGAACAGCAGCATGCTGAAGCTGGCGGGTTCTTTTTTTGTGGTTACGGTACTTGTGATCGGTGCGATTGCTGTGAATCGTGTGGATGATCTGCGCACGATCCGGAATATGACGAGCGACAGTACGGCTGAAAATGAAGCTGACCGGGATGGGGCACAGGCGGTTGCAAGTGATTCTGCACAGGTCGGAGCGGAGGCGGCTGCAGGTGATTTGGCACAGGATGGAACGCAGCCGGCTGTCAGTGATTCGGCACAGAATAGTACACAGCGGCTGGTCAACGGTGCTCTGATGCAGGACAGTACACAGAGCGCAGATTCGGATACAGCCGTTCAGAATGATGCAGGGCTGGCAGGCCCGGATTCTTTTTGGGAGAATGTAACCGGGGAGTCTGCTGAATATGAGGATACGCAGGACAGCGCTGCGGCTAATACGACCGCATATATAATGCAGAGCAGCGATGCAGCGAATGCGACGGCAGACGGAGATCAGAGCAGCGATGCCGCAAATGCAGCAGGAACCAGTGACCAGAGCAGCACGGCGGCAAATGCCGCAGGAACCAGTGACCAGAGCAGTACAGCGGCGAGTGGAACGGCAGGCAGTGACCAGAGCAGTACGGCGGCGAATGCGACGGCAGGCAGTGGCCAGAGCAGCACGGCGGCGAATGCCGCAGGAACCAGTGACCAGAGCAGTACGGCGGCGAATGCGACGGCAGGCAGTGGCCAGAGCAGTACGGCGGCAAATGCCGCAGGAACCAGTGACCAGAGCAGTACGGCGGCGAATGCGACGGCAGGCAGTGACCAGAGCAGCACCGGCGAAGAGCCGGCCGCACAGGAGGCAGCGGTAATCCGGAGTACACAGGCTTCCTATATTATCCGGGAAGGCGATACGCTGGCTGATATCTGCAACCGGTATTATGGTTCACTGGAGCACCTTTCCGATCTCTGCGAAGCCAACGAAATCGAGGATGCAAATGTGATCATGCCGGGACAGAAGATCGTGCTGCCATAGAAAGGAAGAGGAAATTACAAAGCCGGGTTGCCTTTACGAACAGATTCGGTTATGATACAATGAGCGCAGGCGAGCTTGCGGGAGCGCGCCTGTGCTTAACGGACGGCGAATGCCGGTCACAGGATTTTCCTGTGATACTATATGATAAAACTGGCAAAAGGGAACAACACAGAAGTGGATAACAGGTAAAACAGATGAGTGAAAATAAATGGACGAAGCTCTGGGGACAGACAAAAGAGAATCTCCGGTTTCTGAAAATAGATGAGGACAGCGAGCTGGACGATCAGCTTCAGGTGGAGGAAAAGGAACTGTCTTCCGGAAATATATTCAGAATTGACCTGCCGGAAGGCGATCTGAAAGAAAAACTGGAAAAGAACCGGATACGGCGAATCAGGCAGCGGGTGATCATTGCGGTTCTGGCGGCCTGCATCATCAGCGGGTTTGTACTCTATAACAAACTGCACACATTCGAGGATTATACGATCATCGAATCATTTGAGAATAATGTGTCGGCAGGAACGAAGTACGAGGCAGTGGGGAAGAACATTTACCGCTATAATTCAGACGGTGTATCCTGTGTGACAAGAGAAAATGAAGTGAAGTGGAGCATTACCTATAATATGCAGGCTCCTATTGCAGATGTGAGCGGAACGACGATGGCCATTGCCGAGCAGCAGGGCAATCAGGTGTATGTAGTGAATGAAGACGGTCTGGTAGGAAGCTTTGAGGCACTGCTTCCGATTCTGAAAATACGTGTTTCCAACCAGGGTGTAGTGGCAGTCGTTCTGGAGGAGGAGGATATTACGTGGGTTAATCTGTACCGTCCGGATGGTACACTGATCGCAGATGACAAGACGACTGTAGCGGAATCCGGCTATCCGCTGGATGTGGATATTTCACCGGACGGAGAACGTCTTGTAGTGTCCTATCTTGGCATGGATGAAGGGATCATGTCCTCAGATGTGGTCTTTTACAACTTTGGCGATGCCGGAGAATCTTCCAATAATTACGTTGTCAGCAGAGAAACGCTTGTAGATACTGTGGTTCCGGAGGTTTATTTTACAGGAAATTCTACAGCCGTAGCAGTATCGGACAATGGATTTTCCGTATTCCGCGGCAGCAGCACACCGAAGCTTTCCGTGCAGAAGGAATTTGAAGAGGAAATTATCAGTACCTTCCATGATGACGATCGGATCGGATTCCTGTTCCGCAGTACGGATGAAGAACATGATTACCGGCTGGAGCTGTACAATTACCGCGGCAAGAAGAAAACCTCGCGGAATATTGATGCGGAATTTGACGAGATCAGGATACGGAATGGTCAGATCCTGATGTACAGTGACAGCGAATGCCACATTTTTACGATGTCAGGCACGAAACGGTTTGAGTCGCCGTATGAGAAAGAGATTGTGGATATCTTCTATTTCTCAGAATACCGAAAATATCTGGTCATCACGCGTGACAGTTTCGACCGCATCCGTATCAGCTAGGCGGTGTGCCGAAACGGATCCGCGGCAAAGTGACAGGATTAGACTGTCGAAACAGATCTGCGGCAGAGTGACAGGATTAGACTGTCGAAACGGATCTGCGGCAAAGTGACAGGACTGAGAATGCCGAAACAAATCTGTGCGGCACGGCAGAATTGAGAAGAACAGAACAAAAGCACGATCAAATCAGGAGATAAGAATGAATATACTGGAAATAGTCATTATAATTTTGACGGTATGTCTTGCCGCTGCAGGATTTCGGAAGGGATTTGTCAGAAAACTGGCATCCATGCTGTCACTGGTACTTTCGCTGGTGCTGGTATCGATCTTCCTTCCATACATAACCGATTTTCTGAAGGAGAAGACACCGGTCTACGAATATATTGTGGGGCAGTGCGAGGAGGCAGTGGCCGAGCAGGCGGAGAAGCTGCTGGATACACAGACGGAGCTGCTGCCGGATACAGAGACAGAGGATGGTTTTGATTTTGAAGAACTTTCTGCGCTGAATCTCGGACGGATCGATCAGATGGAGATCATCGAAAATCTGCCGATACCGGAGCTGCTGAAGGATATGCTGCTCGACAACAATAACGAGGAAGGCTATGAGAGCCTGAATGTATCACGGTTTCAGGATTACGTGACGTCTTTTATCGCGACTGTGATACTGAATGTGGTGTCCTTTATTCTGGCGGTCATTATTGTGCAGCTGCTTTTGTGGGCGGTGATCAATGCACTTGATGTGGTGGCCAATATTCCGGTGATCCGTGTGGTGAACCGGCTTGCAGGCCTTGCACTGGGAATTCTGGAGGCACTGTTTTTTATCTGGCTGTTTTTCCTGATTCTTTCCATGTTTTCCGGCACGGATGCAGGTATGTTCCTGATGTCCATGGTACAGGAGAGCGAGTTTCTGGGAGAACTGTACGATTCCAACCTGTTTCTGGCGATCGTGCTGCGCGGGGCGGCAATATTCGGCTGAGATTCCGCCTGAAAATACTGAATGCAGTCTTGCCCTGATGCTTCGGCATCAGGGTATTCTTATGTACAGAAAAAGTCCTGTCTGAAGAAGATGTCGGCGGAATGCGCAGAAAAAGTCCTGTCTGAAGAAGATGCCGGCGGAATGCGCAGAAAGTTTTTCTGCAGGAAACTGTCCGGCCGGGCTTCTTTTTCTTCTTGTTTTCGTTATACTTATCTTCGATTTTTTATATTTCGGACTGATGCTCCGTCTTCTATACTTATTCTGATAATGGGTAATATGGAGGAAAAAGACCTTCTCTTCTTCCGGAAAGTGATCCGGAAAATACAGCGAAGGCGCTATATAACTATATAATATGAAGAAAAAATCAAGGAAAATAATTCCGATCCTGATCGGACTGCTGTGTCTGGTCGCAGGAGTGGCTGCGGCAGGATATCCGCTGATACGGAATTTCGTGCTGGAATATCAGGCCGGTGAGGAGATATCCAGGTATGAGGAAGCGGTGCAGCAGGAGGAGACGGATGAGCTGGCCCGGATGTTTTCTCAGGCACAGGAATATAATGAGGCTCTGCAGAAGGGGGACGAGGTATCGGTTGCAGATTATGACGAGCTGCTGGCCGTCACGGATGCGATCGGGTATCTGGAGATTCCGAAGCTGGGCATTTACCTTCCTATCTATCACGGACTGGATGATGAGGTGCTGCAGAAGGGAATCGGACATATCCCTGAGACTTCGCTTCCGGTAGGCGGACCATCGACGCATTGTGTACTGTCCGGTCACAGCGGACTGCCGGCGGCAAGACTTCTGACAGAGTTGGATCAGATGGAGGAGGGAGACCGGTTCTATCTGCATGTTCTGGACGAGACTCTTGCATATGAGGTGGATAAGATCTCGGTTGTGCTGCCGGATGATACCTCCGAGATACAGATTGAGAAAGGCAGGGATTATGTGACGCTTCTGACGTGTACTCCTTACGGTATCAATACACACCGGCTTCTGGTACGCGGAGAGCGGGTGGAATATACGGAAGAAGCCGTATCACTCGGAACAGCAGAGAAACAGGAAGCAGAACAGAAGGTATCCTGGCGGCTGGTGACATGGGCAGCGGCGCTCGGAATCGCGGTACTGCTTCTGATCATCGGTATATGGCTGATCATCCGCGGACGACGAAGGTCAGGCAAACAGGAATCCTGAAAAAATATGGAAATAAAATCAAGTGACAGAGCGAAAAGGAGAGCGAGTACTGTGAAAAGAGGAAAATTGCGTAGGTTGACCGCGATATGCGGAATGCTGTTTCTGTTAACAGGCTGGAATGTGATGGCAGCGCAGGCGGAGGAGACAGGTTCCCTTCAGCTGCTGCTTCCGGAGAAGGCAGCCGGAGCCGAGATGACACTGTATCAGGTGGCACCGCTGACGGATGAAGGCTACATTTACAGTGATGAATTTGAACAGAGCGGAATTGTGATCGAGAATCTGAACGATACAGCCGCAGCTGAAGAGGCGGCTGATCAGCTGGCACTGTACGCGGTGCAGAATGGGATCAGCGGTACGGCAGCTGCAGCCGGAGAGGATGGAAGCATTCTCTTTGACGGTCTTGAACCGGCACTTTATCTGACCGCCCAGACCGGAGGCATGGAGTATGTGGAGATTCAGGCGGCGCTGGTGACGGTACCGCGTACCACAGACGGTGTTCCGGTTTATGATGTGACAGTTTACCCGAAGTATTCGTTCCCGGGCGGAGCCGTTATCGCCACCAAGGTAGATGAGGAAGGCCAGGCTCTTGCTCAGGCATATTTTACTCTTCAGAGCAAGGTATATACAGATGAGATTCCGGATGGAGCAGAGTGCGGAAACGATGAGAAGGGCAGCTACTACTGGAAAGAATACGGTGCAAGCCTCGTATCTGCAGCCAATGGCCAGATCGTGGTGAAGGATCTGCCGCTCGGCACCTACCGTTTTGTGGAACAGCAGGCACCGGATGGCTATATTCTGCTGGAAGAACCGCTGGAATTTGTGATCAGTGAATCCGGTACTGTGGAGGAAGTGTCAGGAACATACCAGGAGGCATCCGGCACAGTAGCCGAACTGACGATCGTAAATGAGAGAGTGAAAACAGGTTCTGCTGTTATTACAAAGCAGCTGACCTACATGGACAAGCCTGTTTACGCGAAGGACGCGACCTTCTATGTGGCACTGTTTGAGGATGCGGAATGTACAGAGCGCGTTTCAGAAGTGGAAACGATCATTTTTGAGAACGCACAGTCATCAAGTGTGGAGTTTACAGATCTGGAATGCGGAAAGACGTACTATGCGGCAGAGACGGATGAGGACGGAAATGCGATCAGTTCCGGAGTTGTCGGAACAGACGGCGTATTCTCTGTGGACTTTGCAGAGGGCAATGAAATCGTAGTGGAAGAGGAGGACGGAACTGTTACCACCTTCTTCCGCAATGAATTTGAGAGCGTACCGGAGAACTTCTGGTGGGAGGGTGAGCTGACCATCTGCAAGAAGGTACTTGATGCGGACGGAAATCCGAAGAACAGCGACGAAGTATTCTATGCCGGAGTTTTTGCAGATCCGGAATACACGACTCTTTCTGATGCAGCATCCGAGAACGTTGTCACACTGATGATGGACGGCAGTGCACAGACCAGCGTGACGGTAATGGTATCCGCTGTTCCGGGCCATGAAATGAATCTGTATGTAACAGAGACAGATGCGTCCGGAAAACCGGTAGCAGATGATCCTGCATTTGGTTATCTGGTAACGATCGATAAGGACAGCGTGGTTCTGAGTGATACCCTGCTGAGTGCAGAAGTGACGATCACGAACCAGGAGCCGGCACCGGAAACCGAGACAGAAACCGAAACAGAAACAGAGATAGAAACAGAAACAGAGGCCCAGACAGAGACTGAACCGCGCCGGGAGCCGGAAACAGAGCTGCAGACAGAAACAGAGAGCGAGTCTGAGACGGATGCAGCGTCAGTGCCGGGTACGGGTTCAGGCGGAAGTTCACCGGTCAAGACAGGCGATGAGACACCGGTACTGCCGTACGCAGTGCTGCTTGTGGGTGCAGGTGCGGTTGTATGCATCCTTCTGTTCAGAAGAAGAAAAAGCGCCAGATAAGATTTCTGATATTACATTTCTGATATAGCCGGACGCAACGATAGGAAAATACAGGAAAACAGGAATTACAGGACTGCCGTGGAATGTCGGAACAGACGCATTCCACGGCAGTTTTTATAAAAAATTTCATATATCAGATTCGTGAATTTGAAATATGTTTCGTGGAATATTGATATATCGACCTGAAAATCAAAAAGATATAATGGCATCATAACGAAGAACGAACGCTTTCAGACGAGGATAGGCGGCAGGTTCTTCAAAAAGCAAAACAAAATTCATGAGGAGGATTTTAGTATGAACGCAAAGAAAATGCTGGCTGTAGTACTTTCTGCATCCATGGCAGCAGGCCTTATGGGCGCTATGACAGTAAGTGCTGAGGAAGTAAGAGACGTTACCCTTACAGTATGGGGACCGCAGGAGGATCAGGAGCCGAGAGAGGGCTATGACAATGGTATCCTGGCTTCCATGTGTGAAGCTTTCAACGAGGCACATCCGGAATGGAACATCACATTCGAGTATGGTGTTTGTGGTGAGGACGTTGCTAAGGATGAGGTAACAAAGGACGTTGACGCAGCTGGTGACGTATATATGTACGCTAACGACCAGCTTCCGACACTGGTAGGCGCTGGCGCTATCGCAGAGATCGGCGGAACAAATCTTGAGACAATCCAGAACACATATTCTGAGTCCATGGTTAACACAGTAACATACGAAGGCGGCGTATACGGTGTTCCGTACGCTTACAACGGATGGTTCATGTTCTACGACAAGAGCAAGTTCTCAGAGGAAGAAGTAAAGAACCTTGATACAATGATGGAAAAAGACCTTGGCGAAGGTGTTACAAACGTAATGTTCTGCCTTGGAAACAGCTGGTACATCCCGGCATTCTACTATGGTGTTGGCGGTACACTGTTCGGTGCTGACGGAACAGACGGCACTGCAGGCTGCGACTTCAACGATGAGAAGGGTCTTGCTGTAACAGACTACCTGATCGACCTGGCTGCTAACCCGAAATTCGCTAACCAGTCCAACGAAGAAGCTGGTAAGGCAATCGCAGCTTTCGAAGCAGGAACACTTGGTGCATTCTTCACAGGTTCCTGGGATAGAGAAGCAATCGAAACAGCACTTGGCGAGAACTTCGCTTGTGCAGCTTGCCCATCCTTCACAGCAGGCGAGTACGAAGGAACAATGAAGTCCTTCGCTGGTTCCAAAGCAATCGGTGTTAACCCGACATGTGAAGATATGGATGTTGCTGTAGCACTTGCTCTTTACCTTGGAAGCGCTGAGTGCCAGGCTATCCGTTACCAGGAGCGTGGAGTAGTTCCGCTTGATTCTGAAGGTCTGGATGATGTAATGCTGACAGCTATCACAGATACAGTTAACAATACATCTGTAGCACAGCCGCTCGTTCAGGAAATGAACAACTGGTGGTCACCGGCTGAGTCCTTTGGTAAGGCAATCGTAGCTGGCGAGGTTACACACGACAATGCTCAGGAGAAACTGGATACATTCATTAACAATGTAGTAGCAGGAGCTGAACTGGAGTAATAGTGACATAATGTGTGGGCCGTCATTCCTCCTGAAACAGGAGATGGCGGCCCTTGCTGTGTGGCAGCGGGCGTATCTGGTCTGGCAGAAGTCACCCGCTGATCAATCTGGAGAAAAGAGGAGAGGAACCATGGCAAGAAACAAGAAAAAAGCACCTGAGTTCGTAAACGTAGTTCCGGTTCGAACAGCTTTTGCCAAAGGAAATGCTGCAGTCAAGATGAGTGCAGTTATGATGGGTGCCGGTAACTTTGCTTACCGTCAGCCGATCCAGGGACTGCTGTTTCTGGCAACTGAGGTTGCGTATATTCTGTATATGATCCTGTTCGGCATTCAGTCTATTCAAAATTTTATCACACTGGGAACGAAGACACAGGAAAAGGTATTCAATGAGACAAAACAGGTATTTGAATATCTGCCGGGTGACAACTCACAGCTGTGCCTGCTGTATGGTGTTGTGACCTTATTTGTAACACTGGGCTTCTTCATTATATGGAGAGCTGCTATCCGAAGCGCGTACCGTGCACAGTGCGATACTGTACGTTACGGACGTGCAAAGACATTCTCTGAAATCTTAAAAGAACTGAGAAATGCAAAGCTTCACAACCTGCTGATGACAGGACCTGTAATGGGTATCATCGTATTTACAATCATGCCGCTGATCTTCATGATCCTCATGGCATTCACTAACTATGACCGTAACCACCTCCCGCCGGGAAATCTGTTTGACTGGGTAGGTCTTGAAAACTTTAGCCGCATTTTCGGTACAAACGGTGACCTTGGTGCCACCTTCTGGCCGGTACTTGGCTGGACACTGATCTGGGCCGTATTTGCAACATTCCTGAACTACTTCTTCGGAATGCTGCTTGCTATTGTTATCAACCGTAAGGAAACAAGACTCAAAGGAATGTGGCGTTTCTTCTTCGTGCTTACGATTGCGATTCCGCAGTTCGTATCCCTGCTGGTTATGCGTACAATGCTGCAGGAGCACGGAGCATTCAACCTCGTCCTGAAAGAGCTGTTCAATATCGGGCCGCTGCCGTTCCTGTCTAATGCGACATGGGCACGTGTGACCGTTATCATCGTCAACCTGTGGGTAGGTATTCCGTATACACTCGTTTCAGTAACCGGTATTCTTCAGAATATTCCGGCTGAGCTGTATGAGTCTGCAAAGCTGGACGGAGCAAGCCCGTTCCGTACCTTTATTGACATTACGCTGCCGTACATGATGTTCGTTATGACACCGCAGCTGATCGTTACGTTCTCCCAGAACGTAAACAACTTCAACGTTATCTTCCTGGTAACCAACGGAGATCCGGCATGCGATACATATTACCGCGGTACGGCCGGAAAGACAGACCTGTTGATTACATGGCTGTACAAGCTGACCATTGATAACAAGGACTTCAACCTTGGAGCAGTCATCGGTATTCTCTGCTTCGTAATTCTGGCAACCCTCTCCCTGATTACATACCGGAGAACGGGATCCTATAAGAATGAGGAGGAATTTTCATGATGAAAAAAGGCGGCTCTGTAAAAGCAAAAAAGAGAATGACAAATATCGTTGTGCACACTTTTCTGACGGTATTGTCCGTGATTTGGCTGTTCCCGGTATTCTGGGTCATCCTTCTCTCATTCCGTGAGCAGAAAGGACAGTATATTACTTCCTTCTGGCCGGAGAAACTGACACTGAACAACTATATCAAGCTGTTTACTGAGACAGGTGTATTCAACTTCCCGCACTGGTTCATGAATACACTGATCATTGCGATCTTCTCCTGTATTTTGACAACATTCTTCGTGCTTTCCGTATCCTACAGTCTGTCCAGACTTCGTTTCAAGATGAGAAAGCCGATGATGAATGTGGCACTGGTACTTGGAATGTTCCCGGGATTCATGTCCATGATCGCGATCTACTACATCCTGAAGGGATTTGGTATGACAGAGGGCAACCTGATCTATGTATCACTGATCCTGGTATATTCCGGCGGAGCCGGTCTTCAGTATTACATTTCCAAGGGATTCTTCGATACGATCCCGCGTGCCATTGATGAGGCAGCCATGATCGACGGAGCAACCCGCTGGACGGTATTCACGAAAATCACAATGCCGCTTTCCAAGCCGATCGTTGTATATACGGTTATGCAGGCATTCATGGCACCGTGGCTGGATTTCATCATGGCAAAGGTTATTGCCGGTGCAGATTCCAACTACTACACAGTATCCATCGGTCTGTACACCATGCTGAACAAAGAGAATATCATTAACTGGTACGCACCGTTCGCGGCTGGTGCCGTATGCGTATCCATCCCGATCGCGATTCTGTTCATAAAGCTGCAGAGCTACTATGCAGAAGGACTTTCAGGAGCAGTTAAGGGTTGATCCTGGAGCAGAATTGAATTGAAATTATACGAAAGTGCGCTGCATTTGACTCCAGCGCACTTCTTTGTTGTTCTTTTTTATCATAAAGTGTTTTGTTGCTGAAGAATTTGACAGGTTATACTTGCGGCAAAAATCAAATCTATTTATAATAAGATTAATGAGAGTTGGGGAACGAAAGGAGAAAGTATGTTAAGGACAATTCTGATCGCAGACGATGAAAAGATCGAACGCAGCGGGGTGCGCCGCCTGCTTCAGAGAGAAAATCTGGAGCTGAAGATTCTGGAGGCGGTGAATGGAAAAGAAGCACTGCAGATGGTCCGTGAGCGCAAACCGGATATTCTGCTCAGTGATATCAAGATGCCGTTCATGACGGGACTGGAGCTGGCGCAGAAAGTGAGTGAGGTCAGTCCGGATACTGCAATTATTATATTCAGCGGTTACAATGATTTTGAATACGCACGGGAGGCAATGAAATACGGTGTGCTGGATTACGTGCTGAAGCCCATTGATCCGACAGAGCTTACGAGAGCGCTGCACAGTGCACTGGACCGGATCGAAGAGAGAGAACACAGTACTGCAGTGTTCCAGAAGAACCAGGATTTCCTGGGGGAATATTTTTTACAGAAATTTATACATACAGGACGGCAGGAGGTCATGGTCGAGGCAAAGGATGTGGTTGATATCTCCTGGTGGCAGAGTATACGGCGTATGATCCTGCTGGAGACGACCAGCGATTTCTTTGAGGAATGTGCGGACTTTCCGGTATTTCTGGAGGAGGAGCTGCAGGTTCCGTTTCATTATCTGAATCTGGAGGCCAGCCGTTCGCTGCTGTTGTTTGATGAACGTGTAAAGGTGGATTTTCGTGTCATGGCACAGCATATTCATGAATATATGCTGCAGAGGTTCCGCGCGAAGACGTATGTGGCAGTTGCCGGTCCGCTGGAGCGCGGTGTACAGATGCCGGAGGCTTTCCAGGAGGCGGAGTCACTGATGGAGAACCGTTTTTACCGTCAGGATCTGTGGGTATTCCTGCCGGAGACAAGCTGGGAGGGCAAGGACAATTACGAGATCGTAGTACAGCTGCTGGAGATGATGGAAGAGGACATCCGTCTGCGTGATATCACTCATCTGTGGGAACATTTCCACAAATTCCGGGAACAGCGCCAGAACGTCGGACAGTTTTCACATATTTACGTTAAGTTTTCATGCTCCAATATTATCAAGAACCTGTACAAGAGTATGCAGTCCTCTCAGGAGAAGTGCAACACCATTATTGAGGATCTGTATATGTGCAATACCATGCAGGATATCTTCAAGATACTGGAGGAGAATATCCGTCTGTACGAGGAGACCGTGTTTGCAAACCAGAGCAGTGCACGCAGTGATGTGGAGAAGGTGAAGAGCTACATTTACGAGCATTATATGGATGAGCTGAGTGTTGAGATCCTGGGCAGCGGCGTATTTCTCTCACCCGGATATATGAGTTATATTTTCAAGAAAGAGACCGGAGAGGGACTGAGCCACTTTATCCGTGCGTACCGTCTCGAGAAGGCCAGAGATCTTCTGCAGAACACGAACAAGAAGATCGTTCAGATCTGTAAGGAAGTCGGTTTTACGAACTCTTCCTATTTCTGCAAGAGCTTCCGGGAGTATTACGGCTGCAGCCCGGAAAAGTTCCGGAAAGGTGAGGCTGTGAGTGAAGAAACTGTATAACAGATCCCGGAAAGGTGAGGCCGCAAATGAAGAAATTATATAATAAATTCCGGAATATGAAATACCGCTGGAAGCTTGTTCTGGCGATGCTGGTGGTTTCCGTTGTTCCGCTGTGTGTGTCCTCCCTGTTTTTTACAAAAGGATCGCGCGACAGCATCATGGAGAATCTCATGCAGGCCAAGAAAGCGCAGATGGATCAGGCAGAGCAGGAGCTGCAGGGGAAAATGCAGGTGTATGAGCATATCACGGATTTTATCCTGTCCATGCAGTCGCTGCAGGAGGTGCTTGCTCTGGATGAAAGTCAGCCGTTTGAGCTGTATAAGGGATATACCGAGGTCGTTGATCCGATGCTGGAGACCAACCGCTATTACCATCCGGTGATCCTTCAGATGACCATTTATCTGAAAAATGTCAATTTCGAGCATGGCACGACCATCGCTCCGTACAGTACGCTGGAGTCAGACGAGTGGTTCCGGAATGCGTTTGCGGACGGGGATGTGACCGAGAAGTGGATTATATCAAACGAACCCCGGATGGTGTATTATGTCAGACCTATCATGCGCTACGGAAAGCTTCAGGCTGCAATGGTGACGCGGTTTGACTACGAGGAATTTCTGTCCGGTCTGGAGACGATTCCTACGTACGAGAGCGAGGTAGTGTGTCTGGTAGCGGCGGACGGAACGATCGTCTACTGCAATTATGAGGAGGCGCTGGGAAAGAATCGGAGCGAGTACGAAGAATGGGATTACATATCCAGAAATCAGGAACTGGAGGAATTCGGAGTCAGTCTGATCAGCGCATTTCCGCGCAGTGTCGTTGCAGACAGTATGAGATCTTCGATGACAGGAAATACCATACTGCAGGCGGTGTGCATCGTCTATGCGATCGTTGTGTCGCTTCTGCTCGCGCGGACACTTGTGTCCCGGATCGTGAGGCTGACTGACATCGTCCGGAGGATCGGTGAAAAGTATGAGGATGAGAACGGCGAGAATCTTGCCGAGCTGAGGCAGTATACCGGTCCGCAGGATGAGGTCGGTATCCTGGTCGAGGATATCAGAGGTATGGTCGAGCGACTGAACGAGCTGAAGATTGCTGTGTACAGGGAGAAGATCGCGCGGCGCGATCTGGAGATGAAGGCGCTGCAGGCGCAGATCAATCCACATTTTCTGTATAATTCCCTCTCCATTATCAACTGGAAGGCGATTGAGGCGGAGGCGGATGAAGTCAGCGGCATTACTCTGCGGCTGGCGGAGTTCTACCGTACCACGCTGAACCGCGGTTCCAGCATTATCAGTGTAGACGGCGAGATCCGGAATATTCGTTCCTATCTGGATATTCAGCTGATCATGCACGACAATAATTTTCAGGTGCACTGGGAAATCGATAATGCGGCTCTGCAGTGGCAGATGCCGAAGCTGGTGCTTCAACCGCTCGTGGAGAACTCACTGGAGCACGGACTTGATCTGAAAGAGGATGACGACCGTCAGCTGCTGGTTCGTGTTGCAACAGAGGATAATGATCTCGTGCTCACTGTTCGTGATAATGGTGTGGGTATGACACAGGAGAAGGCCGATTCGCTGGTGCACTACAACAGCAGGGGTTACGGTGTAAAGAACGTAAAGGAGAGGATCGAGCTGCTATACGGTGAGAAACATACCTTCCGGATTACCAGTAAGGAAGGAGAAGGTACGGAAATCTATATCAGAATTCCGGGAGAAAGGGGGCGCGCTTCATGAGAAAGAAGAGACTTCTGCTGACGCTGATCGGAGGATTGCTGCTGTGCAGTCCCGGCATCTGCATATATGCACAGGAATCCGGGGATTCATGGGAAACGGCTGCGACGACACCGTACGGACGATATCCGGAGACCGTGACATATACACTCGGAAAGATGATCAATGCATCCTATTCCAGTATGCCGGAAGGAGATACATATGCAGATAATGCATATACCAGATATGTGGAGGAGATGCTGAATATCAGAACGGAGCTGGTGCTCAGCGCAGATTCGCCGAATTACAGTCCGATGGAGTATGCAGCTATTTCCAGCGGTGACATTCCGGATATCATGATCATTGACGATGCAGATCTCCTGCGCACGCTGGTCGATAACGATATGGTGGAGGATCTGACCCCTTATTATGAGACATGCTTCAGCGACCGTATCCGTGAGATCTATGACAGCTACGGTGATGACCGTTTTGCAAATGTCACATTTGAGGACAGGATTTATGCCATTCCGGATACCGATATTTATTCCGGCGCCAATTTCATCTGGCTGCGGAAAGACTGGATGGAAGAGCTGGGACTGGAGGATCCGCAGACGCTGGAGGATGTGGAAGAGATCATCCGCCAGTTCATTCGGCAGGACCCGGGAGAGAACGGAGAAGGACAGACGCTGGGACTGCTCTGTGACAAGTCGCTGATCGCCGATACAAGCAACTGCTATAATGTAGTGCCGGTATTTGCAAACTTTGGAGCATACCCGGGTGTCTGGGTACCGCAGGAGGATGGAACGATTGAATACGGAACGATCCTTCCTGAGACAAGGGATGCACTGGAGCTTCTGCACAGCTGGTACGAGGAGGGGATCCTGGATCGGGGATTCCTGCTCAGGACGGAGCGCAACAATGCCAAGCTGCTGGCAGAAGGAAAGAGCGGTGCCTTTTTCGGATGGTGGTGGGCACCGAACAATCCGCTGGAAGAGGCGATGCGTGAGGATCCGACTGCCGTATGGCAGCCGTACCTTCTGTCCAACGACGGGGAGGGCGGTGTGAACACATATCTCCCATATGCTTCCGAAAAATATGTAGTAGTACGCAAGGGATATGAACATCCGGAAATCGTGATGAAAGTCATCAGTCTCCTGTACGATTATGCACGATATGAGGATACCGGTGCGGAAGAGATTCAGGATTACTTCAGCCGCGGAGTTGATCCGTCGGCTACCCCGTTCGTGATCAACTGCGATTACAGCGATGCGATCCAGCGGGTCACAGAGAATCTGAACCGGGTGCTGGATGGAGAAGCGGACCGGAGTACCCTGAATACACTGGAAAAGGGATACTATGATGCCTGTTCTTCCTGGGTAACCGGTTCGGAGTTTGTTTCCACGGACTGGTCCGCTTATACCTCACGAATCACGGCGGTCGGACTGCTGATGTCGACCCGGATCAACTATGTGAATGAGGGTTATACGAAGGAATACGGATTGCTGGTCTCCAATGAACTGGAAGAATATCTGAGTGAGTATATGATGAAAATCATTGTCGGAGATGAGCCGCTGTCTGCCTTTGACGAGATGGTGCAGCAATGGTATGCACGGGGCGGAAGCAGGGCAACCCGTGAGGCGCAGCAGATCTATGCGGAAAATGCTGCGGGCACAGAGTAATTATCCGACTGAATACACAGCTTCAATATAACAATTAAGCTTTCAAAAAATACCGGCGGACAGCTCTCCGACCGGTATTTTTTCTATATATATTATTTTGCAATTTTCTTATAACATTTTCTCAAAATCGTTATATGTTTCTTCAAAATGTAATATTTAAGGCATACCCCCCTCCTTTTATAATGTTTTTTATAGTAAGCGTAGAATTAGCGAAGCAAGGCAAATTTTTGGGATTTTGCATAGAGCGAAAAGGGTGAAAGCATGAAGAATCGGAAATTGCAGAGAATTATAGCATTTGCATCCAGTGCAGCCATCATACTGAGCACGAACGGTGTACAGTACATGGCGCAGGAAATTGGAAGTGCAGTGCATGCAGAAGAAGTTATTCTGGAGGAGGACTGTTCCGACACAGATACAGGCTCAGTGACTGACGGTGTGGAAGCACAGGAAGTGGATGTCTGGAGTTCCTATGAGGAACCGGAGATCACAGTGGAAGGAATTGAGGTTTCCTCCAGCGCAGAAGCAGAGCAGGCAACGGGAACCAGTCTGTCCGTGGACGAGGCATCTGAAACAGACGAGGACATGCTTGTAGATGTGAGACTGACCGAAGAGGCACAGGCCAAAGCGGAGGACGGCTATGCACAGGGCGAAGTGCAGTGGATGCATGTATATGCTGCAGACCGCAGCAGCGCAGACTCCGGTGAGGCAGCGGTGAGAATCTATCTGACCGATCTCTCCGATGAGACTCCGGCTGAGGAAGTGGATGTCTTTCTTTTTGATGAGTGGAAAGAGACACTGCCGGGTACGGTCGTACTTCCGCCGGTGGTTCTGGAAGATGCACTGAATGGAAATGAGGATCTGCGCATCACCCGCGTACAGGAATATAAAAAAGACGAGAATGACGAATACGTAAAAGACAGCGAAGGCAACCGCATCATGACTGCCGATTATCTGGAGTTCACACTCCCGGCAGGTGATTATGCAGAGTTTTCTGCAGCAATGATGTACCGGACCGACGCAGAGGAGTACAGCTACAGTGCATCCGCATATGCCGATGTCATGCAGGTGACAGAGGATGGAACCGAGCGGGTTCTGTATGATGAATATTCTGATAAGAAGAATGACAACGAACTGACTGTGACATGGGAACCGCAGGAAGAAGAGACAGAGGCGGTTACAGAGAACGGCACAGAAGAAACGACGGAAACTGTTACTGAAACAGTGACAGAAGCAGTGACAGAAGCGGCAGCTGAGGAAGTGACGGAAGCTGCTACAGAGGTATCTGCTGAGGATGCAGCAGCTGAGGCAATGACAGAAGAGTCAACTGAGACTGTATCGGAAGCAGTGGATGCCGAATCCACCGAGGATACAACAGAAGCGATAACAGAAGCTGCAGCAGAAGGCGAGACGGAACTGAGCGGCGAAGTGGAGAGTGAAACGGAACTGAGCAGCGAAGCAGAGAGCGAGACGGAACTGAGCAGTGAAGCAGAGAGCGAGACAGAACTGAGCAGCGAAGCAGAGAGCGAGACAGAGCTGAGCAGCGAAGCAGAGGGCGAGACAGAGCTGAGCAGTGAAGCAGAGAGCGAGACGGAACTGAGCAGCGAAGCAGAGAGCGAGACGGAACTGAGCAGCGAAGCAGAGAGTGAGACAGAGCTGAGCAGTGAAATAGAGAGCGAATCAGAACTGAGCAGTGAAGTGGAGAGCGAATCAGAGACAGAGATTGAATCTGAATCCGAGTCCGGGACAGAATCAGCTGAGACAGAAGCTCCGATATCCAGTATCCGCGTTATCATGACAAAGGAGCTGGAAGAGACCGAGACACCGCAGGCGGATGCGGAAGCGGCAATTCTTTCCGAGGAAGGTTCTGAAGCAGAAGCTCAGGAAACAGCTGCAGAAACAGCAGAAGCAGACAGCGAGTCTGAAGCAGCTGCAGACGATACGGCAGTATCCGGCCAGACCTTCATCGTACATGTGCAGGCAGAAGACCTTCAGTCGGATGCACAGTATGATTCCACAGTCAGCATCCATCTGACCGATCTGGCAACAGGACTTCCGGCCAGCGATGTGGCAACTGCTGTATGTCAGATGAAGGAAGATGTTCTGGCGACAGAGTCAGCCGCAGTCAATACACTGTATGGTGCAGTACATACTCCGGACGGAACAGAGAATCTGGTCGTATCCCGTGTACAGGAAACTGTCACAGCAGAGGACGGCACAGTGACCGTGACGGATGATTACCTGAAATTTGATCTGCCGGCAGGAAGCAGCGCAGACTTTTATATCGGATTTACATACGCGACAGAGGCAGATGCCTATGAGAAACAGCTCATGGTAGAAGTCAGAGCGGTACAGTATATTCCGGTACAGGAGACAGAGGCCGAGACAGGAGCCGGGCCGGAAGAAACAGAAATTTCCGGAGATACAGCAGAGCAGACAGAAGAAGCTGTTCAGACTGAAGCGGTTACAGAACCGACATTACCAACGACAGATACGAACATCATTGATAACCTTTCCTCCATGGCTGAAGATGAAATAACAGAGGAGCTTACTGACGCAGCTGTTACCCCAACAGCAGATCAGGAGCTCCTGTCTGCAGCCTCACTGGAAGAAAATGAGGAACTGAGTGTAAAAACGCAGTCTGCGGATGCAGATAATTCCGTGCTGGCAGGTCTCGGGAGTACGGGTGCTGAGACCGAAGCAGGAGCTGATACGGACGGGAGTACAGTAAATGCACTTACTGTAGAGTCCACAGAGACAGAAGGTACTGACACAGAGCTGGTTGAGGTGAATGTACTTTCAAGTGAGAGTACGCTGATGTC
>JBGVDJ010000057.1:0-51237 GCA_045119335.1 Candidatus Choladousia sp. | reverse complement strand
AAGGCTCTATTCCAAGAAACCGGAGACAGCCACACAGAGGCTTGCAAATCTTTTATCGGAAGATTCCGAATCGGTATAGTTAGACAACCGGAGTTATGATATACTTACACGCAAGAAGCATTTCATCAGTTCCGATTGTCCGATATCGAAAGGAGTAATAACGATTATGGCAAAAGGTTCTGTAAGAAAAAAAGGAAAGAAATGGTACTATCGCTTCTATGTGGAGGACGCCAGCGGAAATCTGGTACAAAAGGAATTTGCGGGTACGGAAAGCAAAAGTGAAACGGAGAAGCTGTTAAGACAGGCTATGGAGGATTACGAAAGCAAGAAGTTCATTGCAAAGGCTGACAATATCACACTCGGAGAGCTGCTCGACATTTGGGCAGAGGAAGAATTGAAGGTCGGCACATTAAGCAATGGAACTGTTGGTAATTATCTTCAGGCGGTCAACCGGATTAAGCAACACCCTATCGGCAACCGCAAGCTGAAAACAGTCACTTCGGAGCATTTACAGCAGTTTATGGATTTGCTTACCTTTGGGGGAACAGCCGGAAACTTTGTTTCCAAAGGTTACACAAAGGATTATGTGCATTCCTACTCGGCTGTGTTACAACAGGCATTCCGGTTTGCAGTATTTCCTAAACAGTTCATTACCTTCAATCCCATGCAGTATGTGGTATTAAAAAGGAAAACGGATGATGTGGATTTATTTGCAGAGGATGACCTGCCGGACGCAAATGCAATGGTACTTACCCATGAAATGTATCAGAAACTGTTGGAGGAACTTTCCAAAAGAAGCAGGGACGCAATCCTTCCGGTTCAGATAGCCTACTATGCAGGGCTTCGACTTGGAGAGGTTGCAGGACTGACTTGGCAGGACATTAACCTTGAGGAACAGTATCTTACTGTAAGGCGTAGTGTCCGCTACAACGGAACAAGACACAAAACAGAGATTGGTCCCACAAAGCGTAAAAAGGTGCGTGTGGTGGACTTTGGCGATACACTCGCCCAAATCCTTAAAACAGCCAAAAAGGAACAGCACAAGCAACGCTTTCAGTACGGACTGTTGTACCACAAAAACTATTACAAAGAGGTTCGGGAAAAGAATCGTGTGCATTATGAATATTACAGTCTTGACGGCACACAGGAAGTACCGCCGGATTATACGGAAATCTCCTTTGTATGTTTGAGGTCGGACGGGCGTCTGGAACTTCCAAGCACAGTAGAAAACGCTTGCAGGAGTGCCAGTCGGAGGGTGCCTGAGTTGGAAGGCTTCCACTTCCACACTTTAAGACACACCTACACCACCAATCTTCTGACAAGTGGAGCACAGCCAAAGGATGTGCAGGAGCTGTTGGGTCATTCCGATGTGCGTACCACAATGAATGTTTATGCCCACGCCACAAGGGAAGCAAAGCAGACTTCCGCAAGGCTCTTGGATAAGGTTGTGGGGCAATAAGAAAAAACTTTCCCTTGTAAGTTGCCCATAAGGGCAAAAACAAGGGAAAATACATACAGTTTCATAGTTTGAGGCTCTGAAAGCCTTGTAAAATAAGGAAAGTTAGTTGGATAACTCGATAAATCCCAATTTGTGTGACTGATACTATTCTGATACTAAAAAATTTTCAAAAGCAGAATATGTGGTCAAAATGGTAAAAAATAAAGGAAATATATACAAGTAGTGCCGTTTTGTAAAAGGAAAGGATTATAGCTATGCAGTACGCAAGAAAATTAAGAAAAGGTGACAAAGTAGCAATCGTCAGTTTATCAAGTGGAATGTTAGGCGAGGAATTTTGTAGTCATAATATAGAAATCGGTGTAAAGAGATTAAAAGAATATGGACTGGAGCCTGTATTTATGCCCAATGCTTTGAAGGGAATCGAATATTTACAGAATCATCCAGAGGCGAGAGCGAAAGACTTAAAAGATGCTTTTTTGGATGATTCTATTGCAGGGATTATTTGTGCAATAGGTGGTGATGATACATATAGACTTTTACCATTTTTGATGGAAGATGCAGAATTTATTAAAGCGGTAGAGAAGCATCCGAAATTATTTACAGGGTTCTCGGATACAACAGTGAACCATTTAATGTTTTATAAGCTGGGGTTATCGACTTATTATGGTCCAACATTTATTTGTGATTTGGGAGAAATTGCAAACGAGATGCTGCCATATAGTAAAAAGGCATTTGAAGGATATTTGGAAGGAAACGAATTCGGTGAAATTGTATCCAGTGAAATTTGGTATGAAGAAAGAGAAGATTTTTCCAGAGCTTCAATGGGAACAGATAGAGTACAGCATAAGGAAGAACATGGATTTGAACTTCTGCAAGGAAGTGAAGTTTTTCAAGGTGCGTTATTGGGGGGATGCCTGGAAAGTTTTTATGATATATTAACAGATACCAGATATGGAGATGAAAAGGAAGTTTGCGAAAAATATGGACTATTTCCGGGTAAAGAAGAATGGGCTGGCAAAATTCTGTTTATAGAAACCAGTGAAGAAAAGCCGGAACCTGAACTATTTGAAAAGGAAATTGCCTTACTTAAAGATAAAGGTGTATTCGATATGGTAAATGGAGTGTTGGTGGGAAAACCGCAAGACGAAGCTTATTATCAGGAGTATAAAGATATTCTTATAAAAGTGATAGATGATGAGAAAGTTCCAATTGTTTATAATGTGAATTTCGGACATGCGACACCACGATGTGCATTGCAATATGGTGTTGTAGCAAAAGTAGATATGAATCAGAAAAAGATATATCTGGATAAATAGGAGACATTATTGTGGCTGGATCATACAGCAAACTGTGAAGAATATTCAGCAGACAAAAAATGAGCAAATCAGATTTGCGAAAAAGGCTGTCCTTATTTTGTCCGTAGGAACATTTGGCTCTTTCGCTCACGCTGCAAGGGTGAGATTGTCTGTTGCGAATGTTGAGGTTTGTGGTAGAATGGAAGAAAAGACCATGAGGGAGGATAGGCAATGAAGAAAATCCACTTTACGGTCACAAGATGAGTTTCCAGAAATTGTGGATATGATAAAAAAGTGTCTGGCTGTCTGTTGCGTTTGAAACAGATAGCCAGACATTTTGATGTTATGTAAAGAAGAGTCCCGCGGGAAAAATTTATCGCTCTTCCCGGAAGTAGGCCAGTCCCAGACTTGCCGGCGGCTGACTTTCCCGTCTGCTGCGCACACTGGTGATGACCAGGACAGCCAGGGTAACGATGTACGGGATCATTTTGTACAGTTCCTGGAATTCCATATGGTCCATACCGGTGGGAATATACAGGTACAGGATGTAAAGGCCTCCAAAAAGGAAGGATGCCAGGATACTGATATTCGGACGCCAGATGGTAAAGATCACCAGGGCGATGGCGAGCCATCCTCTGTCACCGAAAGCATCGTTGGACCAGACACCGCAGGCATAATCCATTACATAATACAGACCGCCCAGACCTGCGATCATACAGCCTGCGCAGGTGACTACATATTTGTATTTGGTTACATTGATTCCAACTGCATCCGCAGTGTTGGGATTCTCACCCACGGCTCTCAGATGGAGACCTACACGGGTGTGTTTCAGAACGTAGGAAGCGATCAGGGCAATGATGACTCCCAGATAAGCCAGGAAACCGTAGGATAAAAATACTTTGCCGAACCATCCGAGCTTTGATGCGAAAGGAAGGGACTGGCTGAAATATCTGCTGGTGGCGGAAAGGGCGATGGAAGGTACATCACTGTCTACCAGTTTGATCAGAGAGCCGCCGAAGAAGTTGCCAAAGCCTACACCGAAGGTGGTCATGGCAAGGCCGGTTACATTCTGATTGGCCCGCAGCGTTACGGTCAGGAAGCAGTACAGCAGTCCCATCAGCAGAGAGCCAAGCAGGCAGCACACAAGAGGGATCAAAACCGCAAGCACCGGGTTCATAGCGGAAGCTTCCACTGAGTGTTCATAAAAGAAGGAACCGATGACACCGCTGATGGCACCTACATACATGACACCGGGAATACCCAGATTCAGATTACCTGTTTTTTCTGTAAGGATTTCTCCGGTACTGCCGTACAGAAGAGGAATGCCCTGTACGACCGCTCTTGGGATAAATGCAATTAAAAAATTCCACATGATTACCGTCCTCCTTTTTCTGTATTTTTACAGGACTGAATTCGATAGGAAATGAAAAATTCACATCCGATCAGGAAGAACAGGATAATTCCGGTCAGAATATCGGAATAGGAATGATTCAGTCCGAATGCGGTAGAAATTTCGCCGGCTCCGCGATCCATGAAAATGATCAGAGCACTGGAAAATATCATGATCAGCGGGTTGAATTTGGACATCCAGGATACCATTACCGCTGTAAATCCCTGACCGCCGGCAATGGTGGTGGTGACTGTATGGTTGATTCCGCCCACCAGCAGCAGTCCTACCAGACCGCAGATGGCACCGGAGATCATCATGGTGCGGATAATAACTCCGGATACTTTGATTCCGACATATTTTGCAGTATTTTCACTTTCTCCCACAACGGAGATTTCATATCCCTGTTTGCTGTAATTTAAGTAAATGTACATGAATACGGTAATGATTACAGCTACCAGAATTGTCAGCAGATATTTGGAATCAAATATCTGAGGCAGCCAGCCTGCGTTGGAATTCTGGTTGATAATGCCGATCTTACCGGAACCCTTTGGTACTTCCCAGACAATGGTGAAAAAGGCGACTGTCTGTGTGGCAATGTAGTTCATCATCAATGTGGAAAGTGTTTCATTGGTATTCCATTTTGCTTTGAACAGGGCCGGAATAAAGGCCCACATCATACCGGCGACAATACTGGCTGCGATCATGCAGACGATCACCAGCCAGTTTGGGAGCTTGTCTCCCAGACAGATCATGCAGGCTGCCGCTGCCAGACCGCCCATCAGAACCTGGCCTTCGCCTCCGATATTCCAGAAGCGCATTTTAAAGGCAGGTGTCAGTGCCAGAGAGATCAGAAGCAGGATAGCGGTATTCTGCAGGGTGATCCAGGTCTTTCTTGCAGTACCGAAAGCACCGACGAAAATGGATTGATATACCTGGATCGGATTGATGCCGGTGGTAATGGTGGTTACGATTCCGCAGAGGATCAATGCCAGCAGGATTGCCGCAGCACGGATACCGACGGATTTATACCAGGGAAGTGCATCCCGTTTTACAATGTGAAAAAGAGGTTCTTTCCGTTTTTCATTCATGTTTTTCGCCGCCTCCGATTCTGGTCATCATCATTCCGACCTGATTTTTGTTTGCAGTTCTTGCATCTACGATACCGCTGACCTGGCCGCCGCAGAGAACCATGATGCGGTCAGACAGCTTTAACAGTACGTCCAGATCTTCTCCGACAAAGATGACAGCCACGCCTTTTTTCTTCTGTTCGTTGAGCAGATCATAGATGGTGTAGGAAGAATTGATATCCAGTCCGCGCACCGCATAAGCAGTCAGGAGAACCGTAGGTGAGGATGCGATCTCACGTCCCACCAGCACCTTCTGTACGTTTCCGCCGGAAAGTCTGCGGACCGGGGTACCGACACCCGGTGTCACCACCTCAAGGCCTTTTACCACTTTTTCCGCCAGCTTTTTTGAAGGCTTACGGTCAGTAAAGGGACCGCGGCCATGTCGGAAGGAACGAAGCATCATGTTGTCGGTGAGATCCATATTGCCTACAAGTCCCATTCCAAGACGGTCTTCCGGAACAAAGGAGAGGGAAACACCCATATCGGCGATTTTCAGCGGGTCCATACCAAGCAGCGATTCTCTGGTGCCATCCTCCTCTATGTAGTGTATGGTGCCGGATTCTGTGACCTGCAGACCGGCGATGGCTTCCAGCAGTTCTTTCTGGCCGCAGCCGGAGATTCCGGCAATGCCAAGGATTTCGCCGCTGTTGGCGGTAAAGGAGACATCCTGAAGCTTCAGGATTCCCTCTTCGTTGCGGATGGTAAGTCCCTGCACTTCGATACGGGGTCTTGGATTGACCGGATCCGGTCTTTCGATATTTAAAGTAACTTCATGACCGACCATCATATTGGTCATTTCTGTGGCATTTGTATCTGTGGTTGCCATATCACAGATATATTCCCCATTTCGCAGAATGGCCACGCGATCAGAAAGAGACTCAACCTCATTCATTTTATGGGTGATAATAACAATGGCTTTTCCATCGTCTCTCATTTTTCGCAGAACCCGAAACAGTTTTTCTGTTTCCTGAGGAGTCAGCACTGCGGTGGGTTCATCCAGAATCAGAATGTCAGCACCGCGGTACAGAACTTTGACAATCTCCACAGTCTGTTTCTGAGATACAGACATATCATAAATTTTCTGTGCAGGATCGACCTCGAAACCGTATTTTTGACAGATTTCGGTAATTTTCCGGGAAGCTTCCTTTATGTTCAGCTTTCCCTCCAGTCCAAGGATGATATTTTCAGTGGCAGACAGCACATCCACCAGCTTAAAATGCTGATGCACCATGCCGATTCCAAGATTCAGTGCATCCTTGGGGGAGCGGATGACTTCTTCCTTTCCATTGATAAAAATGTGACCTTCGTCCGGAAAATAAATGCCGGAAAGCATGTTTAAAAGAGTGGTCTTTCCGCTTCCGTTTTCTCCCAGCAGCGCAAGGATTTCTCCTTTATAAATGTCCAGGTTGACATTTTTGTTTGCGACTACGGAGCCAAAGGTTTTCGTGACGTTTCTCATTGAAACTGCAGGTGTTTTGGTTTCCATGATTGTCCCCTTTCGAGAATTATTACCTGATTCATCATATCGGATGATATCTCCGGTGGAGGGCAGGAGTGCACAGAGGAAGAAATCAGCGGAGCTGATGTGCACGCTGCCCAGGGAATGCGAAGCATTCCTGAAATAAAAAGGACGGCGCGGCGATAATCGCTGTGCCACCCTTTGCAATTTTCATTATTTCAAGCTTGCAGGGCTTTCGGATAAGATTTAGAATGCCTGATCCAGAAGCGTGATTCCATCGATCTGTACATCGAAGTACGGAGCGGAACGGAATTCTTCTCCGGACTCATGGAAGTATCCGTCAATGATAACTTCATGATCCGGTGTGTAATCTGCATCGGTATCAACATCTGCTTCGTAGCTTTCCAGAGCTGCATCGCCTACGGTGAAAGTAGCAGTATCAAATACATGTACATTGCCGGCAATGAGGTCAGCCTTTACTGTTTCCAGAGCTTCTGCAGTGCCTTCTGCTGCGGCATCACCAAGATCAGTCAGTTCTACAGAACCGGTTTCCAGAGAACCGCACCAGTCAGTAGCGATCTCAGTACCGTCAGCTACGCATCCCATAGCGTATTCAAAGTACGGTGCCCAGTTGATTCTGGAAGATACCAGGAAAGTGTTCGGGCAGGCACTTGCAGTGCTTCCGTTATAGGAAACATTCGGTACACCGGCAGTTTCACATGCAGTAGGAGCACCCATGGAGTCAGCATGCTGGCTGATCAGTACGCAGCCGTCTTCGATCAGTTTGTTTGCGCCTTCTTTTTCTGCAGTTTCATCATACCAGGAACCTGTGAAGGTTACTTCCATGGTAGCAGTCGGGCATACGGAACGTGCGCCTAAGAAGAAAGAAGTATAACCGGAGATAACTTCTGCGTAGGTGTAAGCACCAACGTAGCCCATCTTGGCTTCTTCAGCAGTGATGTCACCGGCATCGATCATCTCATTTAATTTCATACCGGCAACGATACCTGCCAGATAACGTCCGTCGTAGATAGATGCGAATGCGTTGTGGAAGTTGTCAAGCTGTTCGGTATGTGCCTTTGTTCCGGTTGCATGGCAGAACTCTACTTCCGGGAATTCCTTTGCTGCCTCGATCATGTAATCTTCATGTCCAAAGCTGTCTGCAAAAATGAAGTTGCATCCGGAGTCAGCCAGTTCACATGCTGCGTCGTAACATTCCTGTCCTTCCGGGATATTGGTCTTGATTACATATTCAATCCCCATACTTTCGCATGCTTCTTTTGCTGCGTTTAAGAAGTTCAGGTCATAGGTAGAGTTTTCATCGTGCAGGAAAATAAAACCTGCTTTTACTTCGTTTTCTTCTGCTTCAGCAGTCATGGTAACGCCGAGGGCACTGACAGTCAGTACGGCTGCTGTCAGCAAACTTAAAACCTTTTTTTTCATCTCTTGTGTCTCCTCCTGTTTTTCCCCATAGCGGGTTTGCCGTGAATTTCACGAAACCAGAAAAATTACTAGAATTTTCCTATATTTATTAACAACAGTCAGTATACCCATGTGTGGCAGTAATTGTCAAGAAAAGGTTTTAAAAAAACATAAAACGACGGGCATGACCTTTAGCATGCAGCAGGTTATGATGTTCCGTATACATAAATGCGGGTAAGAACGGCCGAAAAATTTACTCTGCTGACTTGCCTGTACCTGTATTTTCCTTTATAATAATATGGTATTAGGTAAATGACCCTGATCCGCGTTTGTTGGGGAAAATTCTCTGACAACGTGGATTTTTTTGGTTCAGATTTCAGTTTGCCTTTTTCTGCCGGGGATCATGAACGGAGAGAGGAAACATCCTTATGAAAGGAGAATGGAGGAGGACAGATATGGGAATCGACAGATCGTGGAATATCCGGATTGGCAGCATGGAGACCGGACCAGGAAATAAAATCAGTGATGTGGCAGGGGTGCGGGTGGGGCATTGTACCCTGGCAGATGGAATGATCCAGACGGGTGTGACAGCCGTTCTTCCACATGCAGGAAATACTTTTCGGGACAAAGTGATGGCAGCCTGTCATGTGATCAATGGATTTGGAAAAAGCGTGGGGCTGGTGCAGATTGAGGAACTGGGGACGTTGGAGACCCCCATTCTTCTGACGAATACGCTGAGCGTGGGAACCGTCAGCACGGCGCTGATCCGATATATGCTGGAGAAAAATGAGGATATCGGAGAGACCACGGGCAGTGTGAATCCGGTGGTTTGCGAGTGCAATGACAGCGGTCTGAACGATATCAGAGGACTTCATGTGAAGGAAGAGCACGCTTTTCTGGCACTTGCGGACTGCAAAGAGGATTTTGAAGAAGGGGCAGTGGGAGCCGGAAGAGGAATGCGCTGCCACGGGCTGAAGGGAGGGATCGGCTCTGCATCCAGACAGTTTGTGCTGGATGGACAGACCTTCACGCTTGGGGCACTGGTGTTGTCCAATCATGCATTGTACAGAGATCTGAGAATAAACGGTATGCCGGTGGAGAACAAGACTGTCGACATTCCGCGTGAGGAGACGGACAAAGGTTCGATTATAACCATCCTGGCGACAGACGCTCCGCTGAATGAGCGCCAGTTAAAACGCATCTGCCGCCGGGCTGCGGTGGGACTGAGCCGGACCGGATCCTACATGGCCAACGGAAGCGGTGAGATTGTGATTGCATTTACCACGGCCAACCGGGTGCCTCATTATCCGAAGACAGAGATCCTGGAGTGCAGATTTATCCGGGATGATGCGATGGATACTGTATTTCGGGCCGTGGCTGAGACGGTGGAGGAAGCGGTATTAAGCTCGCTGCTCCATGCGGCAACTGTGGTCGGAAAAAATAATGTGACGGCGGTATCACTGGCGGATATTCTGAAAAACAGCGGTTCCGGGGATGCATTCTGAACCCGGATAATAAATCCGGTTCCGAAGCGGGATCCCGTATCTGAGACAGAGGTAAGTGTTTCATAAAAGAGATTGAGAATATTGTTTCAATGAATTAAAATGGTAATAAACACAGTATTAATAAAAAATTTCTGAGGTGCAGTATGAAAAAAAGAGAATCATTCAGAACCAGATGGGGATTTATTCTTGCCTGCATTGGTTCAGCAGTAGGAATGGGAAATATCTGGATGTTTCCCACCAGAGTATCACTTTACGGCGGCGGGTCCTTTATCCTTCCTTATTTTATCTTTGTGGTGCTGATCGCATCCACGGGAATAATCGGAGAAATGAGTTTTGGACGTGCTACCAGATCCGGTCCGGTGGATGCTTTCGGTGCAGCCTGTGAGCGAAAAGGCAGACGAAGGCTGGGAGAGACCATTGGATTGATTCCGGTGCTGGGTTCTCTGGCTATGGCGATCGGCTACTCCATCGTCATTGGATGGATTTTGAAATATACCGTGGGGACCTTTACCGGTTCCACCCTGGCGCCGGAGGATGTCGATGGATTTGGTGCTGCATTTGGTAGTATGGCTTCCGCCTTCGGCAATAATGTATGGGTGGTGGCAGCAGTGGTTCTGGCCATTGCGATTCTGATGTTCGGTGTGGGAAAAGGTATTGAAAAAGCCAACAAGATCATGATGCCCGTTTTCTTTTTCTTGTTTGTAGCTCTTGGAATTTATGTGGCGTTTCAGCCGGGCGCGGTGGAAGGATATCGTTATATTTTCCGTATTGATCCGAAAGCTCTGGCAGATCCCACTACCTGGATCTATGCGCTGGGACAGGCCTTTTTCTCTCTGTCTATCGCAGGAAACGGAACCCTGATCTACGGTTCCTATCTGGCGGATGAGGAAGATATTCCGGCATCTGCGCGACGAGTGGCATTTTTTGATACTCTGGCGGCGCTGCTGGCCGGTTTTGTGATTATCCCGGCTATGGCAACCGCCGGAACGCAGCTGGATCAGGGAGGTCCGGGACTGCTGTTTATTTTCCTGCCTAATCTGTTTAAAAACATGCCTGGCGGTTCTGTTGTAGCCATCGTATTTTTTGTTGCAGTATTGTCTGCGGGCATGACTTCCCTGATCAATCTCTACGAAGCTCCGGTGGCCACGGTACAGGAAAAATTCGGCCTGAGCCGTATTCCGGCCTGCGCAGTTACCGGTGTATTCGGTGCTGTGGTCGCAGTATGCATTCAGGGGATTGTATCGGAATGGATGGATGTGCTTTCTATCTACATTTGTCCGCTTGGTGCCGGACTCGCTGCCATTATGTTTTTCTGGATATGCGGAAAGAATTATGTGGAAGCTCAGGTGAACAAAGGCCGGGAAAAGCCTGTCGGCGGCTATTTTTATCCGCTGTGTAAATACGTATTCTGTCCGGTATGCTTTCTGGTACTGGTGCTTGGAATCATTATGGGCGGAATTGGCTGACAGACAGTGATACAGCCAGATATAGTAACGCTGACAGAGCCTTGCATCGGAAACGGTGCAAGGCTCATTTCAGTTGGATTACAAGTCATGTGAAACTTTTCTGCAAAACCTGAATTTTATTATATCAGGGGAAGATTCCCTTGATCTCCTCTGCATAGATCAGCTTCCGCAGGGCAAGCACATACGCGCCCATACGGTAAGTGCAGTGGAGCTCGTCAACGATCGCCTTGATCTCTTCAAAGGATTTGGTCATGAGCTTTTCCAGCATTTCGTTGACCTGTTCCCGTTCCCACGTAAGTTCCTGAATATTCTGTACCCATTCAAAGTAGGATACGATCACACCGCCGCTGTTCGCAAAAATATCCGGGATCAGTGTAATGCCTCTGTCTTTAAGAATCTCATCTGCCTCTGCTGTGGTTGGACCGTTTGCAGCTTCCACGATATAGCTGCAGTTGAGTTTCGGTGCATTTGCAGCTGTGATCTGGTTTTCCAGTGCCGCCGGAACCAGAACATCACAGGGCAGTGTCAGCAGATCCTCATTGCTGATATGTTTCAGGGAAGGATCATCAAAATCAGCCAGAAGCTTGCCTGTCTTTGCCATTTCGTCACAGAGGGCATCCACATTCAGTCCGTCCTCGCAGTAGATGCCGCCGGAAACATCGCTCACAGCAAGCACTTTCACACCTCTGTGGTAGAAGATCCTGGCTGCATTGCTTCCGACGTTGCCCATTCCCTGAATTACAACGGTCGTTCCTTCCAGTTTTTTGCCGACTGTACCAAGGAGAAGCTTGGTACTGATGACAATGCCTCGGCCGGTTGCAGAATTTCTGCCGCGGGATCCGCCGAGCTCGATCGGTTTTCCTGTAACAACACCCGGACACGGTCTGCCCTGAAGCTGGCTGTACGTATCCAGTATCCATGCCATGGTCTGGGGGTTCGTGTTTACATCCGGAGCCGGAATATCCGTATCAGCACCAATGATCGGTGCGATGGCGAATGTGTATCGTCTGGTCAGTGCTCTCAGCTCCCGTTTGGACAGTGTCTTCGGATCAACTTTTACACCGCCCTTTGCGCCGCCGTAAGGAATATTGGCAACAGCACATTTCAGAGTCATCCATGTGGCGAGGGCTTTTACTTCATTCAGATTGCAATCCTGATGAAAGCGGATACCGCCTTTGAAAGGGCCTCTGATATTGGAATGCTGGACTCTCCAGCCCTCGAATACCTTTACACTTCCGTCGTCCATTTCCAGCGGCAGATATACCTTTGTTTCGCGCTGCGGGTTTTTCAGAATCTCGAACAGCTGTGTATTGATGCCGCCGACCTCTACTGCTTTTTCCATAGTGGTTACAACATTTTCGTATGGATCATATGTTCCTGGCATTTTCTGACCTCTCTTTTCCTTATTTGTGAAATGTTTTGAAATGTCGGGCCCGGACATTTTTTCAACAATAAAAAAGATCAGACAATACGGGCTATGTATCTGTCAGGCCCCTTTGTCTGATCTACAGGCCACATTTTAGCTGTCCGGATTCAGAAAATCAAGAACTCAATTTTTTTTCTTGCGATTTAATTTGTTTCGGACAAATACTTTACTATATTCAGAGTTTGTGATACTTTACTTAAAAAAGTAAAGTAAAGGGGACAAAAGTGAAAAGTAATCATCTGGATGTCATTGACAAAAAAATACTGACGATTCTGCAGAAGGATGCCCGGACTCCCGTCCGGGAAATTGCTCATGCAGTCTATCTGTCATCACCGGCTGTATCGGCCCGTATTCAGAGACTTGTAGATGAACATTATATAACCGGATTCCATGCAGCAGTAAATCCGGAACTTCTGGGATATCATATCAAGGCTTTTATCAATCTGGAGGTAAATCCGAAGGACAAGCCGGAGTTCTATCCTTATATAAAAAAGCAGGACTGCGTTCTGGAGTGCAATTGTGTCACCGGAGATTATTCCATGCTGCTGGAGGTCGCATTTGCGAGCACGGCAGAACTCGATCAGTTTATAGGAGAACTGCAGGTGTTCGGCCGCACAAAGACCCTGATCGTATTTTCGACTTCCGTGGAACATCGCGGTGTAAAGATCATGGAGCCGGAAGAAGCATAAAAGTGATATTCCCCTTGAAATAAGAGGAGGTTCTTTATATTATAGTAATAAGTCCGGGGGGCATTCTGATCAGGAATGAGATATGGTGGACGGCAAAACAAAAATTAAATAATTACAGAAGCGGGGGAAGGTACAGATGGAGTACATAAAAATCAACGAGAATGGTATGCATATCGTTTTCGGGATCACGGAAAAGAAGCAGCTAAAACTTCTGCATTTTTCCAGAGCGGAATTCTGTGAGGCGGATCTATGCAGATTCGGGCCGGAGTGCAAGGCGGAAGATCTGGGCAGAAAAGAGCAGTTTCTGGATGAGGCATTTCAGCTGGTACAGCTCAGTTTATCCGGCTACAACCGTCCTTATGAGAAACATGGAAATAAGCATATAGTAACAGCACCGGGGTATCTGCTTACTTATGCCGGAATGGAGGACTGCGTCAATGAGATGGGACGTAAGCTCACTGTTTTCCAGGAGGACAGGGAGGTTACGCATGTCCGGGTGGAAACAGTGATGCAGTTCTATAAAGGAACTTCTGTGGTTCGAATGTTCAGCAGAGTGATCAATGAGGGAGATGAAGTCCAGACTCTGGAATATATTTCATCTTTCTGCTATACAGGCATCGAGAAGGAAGGGAAGAGCAATTCTGATGCCAAGATGAGAGTGCGCATTCCGTATAACGGATGGCAGAAGGAGATGAGTATCAAGGAATATACCTTTGGGGATGTGGGACTTGCACAGACGCAGCCGGGTGTGTATCAGCGTACTTCGCAGGTACTCGAAGTCACCAATACCGGAAACTGGTCTTCCAAGAAATATCTGCCGCTGGGATATGTTGCGAATACAGAAGCGCACACCAGCCTGTTCTGGCAGATTGAGCATAATGGCTCATGGCATTATGAAATCGGAGATCAGAATACACATTTTTATGTCTGTGTCAGCGGACCGACAGAGGTACAGTCTCATTGGTTCAGGAATCTGGCACCGGGTGAATCGTTTGAATCAGTACCGGTCGCAGTCGGTGTGGCAGGCGACAGCTTCGAAGAGGCACTGGGAGAGCTGACAAAGTATCGCCGCCTGATTCGCAGACCGAACAAAGATGATGAGGATCTGCCTGTTATCTTTAATGATTATATGAACTGTCTTTTTGGTGATCCAACAACGGAAAAGGAGATTCCGCTCATTGATGCAGCAGCAGAGTGCGGTTGTGAATATTATGTTATTGATGCCGGATGGTACGCACCGGGGGAATGGTGGGACAGCGTAGGTGAATGGCAGGAGTGCAGAGAGCGTTTCCCGAATGGCATTAAAGAAGTAACGGATTATATCCGCGGAAAAGGAATGGTTCCGGGGGTATGGCTGGAGCTTGAGGTCATGGGAATCAATTGTGAGAAGGCGAAAAAGGCTCCGGATGACTGGTTCTTTATCCGCCATGGCAGGCGGGTCTTTGACAGAAGCAGATATCAGCTGGATTTCCGTAATCCGGAGGTCATTGACCATGTAAATGAAGTCATCGACCGTGTTGTAAAGGAATACGGAGTCGGTTATATCAAGATGGATTATAATATTGAACCGGGTATCGGTACGGAGCTCGGGGCAGAGAGCGTTGGTCAGGGTATGCTGGAGCATGAAAAAGCATATCTGGCATGGCTGGATGATGTATTTGCAAGATATCCGGATCTGGTAATCGAGAACTGTTCTAGCGGCGGCCTCAGAATTGACTATGCGCTGCTTTCCAGGTACAGTATTCAGTCAACCTCTGATCAGGAGGATTACAGAAACTATGCAACGATTGCGGCAAATTCGGCTGCAGGCGTTGCACCGGAGCAGTCAGCAATCTGGTCCTATCCCATGAGACAGGGCAACAAGGAAGAGGTCATCTACAACATGGTAAATGCCATGCTGGTGCGCATTCATCAGAGCGGCCATCTGGCGGAGCTGCCGGCAGAACGTACGGATCTCGTAAAAGAAGGCATTGCATGCTATAAAAAGATTCGCGGGGATATCAAAACAGCGCTGCCGTTCCTGCCGCTGGATATAGCAGATAATGAAGACCTCTGGGTATGCGGTGGTCTGAAGATGGACGGGAAGGCATATCTGGCAGTGTGGAAACGTGAAATGGAAGGCAAAAATAATGACCGGCGCAGACAGGCCGGTACAGAGTGCACAGATACTGCACTATCCATACCTCTTGGCAGTCTGCCGTTTGCGGAGAACGGCATAAAAGTCTCCTGTATCTACCCGGAAAAAGAGCCGGTCGAATTTGAGGTTCACGGGGATGTGCTGACCGTCTGCTATGACAGGCCGGTCATGGCAAGACTGTTTGAAGTGACACCGTTAGAAAGAAATTGTTAGAAAGAAGTTGTTAAAAAGAAATCGTTAGAAAGAAAAATCCCTCTCCCGACTGCCGGGAGGGGGACTTTTTTCAGAAGGAAACTTCGTCTCTTGTGAAAAACGCTCTGTGAAGTTTCTTTTTTAATCCTGTACGACCAGTTCTTTATAAAATTCAGTATGATCCTTACGCAGATCCTTTGTAAACTGAATCGCACTTCTCGGGTGCTGATTCAGAAGACCGGTCAGCAGATATGGAATATCGTATCCCCAGATGACACCATCCTCGCGTAATTTTTCCATGTGTTTCTCGATGAACTGAACAGCAGGATAAATATTGTATTTCGGGTTCTTCAGAAATCCCAGCAGAAGTTCCATAGCGCAGTTGCCGGCACCGCGCCCCATGTTGGCGTAAGTGGCATCCAGCCAGTCTGCACCATCGCCGACTGCTTCGATCGTATTGGCGAATGCCAGCTGCTGATTGTTGTGCGCATGGATGCCTACTTTTTTGCCATATTTCTCCCCGGCTTCCATAAAGGTATCTACCATGCGTGCGACCTGCTCCGGATACAGGGCACCATAGCTGTCTACGATGTAGAGACAGTTGACCGGAGTGTTGCCGAGCAGATCCAGAGCGGCCTTGATGTCACCTTCGCGTCCGTTGGAGATGGCCATAATATTACAGGTGGTTTCGTAACCTTTGTTGGCAGCGTCTTCAATGATATCGATAGCAGCCGGAATCGTGTGCAGGTAGGTAGCTACGCGGATCAGGTCGATCGGACTGTCACTGCGGCTGACAATATCCGTTTTGTAATCACAGCGGCCGACATCTGCCATAACTGCAATCTTCAGATCAGTATTGTTTTCTCCGACAATGGCACGGATGTCATCATCGTTGCAGAATTTCCATTTGCCGTATTTGTTTACATCGAACAGTTCTTTGGAAGCTTTATAACCAAACTCCATATAGTCGACACCGGCTCTTAAGTTGGTGAGATATAAATCACGTACAAAGTCATCGGAAAAATAGAAGTCATTTACAAGTCCGCCGTCACGAAGAGTGGCGTCTACTACGCGTATATCTGAGCGGTAATCCATTAATTTTGATATTTCTTTCATAAGTAAAAATCCTTTCTGCGGTGATTTAACGCTTTAAAGCGACACTGTGAAGATTGTAAAATAAAAAAGTGTATTTGTCAATACATTTGAGAGAAATGTAAGGGAAGAAGAGCTTTCTTGAAAAACTTGAAAAACTACAGAAATTGTGATACCTTTGTACCAGGGTTATGTTGTAAAAACAGAGGTGGCAAAATGGAACGAAGCAGAAAGAAAATTACTGTAGGACTTTTGGTAAGCGGAATTATGGATAAGTTCACAGAATCCATCTGCAGGGGCGTTATGCATGGCGCAAAAAAGGCGGACGTGAATCTTGTCGTTCTTCCATGTAAATATCTGGACCGTGATCTGACACATAATAAGGAACTTATGTATGAGTATCAGTACAATACTCTGTTCTCTTATGTGACGAAAGAAAATCTGGATGCGATTCTTGTATCAGCTGACAGCATCGGATGCTATACCAATAAGGAGCGTGTCTGTGAAGTGCTGGAGACATACACGGGAATTCCCTGTATTCTGATCGCATCCAAAATAGACGGGTACGTGAGTGTCATGTATGACAACGACGCCGGAATACGGGAAGGACTGGAGTACCTGATCCATGAACTGAACTGTCGGAAATTCTGTATGGTGGGAGGTCCGGATGACAATACGGATGCCTATGAACGCAAGCAGGTGTTCATAAATGTCCTGAAAGAGCATAACCTTTCTTTTGAAGAGAAGAACTTTGTCAGGGGCAATCTGTCGAGAAATAATACGGACGCTTTTTCAAGGATTCTCGACCAGAATCCGAATACGGATGCAATTTTCTGTGTGAATGACGAATGCGCTCTGGGGTTGTACGATGAAATGAAAAAAAGAGGTGTGATACCGGGAAAAGATATTTATGTCTTTGGATATGACAACAGTATCCCTGCCACCCGTTCAAAGCCGTCGCTTTCTTCTGTATGGGCAGATTCTGTAGCTCTCGGTGAGAAGGCATTTGAGCTGCTGATGCGTATGCTGGACGGGGAAAAGGTGGTCAGCCAGACGCTGCCGACCAAGTTCATTCAGAGAGATTCTTTCGGAACCAAAGACAGGGGAGAAGTCAAAGCCCTGGATCATCATGCCATTGATGCCCATTTTGATGAGATATTCTATCGTACCAAGCATGAGGAAGCGCAGGAGAAGATAGTTGTCATTTATGATCTGTTCCGCGATATGGTGGAGCAGCTGATCCTTCTGTTTGAAAGCGCATCCTTTGATATGGAAGTGTATACAGAAGTACAGGGTCTTCTGGATGATTTTCTGGGAAACAGTGCGCTGGAATATGCGGATATAGATAAGCTGCTGAAGTACATTGAGCAGATCTATCAGAGCGTGAAGCGGGAGAAGGGCAACGGAAATGACGGCGAAGCCGGCAGAGTTTTTACAATTATTTTCCGCAAGATCATAACGGCAATGGACTACCGGCTCAGAGCCATGAAGGAGGCGGAAGAGTCGGAAGCGTATTCCATGAAGCTTTTTGTCAGCAATATCATGCAGTTCGAGAAGGGCAATGACAAGAGCTATATGCTGCTTCTGCAGAACCTTGACTGGCTGAAGATTCAGAATGCATATGTATACATATTTGAAGAACCGATCACCCATCTGTACAGGGAAGAGTTCCGTCTGCCGGAGTATCTGTATCTCAAGGCACTCAGAACAAAAAACGGAGTGGAGAGCATTCCGGTGATGTGGCAGAAAGTAAAGGTGGCAGACATTTACCGGCAGAAAAAGATGAAGCAGTCAAGATATTCCATGGTCCTGCTGCCGCTGTTCTCCAATGAAGTGCTGTATGGTGCAGTACTGTGCGATCTGACGGACAAGCTGTTCGACAACGGTGAATTTGTTATAAACCAGATGAGTTCTGCTGCGAAGATGATCGATCTTCTGAAAACCAATGAAAAAATCCAGGAGCAGCTGGAGGACAATCTTGTCGCTCTGCGGCAGACTAATATTTCCCTGGATAATCTGGCCAAATCAGATGTGCTGACAGGTGTTATGAACCGCCGCGGATTTCAGAATGCGGGAGAGGAATTTCTGGAAGAAAAGAGGCGGGAGCACAAAAAGGTACTGGTGGCCTATATTGATATGAACAATCTCAAGATCATCAATGACCGATATGGACATGAAGAGGGAGATTATTCCCTGAAGCTGATCGGAGAGAAGATTGCAGGGTTTGTAGAGCATAACGGAATCTGCGGCAGGATCGGAGGCGATGAGTTCGCATGTCTGATGGAATGCAGAGACGAAGGCGGGGAGCTGCTGATCCGGCAGCGATTGTATAAAGAGTTCCAGGATTATAACCGGATGAGTGAGAAGACTTACAATATCACTGTTTCTGTCGGAACCTGCATTCTGGATGAGAAAGACAAAGTCACGCTGAAGGAAGCGCTTGCTCTGGCTGATGAAAAACTGTATGAGGAGAAGCAGCATCGCCTTAAGATTGTGGAGAAATCCAAGGGCATATAATTCCTTTTGCGGGAAACCTGCAGGAAACAGCGGCGTACTGTGAGGTGTGCGCTGGTTCGTGACCGGCAGGATATTGCGAGTGAAAAACGGAGTGGATTTAACAGTCATACGTTGAATCTGCTCCTTTTTAATTCACTGATTAAACTAAAAAGTAAATAAATTAATCCCATATTCTTGCTAAATTAATCACTATCTTGACATTAAAGAAATGTGGCGGTATTATGAAAACAGGATAAATTTTTACTCAGGAGGCAGTGAACATGGACTATGTGGATGCCGCAGCTGAAAGAAATGTACGCACGTATGAAGAGAATACACTGATCACATATGACTGCACAAATGGAAAGTTCAGCTATCCGCATCACGGATGCGGACGAACAGCTGCAGATGAGGAAGGCCGTCCGCTGTGGCGGATACTGAGAGAGGAAGGATTCTGCCCGGAAGAGGTGGCAGAACAGTTCCGCTGCAGGATCAGTGAGATGGCTCAGGCAGATACTTCGCAGGTGTATTTTACTGAGTGTGAGCTTGGCCGTGATGGCGGTGCGCGGAAATGGTATCGGGTCGGTTTTGTGCGTCCTGTACCGGGAAACTGTATCAGTATAACATTTACCGATATTGAAACTGAAATTTCTGAGAGACAGCATTTTACCAGAATGAAGGAATGTGATGAGCTGACCGGCCTCCTCAACCGCGGTACTTTCTGCAGCAGAGTGGACGCGGCACTGAGCAGTGATGTGAAGGGGGCTGCGTCCGGGGAATATGCAGTGTTGTATCTGGATATTAACCGTTTTAAAGCGATCAACGATATATTTGGCATGGCAGCAGGAGATTGTCTGCTGATACATATTGCGGATGTTATTGTGAAGTCAGTTAAAACCGGTGATACAGTCGGCCGGCTGGGCGCCGATCAGTTCGTGGTATTTACGAGAACCAGCGGAAAGGATCTGGATATTCTGGCGCAGAAGATTCTGGACATGATTCAGGAGTATGACCTGCCATTTGAAATTACCTGTAATGTGGGGATTTATGTAGTGGAAGGGCAGCGGCTGGAGACACAGCTGATGATTGACCGCGCTGTTCTGGCACAGTCTTCCATCAAGGATAATTATAATATCAGGTACACTTATTACACGGAAACGCTGCGCAGGAACATGATCAGCGAACAGGAAATCGAAGGAATCATGGCTACTGCACTGGCGGCAGGACAATTTGTGGTATATTATCAGCCGCAGTACGACCATTCTACCGGTATGCTGGTAGGGTCGGAGGCTCTGGTACGCTGGAATCATCCGGAGCGGGGACTGATCTCGCCGGGAGTTTTTATTCCGATTTTTGAAAAGAATGCGTTTATTATCAGGCTTGATATGTATGTATTCGAACAGGTATGCCGGTTTTTGCGTGAATGTATGGATAAGGGACTTCCGCTTGTTCCGGTTTCCAGCAATTTTTCACGGCATGATGTTTTTTTGCAGGATTTTGTGGAGAAGATTGAAGAGATCCGTTCGAGATACGATGTTCCGGCCAGATATCTTCGGGTGGAGATTACAGAATCGGTCATTGTCGGCAACAGTCAGCATGTCAATGATATGGTGAGAAAGCTTCATCAGTACGGATATATTGTTGAGATGGATGATTTCGGAAGCGGATATTCTTCTCTGAATGTATTGAAGGATATCGATCTGGACATCATCAAGCTGGATATGCTGTTTCTTTCTGAACAGCCGGACAATCACCGCGGCGGTACGATCCTGAGTTCCATCGTGAGAATGGCCAAATGGCTGGGAATGCCGGTCATTGCGGAGGGTGTGGAGACAGTCAGTCAGGCGGATTTTCTCCGAAGCATAGGATGCAATTATATTCAGGGATATCTTTATTCCAGACCGCTGCCGGAGATGAAATATGAGGAGATGCTCAGTAATGGAAACGCAGGAATGAGAGCTCCGCAAATGCACCTGATCGATACGATGGAGGTGAGGAAATTCTGGGATCCGGATTCTCAGGAGACGTTCATTTTCAACAATTATGCAGGCGGAGCTGCGATTTTTGATTACCATAACGGCGAAGTGGAGATCCTGCGTGTGAATGAGAAGTATCTGCAGGAAATCTGTATGGATCTCACGGAGAAGGAACTGATTCAGTCTGATCCGATGGCAGTTCTGGATGAGGTGAGCAGGAACACATATGTGAATATGCTGGAGCGGGCAATTGAAACGGAACAGGAACAGGAATGTGAAACATGGCGCAGTCTTTCTTCGGGCTGCAGCGGGGACCGGATCTGTATTCGCAGTAATGTGCGGATGCTCGGAAAGAGCGGGGACAGTTGTCTTTTCTATGCGATGATTCACAATATTACAAAGGAAAAAGAGCGCTGTGCAGAGATTCTTGATAATGAAAAAAGATTCAGGATGGCGAGTGAACAGATCAATTTTTACTGCTGGGAATATACAGTGACGACAAGGGAAATGTGTCCGTGCTTCCGCTGTATGCGGGATTTTGGCCTTCCGGCGCTGATGGCCAATTATCCGGACAGTGCGATTGAGATGGGGATTATCCCGCCGGAATCAGCAGATATGTACCGGGACTGGCACAGACAGATAGATGCCGGTGTCAGAGAACTGGAGACAGTGATTCGGCTGAAGGAAGGCAGAATGCCGTTCTGTGTGAGGTATACGACCGAATTTGACGAGAACGGACATCCGGTGAAGGCATACGGGTCAGCCGTACCGATGGCATAGAAGAAAGTGAAAGAGCCGGCGAGTCCGGGATGATTCATCAGGAAATCAGGATCGGATTCACCGGCTTTTTTAAATATGACAGAAAACTGTAGATAATATTTCTGACAGGTGCCCGGCAGCTTAATTTTTGAAAACGTTCAGATAATCAAGCACTGCAAGAACAATGCTTACAAAGAAGTACAGGCCGATGATCCAGCCTACCAGTCCGACAAGGGTTCCGATGAGCGGAATAGCGCCAAGAACTTTGTCGATCACACTACAGATCAGATCTGCAGCGATGAAAACCAGAACAGTGATCAGTAAATCCCTGATGTCGTTTTTGGCTTTGAAAGAGAATGGGAACAGTTTTTTGAGCATTTCCATGATTTTTCCTCCTGAAATATGTAATATGTTCAGATTATAACGCAATATCAAAATAGAATCAATGAGTTAATTAATCTAAAATATGATTAAATTAATTCTGAGAAAATGCGTATTAATCATAAATTAGCCAAAAAGAAAATGAAATGTATTAAAAGAAACATTTTGACATTTGGAAAAAAATCAGATAAAATACCAGAGTCGTGTAGCGGAAGCGTAAATCCAGATGAGGGTTTGCGCTTTTTTTGCGGCATCAGGAAATTCCTGTCTGCAAAAGCTTCCGGCAGAAAAATATGGTTGTGGTAGCTTTCCGTAAAAGTCTCCTGAATACGTATTGACAGATGCGGTGTTTCATTAAAAAGGAGGAAGATTGAGTAAAGATGTAAATACGAACAGGATGGGAACAGGAGCCGTCCAGAAGGTATTGCTGACGATGGGAATTCCGATGATACTTTCCATGGTGCTGCAGGCATGTTATAACATTGTAGACAGTATGTTTGTTGCAAGAATTCCGGATACAGACGGAATCGTTCATGCAGGTGAATATGCGGTAAATGCCCTGACGCTTGCCTTTCCGGTGCAGATGCTGATAGTTGCGTTTGGAATTGGTACGGGAGTAGGTGTGAATGCGCTGCTGGCGAAGAGTCTCGGACAGCAGGATCATGAAAAGGTGGCAAAGGCGGCGGGAAACGGAGTCGCGCTTGGACTGATCATATATGCAGTATTTTTGCTGTTTGGAATTTTCGGTGTATCCGGCTATCTGCGAAGCCAGACTTCGGATCCGATCATTCTTGAAATGGGAGAATCCTATCTGGGAATCTGTACGACGATTTCTTTCGGTATGATTCTGTTTTCTATCTATGAGAAACTTCTGCAGTCTACAGGAAAGACCGTATATTCCACGATTGCGCAGATTGCCGGCGCAGTTACAAATATTATTCTGGATCCGATCATGATTTTCGGTTATTTCGGTATGCCGGAGATGGGAATTGAGGGTGCTGCGTATGCAACTGTGATCGGACAGATTGTATCAATGCTGGTAGCGATGTTTTTCCACTACCGCATGAACAGAGAAGTGGAGTCAGGATGGAAATATCTGAAACTGAACGGTCATGTGATTCGTGAGATTTATTCTATCGGATTACCGGCGATCATTATGCAGGCACTGATGTCTTTTATGACATACGGAGTGAATATTATTTTCGGTGCAGTCTCAGCGGCAGCAGTTACAGCATACGGTATTTTCTATAAAGTACAGCAGTTTATTTTCTTTGCCGGTTTCGGACTTCGTGATGCCATTACACCATTGATTTCCTATAATTATGGAATGGGAGACCGGAAACGTGTAAAACAGGGTATATTTTATGGAATTCTTTATACAGAACTTATTATGCTGGTCGGAACGATAGCACTTGAATGTTTTGCCGAACCGCTCATCGGTCTGTTTGCGATGTCAGAGGAGACAGGCGAACTGTGTATTCTGGCTACAAGAATCATTGCAGCGGGATTTCTCTTTGCCGGCGGAAATATTGCAATCCAGGGTATCTTTCAGGCGCTTGGATGCGGTATCAGTTCACTGGTGGTTTCTCTGCTGCGTCTGTGCGTCGTTGTACTTCCGCTGGCATGGCTGTTCGCGCAGTTCGCTGATGCAGCGTTCATGATCTGGTTCGCATTCCCGATTGCGGAAGGCGTGGCGCTGCTGGCAGCCGTGGTGCTTTACGTGCGGGCGAACAGCAGGATCGTCAAAACGCTGTAGCGCAGGCGGGCACCGAATCGGCAGAACTGCGGAGACGGAGGTGTTCTGCAAGATGCAGAGACAGAAGAATCCTGCGAAAGAAATTGACAGAGATATTTGTTCAATGCTATAGTATTGTTAGTTCAGAGCGGACAACGGCGTCTGTAAAGACGGCTGTCGTCCGCTTCCTTTTTCAGGTCCGGGAAGCAGCGGGCGGACGGCAAAATTTTCTGTTGGAGGGTTCGTCTGATCGAAAACTATGAAAACGGGGGACTGGTATTATGAAACGAATAAATGATCTGTATTTGAAAATGATTGATTTTTATAAAGGAGATCCGCTTCGTACTCAGCATTTTGTGAAAGTGCACAGTTTTGCAAAGCTGATTGCACAGCAGGAGGGAATGGAGGCGGAGCAGAGGTATATTCTGGAGGCCGCTGCACTGGTACATGATATCGGCATACGAATTTCCATGGATAAGTACGGAAGATCTGATGGAAAGCTGCAGGAGCAGGAGGGACCGGCGGCAGCCAGGAGTATGATGCAGGAGCTGGGATTCGAACAGGGCGTGATTGAGCGCGTTGCATATCTGGTGGGTCATCATCATACATACAGCGCGATTGATGGTCTGGATTACCAGATTCTGGTGGAAGCAGATTTCCTGGTGAATTATTTTGAGGACAATCTGGACAGAGAGAATATCAGAAAAAGTGTGAACAAAATCTTCCGTACACAGACCGGCAGGACTATTGCAGAGCGAATGTTCTTTCCGGAGAAAGATCCGCTGTCTGAGACGTGGGCGCAGGACAGCCTGCAGGATCTGGAGGATTTCATTGAGGAGCAGGGAATTTATATCCGGCAGTAATGCTTGCAGGCCTTGCCGATTCACAGCAGTCGGCAGGGTCATTTTTATTCCGATACAGGATCGGGAGGTCCAAATGAAATGGACAGATTGCTATAGGGGGAGGACGGAGACTGTATATGAAAAATGAAGAAACAAAATCCAGGGTCATGTTTCTCACTGCAATGGTGATTTTCGGCACTATCGGAATCTTTCGCAGGTACATTCCCCTGCCTTCCGGTATGATTGCTCTTTGCAGAGGCATTATAGGTATGCTGTTTCTGCTGCTGGTGATCGCACTGCGGCATTCGCGTATTTCATGGCAGGCGATCAGGAGGAATCTGCTGATCCTGTGCGTATCCGGTGCAGTGATGGGACTTAACTGGATCCTTCTGTTTGAAGCGTACCGATATACTTCGGTGGCGATAGCGACACTTTGCTATTATATGGCTCCGGTATTTGTGATTCTGGCATCAGCTGTTCTGTTCAAAGAGAGACTGACCCGCAGAAAAGTGATCTGTTCCTTTGGTTCGCTTGTCGGCATGGTGCTTGTCTCCGGTGTGTTTCAGGCAGGAATAACCGGTATTTCTGAACTCAAAGGCATTGTTATGGGACTTGGGGCAGCGGTGCTGTACGCATGTGTTATTCTGCTGAACAAGATGCTGCGGGATATCAATGCGTATGACCGGACTTTAGTGCAGCTGGCAGCATCGGCAGTTGTGATCCTGCCATATACGCTGCTGAATGAAGATCCGGGCGGGATTTCATTTACACCTGTAGTTATTATCATGATGCTTGCAGTCGGTGTGGTGCATACGGGAATTGCGTATGCTCTGTATTTCGGATCAATGGCTGCGCTGAAGGCACAGACCATTGCACTGTTCAGCTATATTGATCCGATCGTGGCGGTAATTCTCTCGGCAGTGGTGCTGCACGAAGAGATCGGTGTCACGGGTGTGATCGGAGCAGTGCTGATTCTGGGAGCGACAATGGTAAGCGAGAGGGAAAAATAAGGAAGGAGAGACACATGAACAACAGATTTTTTGAGAATGTAAAAAGAAATTTTGGTTTTGGATGTATGAGATTACCGATGAACGGTGAGCAGATTGATTATGAGGAGACCTGCAGAATGGTGGATACGTTTCTGGAAAACGGATTCAACTATTTTGATACAGCTCACGGATATCTGGGAGGCAAGAGCGAAACTGCACTCAGAGAGTGTCTGACGAAACGGCATAACAGAGAAGAATACATACTTGTAAACAAGCTTACCACAGCATTTTTTAACAGGGAGGAGGAGATACTGCCTTTGTTTGAAAGTCAGCTGGAAGCGTGCGGTGTGGACTATTTTGACTTTTATCTGATGCATGCGCAGAATGCGGAGTTCTTTGAGAAATATAAGAAATGCAGGGCTTATGAGACCGCATTTGAATTAAAGGAAGCGGGAAAAGTAAAGCATGTCGGTATTTCTTTCCATGACAAAGCGGAAGTTCTGGACCGCATTTTAACAGAATATCCGCAGATTGAAGTGGTGCAGATCCAGTTCAACTACGTTGATTATGAGGATGCGGGGATCGAAGGAAGAAAGTGCTATGAAGTGTGTGTAAAGCATAATAAGCCTGTGATTGTCATGGAGCCGGTAAAAGGCGGAAATCTGGTCAATATTCCGGATGAGGCACAGAAGGTATTTGACGAGCTGCATGGGGGCAGCAATGCAAGCTACGCGATCCGATTTGCTGCAGGGTTTGATCAGATCATGATGGTACTGTCCGGAATGAGCAATATGGAACAGATGGAGGACAACATCAGTTTTATGAAAGAATTCAAGCCGCTGTCAGATGCGGAGCAGGAGGCGGTCAGAAAGGTATGCGCCGTTTTCAAAAAGCAGGATCTGATTCCGTGTACGGCCTGCAGATATTGTGTGGAAGGATGTCCGAAGCACATAGCGATCCCGGATCTGTTTGCGGATATGAACGGGAAGAAGACATATAAGGACTGGAACAGCGGATGGTATTATATGGTACACACACAGGGAGGCGGAAAAGCTTCCGACTGTATCAAATGCGGAAAATGTGAAAATGTCTGTCCGCAGCACCTGAAGATCCGGGATCTGATGAGCGAAGTGGCAAACGCGTTTGAGAAAGAGGAGGAATAATATAATGTCCCAAAAAGTACTGATATTGTCGGGCAGTCCTCGAAAAGGCGGCAATTCGGATCTGCTCTGTGATGAATTCAGAAAGGGTGCACTGGAAAGCGGAAATCAGGTGGAAAAAATATTCATCCGGGAAAAGAAGGTTGCGCCCTGCAATGCCTGCTATTACTGCAGCAAGAGCGAGGGAAGGTGCGCGATCCGGGATGACATGGCTGAGATTCTTGAGAAGATGCACTGGGCGGATGTAATTGTAATGAGCAGTCCGGTCTACTTTTATTCGATTGATGCACAGATGAAGGCTGTGATTGACAGAACGGTGGCGCAGTGGACCAGGATCAGGAACAAGGAATTTTATTACATTATGACTGCTGCGGAGGACAGTGATACGGTTATGGACTGTACCCTTGAATGCTTCCGGGGATTTGCCGTATGTCTGGATGGATCCAGGGAAATGGGAGTTATTTGCGGCAAGGGCGTGTATGAGGCTGGAGAGATAAAAGGTACCAGATATATGAATGAGGCGTATGAAATGGGAAAACAGGTATAGCACCCTGTTTCCCGGTTACTTCCATCGAGGTGAAGAAAGGTACGATGTCTCTGGCCGCCGGCATAGGGCATTTGCTGTGTCGCAGCAAAATCCCGGAGAATGTCATGGACAGATTCTCCGGGCTACTTTGTTTGTAAAGAAATTGATGAAGGGTCCCAGGCCCACTGCGCAGAAAAGCGTTCCCAGTCCGACGATTCCGCCGAACAGAAATGCAATGGCGGCAGCTGCGGAATCGATGATGATCCTGCACCAGAAATACGGAAGCGGCAGACGCTCGGTCATGATGATGGAAATTGCATCATAAGGAGCGATGCCGAGACTGGCCGTCTGATACAGGGCACAGGACAGCGACAGTATCACGACCCCGACGAGCATGATGACGAATCGTCCTGCAAAATCATCCGGAATCACAAAAAGTCCTGTGATGAGACCGGTCCACATATCGGTAAAAATTCCGACGCAGAACCAGTTGAAAAAGGTTCCTATTCCGATAAGTGTCCGACCCAGACAGATCTCAAGAATGAACCAGATGGAATTGGTAATGATCAGCATAATGGAAAATGGCAGACCAATGCGATTGCCGATCGCCATGACCATTGCGCTGCTGGGATCGTTTCCCATGAGCGACAGTTTGAACAGGCATACCCCCAGGCCCATGATCACGATCCCGCATATCATAACGATAAGCCTGCGTCTCCATGCGGAAGATTTAAAATCAAACATAGCGGTTAACATAAAAGGTCCTTCTTTCTGAATAGAGTCAGGTGTCAGAAGCTGTTTCGAACAAATCTGCATAGTAACAATATACTATCCGGAAGAAATTGGCAATATCACATTTTCAGATTTTATCGGTTGACAGTCGGCCGCATGGTGTTATAATAATAAAGATAAAACCGATCCTGTGTAGAACACGTTGAAGAGAAGAGTAGGTCGTGGAAGCTGACAGAGAGAGATGCCGCTGGCTGGAAGCATCTTGAGTGGAACCGATTCGAAAACTGCCTCTGAGTGGCCCCAATCCGGTCCGGTGACTCCGTTATCGTCGAATGAGTGGTTTTCGTCTGTATAGGTCATATTATGATTGGAAGAGATATGATCTGTATCAGGGACGGAAGCAATCAGGGTGGAACCGCGAGAAGATACAGCTCGTCCCTTGTGATCAATGATTACATGGGACGGGTTTTTTATTTCATAGGAAACTTATACAATAAAAACAGTGAATGTAAGGAGAGAAGAAATGAAAATTACATTGAAAGACGGTTCTGTAAAAGAATATGCACAGTCTGTTACAGTGCTTGACGTTGCAAAGGACATCAGCGAAGGCCTGGCACGCGCTGCTGTAGCGGGCGAGGTAAATGGTGAGGTAGTGGATCTTCGCACAGAGCTTGCAGAAGACTGTTCACTGAATCTGCTGACAGCAAACGATGCGGAGGGTCTGCGCGTGGTACGCCATACTGCATCCCACGTAATGGCAGAAGCGGTAAAGCGCCTGTTCCCGAATGCAAAGCTGGCAATCGGACCGGCGATTGACGAAGGCTTCTACTATGATTTTGAACACGAACCGTTCTCAAGAGAAGATCTGGATGCGATCGAAAAAGAGATGAAAAAGATCATTAAGGAAGGAAAAGCGCTGAAGCGCTTCACACTTCCGAGAGAAGACGCGATCAAATTCATGGAAGAGAAGGGTGAGCCGTACAAAGTAGAGCTGATTCAGGATCTGCCGGAAGGTTCCGAGATTTCTTTCTATGAGCAGGGTGAGTTCGTTGATCTCTGTGCAGGACCGCATCTTATGAGCACCAAGAGCATCAAGGCATACAAGCTGCTGTCTTCTTCCATGGCTTACTGGAGAGGTGATGAGCACAAGGCACAGCTGCAGCGTATATATGCAACTGCGTTTGCCAATAAGGATGATCTGAATGCTTATCTGGAGCATCTGGAGGATATCAAGAGACGCGATCACAACCGCCTTGGCCGTGAGATGGAGATCTTTACAACGGTTGATGTAGTGGGACAGGGACTTCCGCTGCTGATGCCGAACGGTGTAAAGATGGTGCAGAAGCTGCAGCGCTGGATCGAGGATCTGGAGGATAAAGAGTGGGGCTACGTTCGTACCAAGACTCCGCTCATGGCAAAGAGCGACCTGTACAAGATCTCCGGTCACTGGGATCACTATAAGGACGGTATGTTCGTGCTCGGTGATGAGGAGAAGGACAAGGAAGTATTCGCACTTCGTCCGATGACCTGCCCGTTCCAGTATTACGTATATAAGAATTCACAGAAGTCCTACCGTGACCTTCCGTATCGTATGGGTGAGACATCCACTCTGTTCCGTAACGAGGATTCCGGAGAGATGCATGGTCTGACACGTGTGCGTCAGTTCACGATTTCCGAGGGCCATCTCGTAATTCGTCCGGATCAGGCAGAGGAAGAGCTGCAGGGATGTCTGGAGCTGGCAATGTATGTTCTGACCACACTCGGTCTGCAGGATGATGTAACATACCGTCTGTCCAAGTGGGATCCGAATAACAGAGAAAAATACCTTGGTGATGAGTCATACTGGGAGTCCACACAGGCCAAGATCCGTGATATTCTTGTAAAGAATAATGTACCGTTCGCTGAGGCAGACGGAGAGGCTGCATTCTACGGACCGAAGATTGATATTCAGGCAAAGAATGTTTACGGCAAGGAAGACACCATGATCACAATCCAGCTTGACTGTGCGATCGCAGAGAACTTTGATATGTATTATATCGATCAGAACGGAAGCAAGGTCCGTCCGTACATCATTCACAGAACTTCACTGGGATGCTATGAGAGAACACTGGCATGGCTCATTGAGAAGTATGCAGGTCTGTTCCCGACATGGCTGTGTCCGGAGCAGGTACGTGTACTGCCGATTTCCGACAAGTATCTGGGTTATGCGGAAGAGGTACGTAAGGAGCTTGCAAAGAACGGTGTTGATGTAACAGTAGATTCCCGTTCTGAGAAAATCGGATTCAAGATCCGTGAGGCGCGGATCAAGAAGGTGCCGTACATGCTGATCGTAGGTGCGCAGGAGGAAGAAGAAGGCCTCGTATCTGTCAGAAGCCGTTACAAGGGCGATGAGGGCCAGATGCAGCTGGATAAATTTATCGATGATATCTGTAAGGAGATCCGTACAAAGGAAATCCGCAAGATTGAGGTCGAGCAGTAGAAAAGGATCTGCTGATATGAAAAAAGCTGTATAGACCGAAAAACGTATAAAAAGATTGCGCAGAATACAAAAGACTGCTGCATCCGGTGTGGGAAGCTGCCTGAAAGGGAGCATATCACCCTGCCGGGGGCGGCAGTTTTTTTGTTTTACAGCGTCTTCTGCGAAAGATCTTTGCAGGAATCTTTTTGAAAATTTTCTGAAATATCAGAACAGGTGATGCATGTGCAGCGAACAGGTGTTATACTGTTAACAGAACATGGTATTGGATCTGATATCAATACGGGAAACGCTCATGGAAGAGCAGAAGAAAGAACGCAAAAATAATTTATGGAAAGAAGGTCTGTGGAATGAGAAATCATGAGGTGACAAAGCGCCAGCTGCTGCTGAAACCGGACGGCAGTCTGAGTGAACCGGGATGGGCCAGGAGTCTGGTCTGGCAGTACGATCGCAGAGCGATCAAAGCCCCGAAGTTCCGGATCAAGGAATGGGATTATTATCTGGTGCTGAATGAGGATTTTGCGGGGGCATTTACGATTTCAGACGATGGCTATATCGGTCTCCAGTCGGTCTCGCTGCTGAATTTCAAAGAAGGATGGGAGCATACGGAGACTATTTTGAATCCTCTTCCGATGGGAAGGCTGCATCTGCCGTCCACTTCAGAGACGGGAGATACGATATATCAGGATAAACGGCTGCATATGGAATATCGTGTGACGGAAGGAAAACGGCAGATTCTCTGTAAGTTCGACAATTTTTATCAGGGAAAGCCGTTCTCCTGCAATATTATACTGGAACAGCCTGAGATGGATACCATGGTGATCGCGACTCCGTGGAAAGAGAAGAAGACGGCATTCTATTATAATCAGAAGATCAACTGTATGCCGGCCAGCGGAGCAATGAAATTCGACGGAAAGACCTATACGTTTTCCCCGGAAACAGATTTCGGTACGCTGGACTGGGGACGTGGTGTGTGGACGTACGACAATCGCTGGTACTGGGGATCGGGCAACGGACGCGTGAATGGAAAGCCGTTCGGTTTTAATATCGGATACGGATTCGGCGATACTTCAGCCGCATCAGAGAATATACTGTTCTATGACGGCAAAGCACATAAGCTGGATGATATTGAATTTCACATTCCGCAGGACAGCTATCTGAAGCCGTGGACATTCAGTTCCAGCGACGGCCGGTTCGAGATGGATTTTATGCCGGTCATGGATCGGTCTGCAAGGACGAACATATATGTGATAGAGACTGACCAGCATCAGGTGTTCGGAAAGATGAGCGGCAGGGCCGTGCTGGATGATGGTACGGTGATCGAACTGAAAGATTTCATGTGCTTTGCGGAAGATGTACATAACAGGTACTAGTCAAGCAGATATTCCCGGATTGCCTGGGCACATCCGCCGTGATCATTGTCATCCACAATAACATCGGCCATTTTTCTGACAGTTTCATTGGCATTTCCCATTGCGATGGCGAGGCCTGCCCGGGCCAGAATATCCAGATCATTGTCTGCGTCACCGACCGCGATGGTCCGGGCAATGGGAATATGCAGATATTCGCACAGTTTCTGCAGTCCCAGCCCTTTGGACATATCCGGGGCCGAGCATTCCAGTGAGGTCTCTTCGGCGTCGGTGAGCGTGAGGCCGAGCGGGGACAGACGATTCCGCAGTGCGGTGCGTTCCTGCCGGCTTTTCAGGTACAGGTTGAGCTTGTACAGCGGAACGGGGTGATTCATATAAAAAGAGAAAATATCGTCCGGTTTTACCGTGATTTTTTCGAACATCGGCTGATAGGCTTCCATGTGATAGTCTGACATATGGCTTACTTTGTCTCTCTGCACGATGGAATCGGCGGACAGCATATGGATCATCAGGTCCATGTTTTTCACCTGATGCAGAATTTTCAGGACAGCCTCATCCGGAAGACGGCAGGAGTAAATTTCTTTATTGTTTCCTGCATCAAGAACGAGTGCACCGCTGGTGCAGATGATATATTGCAGGGAAGAGAGCTGCTCCCTGTATTCTTTTAATTCGGGAATGCAGCGTCCGGTGGAAAGTGAAACGATCTTTCCTGCATTCACTGCAGCATTTATCATATCGATACTGTCCTGGCGGATCTTTTTATCAGAATCCAGCAGGGTTCCATCCATGTCAAAAGCGATAAGATCATATTGGCTCATGTCTGAACGATCTCCTTATCTGTGTTGGTAATTTTCACTATTATATCATCAGCGAAGAATAAATTATATATAAAATACTATCAAAATTTAATAAACACGAAATATTTGACAATCAAAATACTTGACGGACGAACAAACTTTGTATATACTTTGAAAGTCAAACTGTTTGAAAGATAAAAGAATCGAGGATGGAAACTATGACAGGAGTGATTTGCGGAACAGGTTCCTGTGTGCCTGGCCGTACTCTGGATAATCATGATATTGCTGAGCTGGTGGATACCAGTGATGAATGGATCAGGGAGCGGACCGGAATAGTACGGCGCCGCGTGATTGAAGATGAGACAACGGTTACCATGGCAGCAGAGGCCGGTGCGCGTGCATTGAAGGACGCGGGTATGGCACCGGAGGAGCTTGACCTGATTGTGGTGGCGACTTTTTCTTCCAATGTCGCGCTGCCGTGTACAGCCTGTGAGGTTCAGCGGATTCTGGGCGCAGTGAATGCAGTCTGTTTTGATCTGAATGCAGCATGCAGCGGTTTTATTTTTGCTTATAACACAGCTGTTGGGCATCTGCTTGGAGGCATGTGCAGGACAGCACTGATTATCGGAAGTGAGAGCCTGTCCACGTTGACCAACTGGAAGGACAGGGGGACCTGCATTCTGTTCGGAGACGGAGCGGGTGCAGCGGTACTTCGCGCACGGGATGGGATACCGTACAGAGCAGTTGCGCATTCTGATGGCGGCAAGGGCAGTGCATTGATCTGCCGGACCGGAAATGTGAAGAACCGGAAGGAACAGGCGGCGGAGGATCTGTACATGCAGATGGATGGGCGCAGCGTGTTCCAGTTCGCAGTCAAAAAGGTACCGGAGGCAATCCATGAGGTTCTGGAAGCGAACGGACTGAAGGTGGAGGATATTGATTATTTTATACTGCATCAGGCCAATCAGCGGATCGTGGAAGCGGTTGCCAGACGGATGGGGATCGAGATCGGTAAATTTCCGATGAACCTGCAGGAATACGGAAACACATCATCTGCCAGTATTCCGATTCTTCTGGATGAACTGCGGAGGAACGGTACGCTGCGTCCGGGACAGAAACTGGTGATTGCCGGTTTTGGAGCAGGATTATCCTGGGGAGCAGATATTATTGACTGGGAAATATAGTCTGCAGAGAGAAAAACTGAAACAGCAGAGCGTATAGCACAGCAGACAAACTGCGGTGATGTCATATAAAAATGAAGAAAAGAAAAAGGAGAATAGAATCATGTTAGAAAGAATTATTGAAATGACAGCAGAGGCACTTGGAGCAGAGGCAGATCAGATTACAGCAGCATCCTCATTCAAGGAGGATCTTGGAGCAGACTCTCTGGATCTGTTTGAGCTGGTAATGGCTCTGGAAGAGGAATTTGGAGTTGAGATTCCGACAGAAGATCTGGAAAATATCGTGACAGTCGGTGATGCAGTAAAGTACGTGGAAGAACATAAATAAGGGTGAGATCAGTGCGAAGGCTTCGAAGAAGCGAAGCAGCCGGTTTCATCGCTATTGGCGATGCCTGAGGAAGGAATGATAATTAGTATGAAGACAGAAATAACAGAATTACTGGGAATCGAGTATCCGATCATTCAGGGCGGCATGGCATGGGTGGCTGAATACCATCTGGCCGCAGCGGTATCCAATGCAGGCGGTCTCGGCCTGATCGGAGCAGCCAGTGCTCCGGCCGACTGGGTACGCGAGCAGATCAGAGAAGCGAAAAAACTGACAGATAAGCCGTTCGGTGTGAACATTATGCTGTTGAGCCCGTATGCGGATGAGGTGGCAAAGGTCATCGTGGAAGAAGGAGTCAAAGTCGTTACAACAGGAGCAGGAAACCCGGAAAAGTACATGAAAATGTGGAAAGAAGCCGGGGTAAAGGTGATTCCGGTGGTGGCTTCTGTTGCTCTTGCAAAGAGAATGGAGCGCTGTGGAGCAGATGCCGTTGTAGCAGAAGGTACAGAGTCCGGCGGACACATCGGAGAGCTGACTACCATGGTACTGGTGCCGCAGGTCGTTGATGCGGTAAATATTCCGGTAATTGCAGCCGGCGGAATTGCAGACGGAAGAGGAATTGCCGCTGCATTTATGCTGGGAGCACGTGCTGTTCAGATGGGAACCCATTTTGTGGTAACGAAGGAAACTGTAGTTCATGAGAATTACAAGGACCGTATTATCAAGGCGAAAGATATTGATTCCCGTGTAACAGGAAGATCGACCGGACATCCGGTTCGTGCGCTTCGCAATGATATGACAAAGAAGTATCTGGAACTTGAGCAGGCAGGTGCTCCTTTTGAAGAACTGGAGCTGCTGACTCTGGGCGGATTGCGAAAAGCAGTAGTAGATGGCGATGTGAAGACCGGAAGCGTTATGGCAGGACAGATTGCCGGAATGGTAAAAGAAAAACTGTCATGCAAGGAACTGATCGATAAACTGGTCGCAGAGACAGACGCGCTGATCAAAGGAGCAGGTTTGTATGAGTAAGATCGCATTTATTTATCCGGGCCAGGGAGCGCAGCAGGCCGGAATGGGAGCTGATTTTTATGAGCGCAGTGAGCTTGCAAGGGAGCTGTTCGACCGGGCCTCAGCTGTGCTGGGTCTGGATATGAAAGCACTGTGCTTTGAAAAAAATGATCAGCTCGATCTGACGGAATATACGCAGGCTGCCATGGTAACGACCTGTCTGGCGATGACCAGAGTGCTTGAAGAACGCGGACTGAAGCCGGATATAACAGCCGGACTCAGTCTCGGAGAGTACTGTGCTATTGCGGTGGCCGGTGGAATGAGCGATCTGGATGCGATCCGCACAGTACGAGCCAGAGGGATACTGATGCAGAATACGGTTCCGGCAGGAGAAGGCGCAATGGCTGCAGTCCTTGGCATGAGCGGAGAGGATATCGAGAGCGTGATTGCTGATATGGATGCCGTGACAGTGGCTAATTACAACTGTCCGGGGCAGATTGTGATCACAGGCGGGACAGAGGCAGTCAATACTGCCTGTCAGAAGCTGAAGGAGGCCGGAGCAAAGCGTACAGTTCTGCTCAATGTCAGCGGCCCGTTTCATTCGCCGATGCTGAAGAAGGCAGGAGAGGAGCTTGGAAAGGTTCTGGATACTGTGGCATTTTCCGGACTGACCGTACCGTATGTTACAAACGTTACAGCAGTTGCCGTGACGGACAGTTCCATGACAAAAGAACTGCTGCAGCAGCAGGTGAGTTCTTCTGTGCGCTGGCTGCAGAGCATGGAATATATGATCGCAAAGGGTGTGGATACATTTGTGGAAATCGGCCCGGGAAAAACACTGACCGGATTTATGAAGAAAATCAATAAGGATGTAAAGATGTATCAGGTTGGCAGATGGGAAGATGTGGAAACTGTGATACAGGAATTACATGCTCAGGAGATGTAGCTGTATCAGAATGACCTGCATCATCAGGAGGAACAGACATGTTAAAGGGAAAGATTGCTGTGATCACCGGTGCTTCCAGGGGAATCGGAAAAGCGATTGCGCTGGAATTTGCTTCACAGGGAGCAATGGTGATCGTGAATTATAACGGTTCTTCTGCCCGTGCGGAGGAAGTAAAACAGGAGATAGCGACCAGAGGCGGTCAGGCGGAGACCTGGCAGTGTGACGTATCGCAGTATGAGCAGTGTGAGGCATTTATCGGAGAAGTGATCCGGAAATACGGAAGAATCGATATTCTGGTAAATAATGCCGGAATTACGAAGGACGGTCTTCTGATGAAGATGTCGGAAACAGATTTCGACCGTGTGATTGATGTCAACCTGAAGGGTACATTCAACACCATGCGTTTTGTATCCAGGCAGATGCTGAAGCAAAGGTGCGGAAGGATCATTAATATGTCTTCTGTAGTCGGAATCATGGGCAATGCCGGTCAGGCCAATTATGCAGCATCGAAGGCCGGAGTGATCGGTCTTACCAAATCAGCTGCCAGAGAACTGGCTTCGAGAGGCATTACAGTCAATGCCATTGCACCGGGGTTTATTGAGACAGAGATGACAGCGGTATTGTCTGATGCGGTGAAAGAGGCATCGGCAGCACAGATTCCTATGGGCAAATTCGGAAAGCCGGAGGATATCGCAAAGACTGCTGCATTTCTTGCTTCAGAAAATGCCGGATACATTACGGGGCAGGTGATTCAGGTAGACGGAGGAATGGCGATATGACAATGGGGAATACAGGAAAGCGCAGAGTAGTTGTGACAGGTCTTGGTGCAGTGACACCGATCGGCAACACTGTACCGGAGTTCTGGAACAGTATCAAAGAAGGAAAGGTCGGAATTGGTCCGATCACACGGTTCGATACGTCGGAATACAAGGTAAAGATTGTGGCGGAAGTAAAAGGCTTTGTGGCAAAAGAGCGCATGGATTTTAAATCGGCAAAGCGTATGGAGCTGTTTTCACAGTATGCGGTTGCGGCTGCGAAAGAGGCATATGAGGATTCCGGACTTGATCTGAGTCAGGAAAACCCGTTCCGCGCAGGTGTGATCATCAGCTCCGGTATCGGAAGCCTTGAACAGGTAGAGACCAGTTATACAAAGATTAAGGAAAAGGGTCCTTCCAGAGTAAATCCGCTGATGGTGCCTTTGATGATCTCAAATATGGCTGCCGGAAATGTATCGATTCAGCTCGGTTTTCGCGGGAAATGTACCAGCGTGGTAACAGCATGTGCTTCCGGTACGCACAGTATCGGGGATGCGTTCCGTGCAATTCAGTACGGAGATGCGGACATCATGGCAGCCGGCGGTGCTGAGAGCTGTATCTGTGAGACCGGTGTGGCAGGATTTTCCGCACTGACAGCTCTTTCTACAACAGAGGATCCGATGCGCGCATCCATTCCGTTCGATAAGGACCGGAACGGATTTGTCATGGGAGAAGGTGCCGGTGTGGTAATTCTGGAGGAGCTGGAGCATGCAAAGGCCAGAGGTGCAAAGATCTATGCGGAAGTAGTCGGATACGGAGCAACAGCGGATGCTTACCACATCACATCTCCGATCGAAGACGGAAGCGGTGCGGCAGAGGCCATGAAGCAGGCGATGGAAGAGGCCGGAGTGCAGCCGGAAGAGGTGGAATACATCAACGCACACGGTACCAGCACACATCATAATGACCTGTTCGAGACGCGGGCGATCAAAGCAGCATTTGGAGATGCGGCAGAAAACGTCATTGTGAATTCAACCAAATCCATGATCGGACATCTGCTGGGAGCTGCAGGCGGTGTGGAATTTGTGACGTGTGTGAAATCGCTGGAGGAAGGTTTTATTCATCAGACTGTCGGAACACAGGTGCCGGATGAAGAGTGTGATCTGACTTATGCGATCGGTGGGCCGGTTGAGAAAGAGATTCAGTATGCCATGACCAACTCACTGGGATTCGGCGGCCATAATGCAACACTGTTACTTCGCAAATATGCAGAGAAATAAATCGAGGACAAATAAATGGAATTTAATAATCTGATCATGCTGATGAAGACGATGTCCGAATCGAAACTGACGGATCTTCAGTATGAGGAAAATGGTGTAAAGATCGTGCTGAGCAAGTCCGGGAACCAGAGTCCTGTATCGGGCAGCGAGGCGATCGTGGAAGTATGCCGAAAAGAGACTGACACAGCGGATGAGGCTGCCGTGGAAATCATGGACAGCAAAAAGACGCAGCAGACATCAGACGGCAATATCGTGACTTCACCGCTGGTAGGTGTTTTCTACGCGGCACCGGCAGAAGATGCAGCACCGTTCGTAGCGGAAGGTGACAGGGTGGAAAAGGGACAGACTCTGGCAATTGTGGAAGCCATGAAGCTGATGAATGAGATTGAATGTGAATATACCGGAACTGTTGCAGAAATCTATGTGGAAAACGGTCAGGCCGTGGAGTACGGACAGCCGCTGTTTCGGATTGTCTGATCGCGGAAGAACAGTTCTTCTTATGGAGGTATCCAATATGAAAAGTTTAAATATCAACCAGATCAAGGAGATCATTCCGCATCGTCATCCGTTCCTGCTGATCGACAGGATTGAGGATTACGAACCGGGACAGTATGCCGTGGGATATAAATGTGTTACGTACCGGGAGGATTTCTTTGCAGGCCATTTTCCGCAGGAGCCGGTAATGCCTGGTGTACTTACAGTAGAAGCACTGGCGCAGGTGGGTGCGGTTGCCATTCTGAGCCTGGAAGAGAACAAAGGAAAAACAGCCTATTTTGGCGGAATCAATAAATGCAAATTCAAAGGCAAGGTAGTGCCGGGCGACCAGCTGAAGCTGGAGACAAGAATCATTAAGAGCAAAGGCCCTATGGGAATCGGTGAGGCGATTGCCAGTGTGGATGGCAGAGTGGTCGTTCAGGCGGAACTGACTTTCATGGTCGGATAGGTGACAGTATGATTAAAAAGATATTGATTGCAAACCGTGGTGAGATCGCGGTGCGGATCATCCGTGCCTGCCGTGAAATGGGAATCGAAAGTGTTGCGGTCTATTCGGAAGCAGATAAAGAGGCACTGCACACTCAGCTGGCGGATGAGGCGATCTGTATTGGCCCGGCGGCGGCTTCGGAAAGCTATCTGAGCATGGAACGCATTATCAGTGCCACGATCGTATCCGGTGCGGATGCCATTCATCCGGGGTTCGGTTTTTTATCAGAGAACAGCAAATTTGCGGAGCTGTGCGAGCAGTGCCATATTACATTTATCGGCCCGAGTTCCGAGGTGATCGCGAAACTGGGCAACAAGCAGGAAGCCAGAAATACCATGATATCAGCCGGTGTTCCGGTCATTCCGGGAGCCACAGAACCTGTCTGTGATGTGGAGACCGGAAAAAGGGAAGCGGAGGCGATCGGATATCCGGTGATCGTCAAGGCTGCTCTCGGCGGAGGCGGAAAAGGAATGCGTGTCGCAGAGTCACCGGAAGAATTTGAACTGAGTTTTCTGACAGCACAGAAGGAAGCCAAAATGGCTTTCGGCGATGATACGATGTATATCGAGCATTTTGTGCGGCATCCGAGACATATTGAGTTCCAGATCCTGGCGGACAATATGGGCAATGTGATCCATCTGGGCGAACGGGACTGCTCCATACAGAGAAATCATCAGAAGATGATCGAAGAATCTCCGAGTATTGCCATCTCGGATGAACTGCGCCGGAAAATGGGAGATGCTGCAGTGCGGGCCGCCAGAGCGTGCGGATATACGAATGCAGGTACGATAGAATTTCTTTTGGAGAAGAATCAGAAATTTTATTTTATGGAGATGAATACCAGAATTCAGGTGGAACACCCTGTAACAGAGTGGGTGACCGGAATCGATCTGATCAAGGAGCAGATCCGGATCGCATCCGGAAAGGAGCTTGCGTATAAGCAGGAGGATATTCAGCTGACCGGTCATGCGATCGAATGCAGGATCAACGCGGAAAATCCGGAAAAGGGTTTCCTGCCGTCACCGGGAACCATAACGGATATGTATATGCCGGGCGGTAAGGGAATCCGGATTGATTCGGCTGTTTACAGCGGATATACGATTCCGCCGTACTATGATTCCATGATCGCCAAACTGATCGTATGGGCGAAGAACCGGAAAGAGGCGATCCGGAAAATGCAGAGTGCGCTGGGTGAGATCATTATAGAAGGAATCGATACGAATGTGGATTATCAGTACCGGATCCTGAACCATCCGCGGTATCTGTCCGGGGATATTGATATTGAGTTCATTGAGACTTCTGAAATATAGACAGACAGAATGCTCTTGAGGAGTGAAAAACGATGGAATTAAGTAATATGTTTAAGAAAGGCAGGTTTTCTTCCGGTAAAATGCAGGGAGCAGAACGTCAGCCGAATGTGCCGAAAGGACTTTTTCGAAAATGCAATAAATGCGGAGCGGCGATCATCGCAGAGGATGTAAAACGGGAATACTATATCTGTCCAAAGTGCGGCGGTTATTTCCGTGTGCCTGCCATGCGCAGAATCAGGATGCTTGCAGATGAAGGCACTTTTCAGGAGTGGGATAAAGAACTGACCGGAGAAAATCCGATGGAATACAGAGGCTATGAGGAAAAACTCAGAAGCCAGCAGGAGAAAACGGGACTCAGAGAAGCTGTGGTAATCGGAAAGGCAAAGATAGACGGGAATGATGCTGTGCTTTGCGTCTGCGACGGTCGTTTCTGGATGGCCAGTATGGGCTGGGCAGTTGGTGAGAAGATCACAAGAGCGGTGGAGCGGGCTACGCAGGAACATCTTCCGGTGGTGATCTTCGCCTGTTCCGGCGGAGCCAGAATGCAGGAGGGAATCACTTCCCTGATGCAGATGGCAAAGACTTCCGCAGCATTAAAACGGCACAGTGATGCAGGACTTCTGTATATCTCCGTACTGACAGATCCTACGACAGGCGGTGTGACCGCCAGCTTTGCAATGCTCGGTGATGTGATCCTGGCGGAACCGAATGCGCTGATCGGATTTGCCGGTCCGCGTGTGATCGAGCAGACGATCCGGCAGAAGCTTCCGACCGGATTTCAGCGTTCCGAATTCCTGCTGGAGCATGGCTTTATTGACTGCATTGTAAAAAGAGAAGAGATGAAAGAAACACTGGCACGGATCATCGAGCTGCACCGGAACGGGCAGAAGATGGATGAATCCGATAAAGAACAGTTGAATATAGAACAGTTAGATATAGAGCAGTTAGATATAGAACAGTTAGATATAGAACAGTTAAATGAAAAACAGTTAAATAAAGGATCATTAAACAAAGAACAGCTAAACAGAGAAAAAGCAGGGAAAAAACGGTCAGAGGAAAAAATGTCAGAAATTTCACCGTGGGAGCGTGTACAGCTCTCACGCCGTAATGACCGGCCGGTGGGCAGTGACTATATTCAGGCTCTGTTCACTGATTTTACAGAGATTCACGGAGATCGGTATTATTCGGATGACAAAGCGGTCATTGGCGGAATTGCCAGATTCTGCGGACAGCCGGTGACGGTGATCGTTCAGGCCAAGGGGAAAAATACGAAAGAGAATCTGGAACGGAATTTCGGTATGCCGTCTCCGGAAGGATATCGGAAAGCACTGCGTCTGATGAAGCAGGCGGAGAAGTTTGGCCGGCCGGTCATCTGTTTCGTGGATACCCCGGGAGCATTCTGCGGTGTCGAAGCTGAAGAACGCGGACAGGGTGAAGCGATTGCAAAAAATCTGTTTGAAATGTCATCGCTGAAGGTTCCTGTGCTCTCTGTTGTGATCGGAGAAGGCGGAAGCGGCGGTGCACTGGCTATGGCAGTGGCAGATGAGGTCTGGATGCTGGAGAATTCCGTTTATTCCGTTCTTTCTCCCGAAGGATTTGCAAGCATTCTGTGGAAGGACAGCAGTCTGGCTAAAGAGGCCTCTGAGGTGATGAAGCTTACCGCTGCAGATCTGTACAGGGCTGGAATCGTGGAAAGAGTCATACAGGAACCGGCTGATTTTTCAGAAGAAAATCAGAATGAAGTAATGAGTCAGCTGAAAGAGGGAATTTTGAGTTTTCTGCAGACGTACGGGCTGATGCCAGAGCAGGAGCGGACAGCGCGAAGGTATGAACGCTTTCGCCGGATGTGAGCAGGAATGCAGGAGATCGGGAGTATATGAGCAGAAGATCAATAAAATGGAATAATTTAGAATTGAAAGTACCGGTTATTCAGGGAGGCATGGGGATCGGAATCAGCCTGTCCGGACTGGCAGGTGCGGTTGCAAAAGAGGGCGGCATGGGAATCATTTCCGCTGCACAGATTGGCTTTCGTGAACCGGATTTTGATAAAAATCCGTTGGAAGCCAATCTGAGAGCAATGAAAAAAGAACTGGAAAAAGCACGTCAGATCGCACCGGACGGTGTGATCGGGTTTAATATCATGACAGCCATGCGCAACTATGAAAAATATGTACAGAAGGCAGTCGAAGCGGGTGCCGATGTGATCGTTTCAGGAGCAGGACTGCCGACAGAGCTTCCGAAAATTGTTATGGAAGCGGAGAAGAAATACGGAAATCGTCCGCTGCTTGCACCGATCGTGTCTACAGAGAAAGCGGCATCAGTCATTCTGAAATACTGGGATAAAAAGTATGGGATCACACCGGATCTTCTTGTGATCGAAGGGCCGGAAGCCGGCGGACATCTGGGATTTACGAAGCAGCAGCTGCAGGAGTATGACCGGAAAAGCTATGAGGAAGAGGTCCGCAGGATTCTGGAGACGGTGCATAAATACGAAGAACAGTACGGACACAGGATCATAACGGCGCTTGGAGGCGGCATCAGTACAGAAGAGCAGGCAGAACATGCATTTTCTCTGGGTGCAGATGCCATACAGGTCGCGACGCGGTTCGTTACGACTGTTGAGTGCGATGCGGATATCAGATACAAGGAAGCGTACCTCATGGCAGAACAGAAGGATATCGCGATCGTAAAGAGTCCTGTGGGAATGCCGGGAAGAGCGCTGTCCAACCGGTTCATGGAACGTGTGATGGCAGGAGAAAAAATACCGCACAGTCCGTGCCACGGCTGTCTGCCGAAGTGCAAACCGGCAGAAATACCGTATTGTATTACAGACGCACTGATCCATGCAGCAAAAGGAGAGACAGATGAGGCATTGCTTTTCTGCGGAGCCGGTGTATATCAGGCGAAAAAAATCGAAACAGTAAAAGAAGTGATTGATTCTTTGGTGAAACAGCGGGTATAATATATATAAATGCAAGATTTACTGAAGAAGGTGGAACGATGGACGTATATAGCTCAATTAATGATACTCTGGTAAAATTAATTAACGAAATCTGGGAAGTGGAAGGCAATGCGATCATTACAGAGGAGTTTAAGGATATTACCAACAATGATATGCATATTATAGAAGCGGTTGGACTGGGGGAAGGCAGAAATATGTCAACCATTGCCAGGAAGCTGAATGTTACGGTGGGTACACTTACGGCATCCATGAACAGTCTTGTCCGCAAAAAGTATGTGATACGTCAGCGAAGTGAAAATGACCGGCGTGTCGTTAATATCCAGCTGACAGAGAAAGGGGTGGCGGCCTATCATTGCCACGCGGAATATCACAGACAGATGACGCTGGCGGTAATGGAAAAGATAACGGAGGAGGAGGTCCCGGTACTGATGAAAATGCTGGAGGGACTTACCGGGTTTTTCCGTGGATATCATAAGCCGAAAAAGTATGATGAAGCACCGGCAGCGAATGAAACAGAACAGTTGCTGAGCTGAGTATGGATTAATACTGAATCAGAATGAAGTTTGGGGAAATCACAGACAAATAATGAAAATACGAAGCCGTCCGCGCTGGCAGTCAGATGCCGGCGCGGGCGGTGTTTTGCGCGAAGACTTGAATTTTTTGGAAATCAGTTTTATTATTTGTTATCGGAAACATAACTGGTACAGAGATTTGAAGAGGAGTTGATACATATGATAAAGGATCTGACAGAGGGAAATCCGGGGAAGGTTCTTTGGAAGTTCACAATTCCAATGTTTGTCAGTGTGATCTTTCAGCAGCTGTATAATATTGCGGACAGCATTATTGTGGGGAACTTTGCCGGTCATGGCGAAGATGCATTAGCGGCGGTAGGTGCGTCTTATCCGATCACGATGATCTTCATGGCTATTGCCATGGGGTGCAATGTGGGCTGTTCGGTAGTGATCTCACAGCTCTTCGGGGCGAAGCGCTACCGGGAGATGAAGACAGCTGTGTCCACGACGATGCTTGCTTCTGCTGCACTGTCGCTGATACTGACGGCATTTGGTGTACTGTTCAGCCGCGGTATGCTGACTATGATCCGTACACCGGGAAATATTTTCGGGGATGCGGATGTGTATCTGAAGATTTACATCGGCGGGTTTGCATTCTTGTTCCTGTATAATGTAGTGACCGGTGTTTTTACTTCCCTGGGAGATTCCAGAACACCGCTTTATTTTCTGATCGGCTCATCACTCAGCAATATCGTGGTCGACTGGGCATTTGTTGCAGTCTTTCACTGGGATGTGGCAGGTGTGGCCTGGGCAACCTTTATCTGTCAGGGTGCTGCCTGTATTCTGGCAATGGTTACTTTGCAGAAACGTCTGAAGGAAGTCACGTGTGAAGAAAAGCCGGAACTGTTTTCATTCCCTATGCTGAAGCGGATCGCACTTTTTGCAGTTCCCAGCGTTATTCAGCAGAGTTTTGTGTCTGTGGGAAATATTTTTATACAGAGTCTGGTCAACGGATTCGGCTCTTCGGTAATCGCAGGCTATTCCGCGGCAATCAAGATCAATACATTTGCAGTTACCTGTTTCGGAACACTTGGAAATGCCGTTTCCAATTTTACAGCACAGAATATCGGCGCAAAGAACAATGAGCGTGCAAAAAAGGGACTTCAGGCAGGAATTTTGATGGGCTTTATCATAGGCATTCCTTTCTTCCTGGGCTGCTTCTTCAGAGGGGCAGATCTGATCCGGCTGCTCATGAGCGGAGAATCCACAACGGCTGTTGATACCGGGATACAGTTCCTGCGGATCGTTGCTCCGTTTTATTTTGTGGTTGCTGTGAAGCTGGAAACGGATGGTCTGCTGCGAGGGGCAGGTGCAATGAAAAGCTTTACGGTAGCGACGTTCAGCGATCTGATTCTTCGTGTTGTACTTGGCTATATTCTGGCAGTACCATTCGGACCGACAGGTATCTGGATGTCCTGGCCGGTCGGCTGGACAATCGGTACAATCATGTCGCTGGTATTCTATGCGAAGGGTGTCTGGAAGGCATAGAGCCGGATGAAGCCAGCAGAATCTGCACGGTGTAAGGCAGAACAGAGTTTGCGGTATGGAAAAACGTACTTGAGCAGTCTGCCCAAGTGTGGTAAAGTCAAAGCGGATACACCGGTATAGATGACCGGCAGATTGAGAAAAATAGTAAAAGAAAAATTAAAAAGCAATAGAGAACAGATGACAGAAAATAAAAGTTAAAGGAAACATCTGATTATGAAAAAGAATATCTGGCACGAACTGAAAAATATTGTCATGATCATAATCGCATCGCTGATTTATGCTGTCGGCATCAGTCTTTTCCTGGATCCGAATCAGCTGGCACCGGGAGGTATTACAGGTATTGCGGTCATTCTGAACAGGCTGGTGGACATTGAGACAGGAACACTGTATTTCCTTCTGAATGTGCCGATTGTTCTGCTCGGCCTCTGGAAATTCGGTGTAAGGTTTATTGCCAAGACCGCACTTGCGATCACGATCATTTCCGTTTTTACAAATCTGCTTGCGCCGGTCGGCGCATTGACGGATGATCTGCTCATGTCGAGTGCGATCGGAGGAATCCTGATCGCAGTGGGAATCGGTCTGATTTTCAAGGCAGGTGCGACCACCGGGGGTACAGACATTATCATTAAGATACTGCGGCAGAAGTATCGTCATCTCAAGACAGGCTTCCTGTTCCTGTGTACGGATGTAATTATCGTGGGTATATCCGGTCTGGTATTCCGTGATCTGGAGGTTGCCTTCTATGCGCTGGTGACGGTGATCATCACCGGTAAGGCGCTGGATTATGTGCTGTATGGCGGGGATGAGGCGAAAATGCTGTTTATCATGACCGAGCAGCCGAAGGAGATCGGGGATCGTCTGATGAAGGAACTGGATGTGGGTGTCACATATCTTCAGGGAAAAGGTGGCTGGACAGGCAAGGAGAAGATGGTGGTATTTTCCATGGTTCCGAATCGTCTTGGCGTACAGGTGGAAGAAATCGTGAAGGCAGAGGATCCGGCTGCATTTATGGTAATTACCAGTGCTACGGAGATCTACGGGGAAGGTTATAAAGATTTCTTTGCTGAAGTGATATAGGAAGTCCGGATATAAAAGGTTCTGGCAGAAAATGTGGGAAGCTCTGTAAAAGAGGCTTTCCTGTAAAACCTTATATACGGACCTTATAAATCAAGAAGCTTTACGACTTTATGAAATACGAAGCTTCTATAATAATAAGATGAGTTTATAAAAGGAGGAAATATTCTGATGAAAATGAGGGTATTGGAAAATGAACAGATCAGGGTGATGATCGCGGACAGCGGTGCGGAGCTGAGCAGTGTGTATGACAGGGAGAATCAGCAGGAACGTCTGTGGGATGCAAATCCGGAAGTGTGGAACCGTCATGCACCGATTCTGTTCCCGTTTGTAGGAAAAGTAAACGGTGGCGTATACCGGATCGGAGATAAAGAGTATGAGATGAAGACACAGCACGGGTTTGCGCGGGATATGGAGTTTGAGTGCGTAGAAGAAACAGAAACTTCCGTTACACACCGGCTGCTCCCGACTGATCAGACCAGGAAGATTTATCCGTACGAATTTGAGCTGATCGTTACCCATGCCCTGGATGCTGAAAATCCGAGACTGGTACATATCAACTGGGAAGTAAAGAATAACGGGGAAGAGGCGATGTTCTTCTCTGTCGGAGGGCATCCGGCTTTTACAGTACCGACGCAGACCAAAGAGGAGCGCGCAGAATATTACATTGAGTTTCCGGGAATGGATGAACTGACCTACATCAGCGTAAATCCGGACAACGGACTTGCTCTGGCGGATGAGAAGCATAAGCTTGTGCTGCAGGATGGCTTCCTGAAATTCTGTGATGAGATTTATGATACACTGATCTTTGATTATCAGCATATTGAGACGGTACGCATTGCGAAACCGGATAAGACACCATATGTCACGATGAATTGCAGTGAGTTCCCGTTCCTGGGCATCTGGACCAAGCAGACCGGCAATTTTATCTGTCTGGAGCCGTGGCTCGGAAGAGCGGACAATGACGGATTTAACGGGACACTTGCAGAAAAAGTCGGAGAGCAGCAGCTGGGCGCAGGTCACAGCATGAAGATCTCTCATACGGTAGAATTTCACAAGTAATCATAAGATATTGAGAAAATAATGTTTAAAAAAGAAGCACTGAAGGCGCAGATGCGGGAAAACAGAGGCAGTACCTTACAGGTACTGCCTCAAATCTTTGCACAGGTCGTCCTCAATGTCGATCAGGCGTTTGCAGATGCTCTTCGCTTCATGATCAGCAGCCGAGTACTGATTCAGATATCTGCTCAGAGATTTCAGTCCCATATTACAGCCGTCTGTGATAAGGTCTGCGACAGCAGCGTCGCTGTCATCCATTTTCAGCTTCATACTGGTTTTCAGCCGTGACATCCCTTTGGCCATGGCACCGGGATCCTTTGTTTCACTGTGATGCTTCAGCAGCAGAGAATGAATATCATTGCCCAGCTTTTCGTGAAGCTTTCTGCTGGCAGTGAGCAGTTGTTTCATTTCGGAATCGCGGACATTTTCCAGTACCTCGTTGATGGACGAGACGGCCATTTTCGTACCGGAATTGCATTCTCTGAGCAGATTGATCGTGTCCATATTTTCCATAACAGTTGTCCTTCCTTTCGCAGCAGCAGATTTCAGCACTCGTACGTACAGTTCCGTTGTCCGCATATTTTTGAGCAGATGTTTTCCACACTGCCCTTTGGTGTGTTTTAATCTCAGTATGTCCGGAAATGGATGAAATATTACAGAAAATGTGCGGCAGGCAAAGCAATTCAGCGATGGACAAAAGAATCCGGAGCTGTTAGAATATAGCAGCAGTAATAAAAATATATCTCTGCACGGGCATATAGAGATGGAATGAGTCCGGCAGAGGCGATAAAAAGCAGGAGAAGGCATATGCAGAAAAGTAATTTCAGGGCACTGCTTCCCATCGGTGTCTTTCTTGTAATCTATCTGGGACTTGGAATTTCATTTGAATATGTAATGAAAATTCCGATGGGGTTTTATAATATCCCGATCGTGGTGGCATTTCTGATCGCACTGATGGTGGCATGTTTCCAGAATCCGAAACTGAAGTTTGATGACAAGCTGGAGATCATGGCCGGAGGTGTCGGCGATAAGAATATCATTACCATGATTCTCATTTTTCTTGTGGCAGGTATTTTTGTCGGAGTTGTAGGGCGCAGCAGTGCGGAAAGTGTTGCATATTTTCTGCTCTCCATTATTCCGGCAAAGTATGCCGTACTGGTGCTGTTCACAGTCAGCTGTTTCGTCTCACTTGCCATGGGTACTTCAGTGGGAACGATTACGCTGATCACACCGATCGCGGTGGCTGTGTCCAGAGTATCCGGTTTCGAACTGGCGCTGTGCATCGGCGCCGTCATGAGCGGAGCAATGTTCGGTGACAATCTTTCTTTCATTTCTGATACAACGATCGCAGCATGCAATGGACAGGGATGCCAGATGAAAGATAAATTCCGTGAAAATTTTGCCATTGCACTTCCGGCGGCACTCGTGACACTGGCAATCATATTTGTGAGAACCTCCAGTATGGACGGCGGACAGGCAATTTCAGAAGAGTATAACCTGATCCAGATCATTCCGTATGTGTTGGTTCTGGTCGGCGGAATCATCGGGTTCAATGTATTCGCTGTGCTGCTTGCCGGCATTGTATCCGGGTCTGTTATCATGCTGGCAACGGGGGCTACAAAGGCAGCCGATCTGCTGGCAGACATGGGTTCCGGTGTTTCCGGCATGTTCGAGACAGCGATGGTAGCGATCCTTGTATCTTCCCTCTGTGCGCTGATTCAGGAATACGGCGGATTTGCGGCGCTACTGGACTGGATCAGGAAGATTTTCAGGGGACGAAAAGGCGGTCAGCTCGGTATGGGACTGCTGGTAGGTGCAATGGATATCGCGACGGCGAATAACACGGTCGCGATCGTAATGGCGAATCCGATTGCAAAGGAAATAGCAGAGGAGTATGATATTTCACCGCGTAAATCAGCATCAATTCTCGATACATTCTCCTGCATTTTTCAGGGAATCATTCCGTATGGTGCACAGATGCTGGTGGCAGTGTCGGCTGCAGTGGAGGTAGGATGTGAAATTTCTGCGTTTGATGTGATTCCGAATCTGTATTATCCGTATATGCTGCTGATCAGTTCTCTGGTATTTATCTTTGTGATTCCGGAAAAGAAAAAGCTGCTGTAATATCAGTTGAAGATATTACAGCAGCTTTTTCTTTTCATGGCAAACATCGCTTCGCATGAAATAACGTGAAATAACGCTCTGCGGGGATCGCACCGGATTCTTTTTCATACAGACAGTTTCATTTCCTGTGAAAAACAGGAACGCAGCATGAAACTCAGATCAGATGGAGCACGGATGCACCCAGCAGACCTGCCTGGCTGCCCAGTTCGGCCTGTTTGATTCTTACGTGCCGGAAGCTTGGCATGATGTTCTCCGAGAGCTTTGTCCGAACCTGTTCCAGTGCATACGGCTGTTCCATAACACCTCCGCCGAGGATGATGCAGGCCGGACTCAGCGTGTGTACAATGCTGGTCAGCCCGTAAACGACTTCCATGATCCAGTTGTCCACAATGCGGCGAATGTCAGGGTCGTCCAGACGCTGGAACAGATGACGTCCGCTGCGGATACTTTTGTCAAAGACGGCGGCTGCACGTAGGAGAGCAGCATTGGATGCATACTTTTCATAGCAGCCGGAGAAAAAGTCCTTTGAAGGGTCGCGGTCCTCCGGATGTGTGATGATCGCACCGAACTCTCCTGCCGAGTAGTTGCTTCCGTAATAAAGTTTGCCATCAATGAACATGGCACCGCCGACTCCCGTTCCGTATGACAGGCAGGCGAAGCTTGTCTCGTCACGTCCGGCTCCGAATACGGCCTCGCCGATGGCAGCGGAATTCGCATCATTCTGGACTGAGACAGGAAGATGAAAATATTCTTCCAGTATATCTCTGATCCTCGTACCGGTATATCCCGGGATATTCTGATTGGAATAAATGATGCTGCCGTTCTCCGGATTGACCAGTCCGGCTGTGCTGATTCCGATCCGCTCGAAAGAAAACTCTTTCTGATAGTCACATATGATTGCTTTGGCGCGAGTCATTACATGCAGACCGCCCAATGCTGCTTTTGTGGGTGTTTCACGGACTTCGGACAGTACACCGTCTTCGCAGATGGCAGACTTGATGGCGGTACCGCCGATATCAAGTACAATTGTTTTCATGGTGTTTCCTCCTGAAATGCTCACAAGACTTCCTGTAAATATACTATAACATATGGCGGATTCGGCTTCAATTCCAAAATCCATGTCCTGACCGCAGGTTACTGTCAAGTAAACGTTGGCAACTTTTTTCATACATGATTTACCGTACGCCCGTCTGGAAAAGATATACCACAGCAAACACGTTCCCACTCCGTTCAGACTCGCAGCGAATACTAACCTCCTCCTTCGCCTGCGGCT
>JBGVDJ010000056.1:0-35054 GCA_045119335.1 Candidatus Choladousia sp. | reverse complement strand
AATATATCCGCTCACATAGATAACGATCGGAATCAGAAACAAAAGCAGCGTAACAAGCGTCCGGCGCTTCTTTTCATAGCTGATATATCCGTATTTTCCTTTTCTGACTTTCTTCATTTGATGATCACTGTTCCTTCCTTCTCTGTAGTACGGTATCCTGTATTACCGCTTTTTCTTATGGACATTGCGGATCGTCCTTTTCTTTTTCGGTGCTCTGTTTCCTTCGTGTGCTGAACTGCTCCTGCTGTCTTTTCCGTTCCGGACTCTGTCAGTCTGCCGATATTCACTGCGCGGACGGATCAGGCACTCCGGTCCGAATCCGATCAGATCCTGTCTCCCTGCCACTTTAAGCGCCTCTGTTACGAGGTCGTAATTGTTTGGTTTGCGATACTGCATCAGAGCACGCTGCATAGCTTTGAAATGCGGATTTTTCTCTACATAGACCGGCTGCATTGTACGCGGATCCAGTCCCGTGTAATACATGCAGGTGGAAATCGTGGATGGGGTCGGATAAAAATCCTGCACCTGCTCCGGCATATAATGCAGATCTCGCAGATAGCATGCCAGTTCCACCGCTTCCTTCATGGAGCATCCCGGATGCGAAGACATCAGGTACGGCACAAGATACTGGTTCATATTGCAGCTGTCATTCATACGCTTGTATGCTTCCGTAAATTTGCGATAGACATTATGGTGAGGTTTGCCCATCATATCAAGCACCCGGTCCGCCACATGCTCAGGTGCCACCTTCAGCTGACCGCTGATGTGATATTTTACAAGCTCCCGGAAAAACTCGTCCGATTTGTCTGCCATCAGATAATCAAAACGGATTCCGGATCGAATGAATACTTTTTTAACACGCGGCAGACTGCGCAGCTTCCGAAGCAATGCAATATAGTCACTGTGATCCACTTTCATGTTTTTGCATGGCTCCGGGAACAGACACTGGCGGTTTTTGCAGACCCCCTTTGTGAGCTGCTTCTCACAGGACGGCTGCCGGAAATTCGCAGTCGGACCGCCGACATCATGGATATAGCCCTTGAAATCCGGTTCCTGTGTAATCTGTTCTGCCTCACGAAGAATAGAGTCATGGCTCCTCGTCTGAATGATTCTTCCCTGATGAAACGTCAGCGCACAGAAATTACAGCCTCCGAAACATCCGCGGTTGCTCACAAGACTGAACCGTACTTCCTCTATGGCCGGTATTCCGCCTGCCTCCGCATAGGACGGATGATACGTTCTGCAGTACGGCAGATCATAGATATCATCCATCTCCTGCATACTGAGTGGTTTCGCCGGAGGATTCTGCACCACGTAGACAGAACCGTACGGTTCTACCAGGCGCTTTCCGCAGAAAGGATCCGTATTGCAGTACTGCGTATAAAAACTTTTTGCATAATTTTCCTTATCCCTGCGAAGCTCTTCATAGGACGGCAGCAGTTCGAAATCATAAACATTCTCAAGCTGCTTTGTCCGGTAGCACGTGCCGTCGACAAAAGTAATGTCCTGCACCTGTATTCCCGTGTTCAGCGCATCTGCGATCTCAACGATCGACCGCTCTCCCATTCCGTAGGAAATAAGATCCGCGCCGCTGTCCATCAGGACAGAACGCTTCAGTGAATTGGACCAGTAATCGTAATGTGCCAGCCTGCGCAGACTTGCTTCGATCCCGCCGACAATGACCGGCACATCCTTGTAAGCCTGCCGGATCAGATTACAGTATACAACTGAAGCATAATCCGGGCGTTTTCCCATCACACCGCCCGGGGTAAACGAATCCTTCTGACGACGCTTTCTGGATACAGAATAATGATTTACCATGGAATCCATATTTCCGGCCGAAACCAGAAATCCGAGCCGTGGTCTTCCCAGAATCTTTACACTGTCTGTCTCTCTCCAGTCCGGCTGCGAGATAATGCCCACTGTATAACCGTGTGATTCCAGTACACGGCTGATAACGGCATGTCCAAAAGAAGGATGATCCACATACGCATCGCCTATCACATAGACAAAGTCCAGCTGTTCAATGCCTCGTTCCTTCAGTTCTTCTGATGTTGTCGGTAAAAACTGTTTATTCATGAAAGTACCTCATATGTACGGTCTGTTATCTCATCGTACGATCTGATATAATAATCTGCCAGCCGGCGGATCTCTGGCCGCTGGTCTGCCGAATGCTCATCTTCTACTGCACATACCCGCATTCCTGCGTTTTTTCCTGCAAGAATTCCCATTGGAACGTCCTCGAAGACCAGACATTCTGATGAATCCACTCCGAGTATTTCTGCAGTCTTCAGATAAATGTCAGGAGCCGGTTTGCCCTTCGGAACATCACAGGATGTCAAAATGCAGTCAAACTGTGATGCAATGCCATTATTCTGCAGACAGGCACGGATCAGTTCATGGCTGTTGCTGCTGGCAATCGCTGTTTTGATACCGTTCTGACGCAGCCGGCTGAGAAATTTCAAAGCGCCCTGCTTTGCCGTTACCTCATGAGCATATTTATCAAAGGCCATCCGGTTCCATTCCTTCTTGATCTCATCAATTGTATCCGGGAGACAAAAACGCTCTTTAAAATACTGAGCGGTTTCTGTAAAGCCCATTCCCTCAATACTCTTCTGCAGATCCGCAGGCAGAGCATAACCGTACCTGCCCAGATATTCTATATCAATATCGGTCCATAACCACATGGAATCCATCAGAGTCCCGTCGAGATCGAACAGGACTGCCTTTATCTTTTCTAACATGACAATCGCAACCTTTCTGCTTCTTCTTCCGTCAGTTCTCTCCACTGCCCCGGAGCCAGTGTCTCATCCAGTGATAATCCGGCCATGGAAATCCGCTTCAGATAGCACACATGCTTGCCCCTTGCTGCAAACATCCGCTTTACCTGATGAAATTTTCCTTCACAGATTGTAAGCTCAGACTCTGAAATTACATCACTTTTCAGAATCCGAAGCTTCGCAGGAAGTGTCGGCTGTTTCTCACCGATCTCTACACCCGATGCAAACGCTGCAGCATCCTCCTGCGTCACCCTTCCTTCTGTACGGACAAAATATATCTTCTCCACATGGTGGCGCGGAGAGAGCATCCGGTGTGCCAGTTCCCCGTCATTCATAAGAAACAGAAGACCTTCCGTATCCACATCCAGCCGGCCTACCGGAAACAGCTCTGCTTTTCGTTCGTGGGTAATGTAATCCATAACAGTCTTCTGGTATTTGTCTGTCGTAGCGGTAATGCATCCGGCCGGTTTGTGAAACATCAGGCATATGAAGGGTTTCCAGGTGATCCGTTGCCCGGCATGACAGACCTCATCCATATCCGTATCAATCTTTGTCTCAGGCTTCTTCACAGAAGAACCGTTCACTGTTACCAGTCCTGTCTTCAACAATTTCTTAACTTCACTTCGCGTACCGTATCCGGCAAGTGAAAGATATTTATCCAGTCTCATTAAGCTCATTTATTGTAATCTCCAGCCCGGGTAGTATTTGTTCTTGATACTTCCTCCGGCATATTTGCCCCAGCCAAGTGCGAATCCGTCCGTGCAGATCAGGACCCAGTCTTTCAGACCATCTTCCTCTTCCTCTGTTAATGCAACTGTTTCACCCTTGAGGTACCGGATGACTCTCGGATCAGCCGACGAAAGATTCAGAACGCGCGGAAAATCTCCGGAATCAAGCAGCATGGCCAGCTGCTGAGACGGCTCGAACCGTCCTCTCTTACAGGTACCCGCCTGTACGCCGGTTCTAAGATAGCGCAGACGCTTTGGCAGCCGATATGGCGGAAGCAGCAGGCACTGTTCGCCGATCTGTTCATAGAAGCTGTTTTTCCAGAAATGCTCCGGAAGCTGGGCAAGAAATCCCCTCACCTCTTCCGGCATCTTTTTGTGACTGTCCCGTATTTCCTTTTCCGTATAGCGCAGCAGCTCCTGCCCACCGGCATCAGAGGATGCTTCTGTCTTTTTATGGAGCAGAGCCAGAAAATGCCCCTCTCCTTTTACCTTGTGAGGCCAGATGCGGATGCATGCCTCATAAGGGTGCTTTCCGTTCACAAATCCCGCATGGGACACGGGCTGAATCAGTTCCAGCTCCGGATACTGCTCCAGGATCCATGCAATGACCTCCTCATCCTCCTCCTCGGCAAATGTGCAGGTAGAATACAAAAGCATGCCGTCTGGTCTGAGCATCTGTACCGCACAATGAAGAATCTCTTTCTGCAGCCCGCTGTAATACTCCGGTCCGCGCTCCACCCAGGAGTCGATCAGACCGCTGTCCTTGCGGAACATTCCCTCCCCGGAACACGGCGCATCCACGAGGATCCGATCAAACACACAGCCGAATACTTCCAGAAGCCTCCGCGGAGTCTCACCGGTGATGCAGCAGTTGGAGCTGCCCCATACCGCAAGATTCTTGAACAGCGCCTTGGCGCGGCTGGGACTCACATCATTCGCGATCAGAAGTCCCTCTCCTGCAAGACGTGAAGAAAGCTCCGTGGCCTTACCGCCTGGAGCCGCACACAGATCCAGCACCACATTGCCCGGTGTCACCGGAAGACGGGAAGCCGGGAGCATGGCGCTGGGTTCCTGAACATAATAAAGTCCTGCAAAATAATGGGGATGCCTGGTGACAGCATCCTCTTTCCGGTAATAAAATCCATTTGCGGTCCACGGCACCGGTATCAGCTCAAAAGGAGTCTTCTCCAGAAATTTCTCCGTGGAAATCTTCTGTGTGTTCACCCGCAGGCCCGCGTAACCTTCTGATTCATAACATTTCAGAAAATCATCGAATTCATCTCCAAGCTGAATGCGCATACGCTCTGCAAATTCCTGAGGCAGTTTTATCATATGGTTTCCATCCGTTCTTATGTAATATTGTGTGATATTGCGTAATATTGTGTGGTATTGTGCAGCATTGTAATATGTACAATATGCTTTCTTCTGTAATACTGGCATATCCGCGGGATACAGATCCCTTTATCTTCGCATTGCGATCTCACCGGTCGACAGCTGTGCCACATTCAGATCCGACATACTGACCGACTGCGCGCGATATCCTTCCGCAATACAGTCCAGCTCCCTGCTGAAACGCTTCAGCTGGTCAATATCGTTCAGTTCATAGATCCGGTAAAATTCATCCTGAATCTTCAGCACTTCACGCTTGTTTGCAATACGGTACAGATTCTGGATATTATTCAGGATATCTGACACGATCTTGGACTGGATCAGGAAGGAATTCTGGGCATCCATAATTTCACTTCGTACAGCCGACATCTCGTTGTCCAGAGAAATTATTGCGTTGGCCGCATTCGTCAGTTTCTCCCTGATATGATCCGGGATATTCTTTTTATATTTGTACTGAAGAGAATGTTCGATCGTTGACCAGAAATTCATCGCAAGTGTACGGATCTGGATCTCCACTTTGATTGTACGGCTGCCTGTCAGTGACTGAACCTCATAATTTACGATAATATGATAACTGCGGTAACCGCTGTCCTTCATATGATTGATGTAATCACGCTCACGGAGAATCTCCATGTCCGTCCTGCGCCGGATAATCTCAACGACCTTCTGAATATCTTCGACAAACTGGCATATGATCCGGACACCGGCAATATCGATGAACTGTTCCTCGATCTGATCCAATGGGATATTCTTCTTCTGTGCCTTATCAAGAATGCTCGCAATTGTTTTCACGCGACCCGTTACCTGCTCAATCGGTGAATAAAGTCCCTGACTGCGATGTTCGTATATCAGGTGTTCAAATTTGACGATCAGCTCCTTCACCGCAAGGTCATACGGAGTCAGCATCTCCCGCCATAATTGTATTTCCATGTTACCTCTCCCAATTCTATTACAAGTCTGTTCCGTTATTCTAACATATCCGCACTGAAGATGCAACGAAGCGTTTTGACGGATTCTGTCGTATGGCTTTCATTTCTGCAGCCGGATAGTTCCAGCTCCTTCTGCCGTGTTATCCTTTTGCTTCTGCTGCTGTACTATTCTGTCTTTGCGGTCTCCAGTTCCAGATAGCGGAGTACCCAGTAGGGATTCACACTGAGTTCTTCCGAACGTTCTGTTCTGATATAAATACCGAGATGCAGGTGCACATCGAATTTTCCCTTTGTTCCTTCCGTTCCATAACCGGTGTCGCCCATCATTCCAAGCAGTTCGCCTGCCTCCACCGTATCCCCCGGTTTAAATGAGCGTGCATAGGAATCCAGATGAGCATAGTAAAAATATCCGCCGGACAGGCTTCTGATTCCGATACGATACCCGCCCTGAGGCAGCCAGCCAATCTGTTCAACGACTCCGTCCGTCATGCTGACGATGCGGTAATGACCCGGAAGATTTTCGGGCGGAATCAAATCCGTTCCCTCGTGTCCGCGCTTTCCTCCATAATTCCGTTCAAACATCCATGAATTCTCATACACAATTCCATCTGCAGGTACGGGCATACAGACAATGTCATCCCAGACGGCTCCATAGGAACTGCAGAGCTGTTCAAAGGAACTGCGAGCTCCTTTTATCAGCTGCTGTTTGCGCCTCACACAATCCCCGGCGGTAATTCTGGAAGAGATATGGAGAAAGTTTCCCTCTGTATCAGGATAGAGCACGGTCAGCAGCTGTCCGATCGTCATTGCAGTCTCTTTTTTCAGATCATACAGCCGTCCCAGCGTCTGCTCCGACATCTGCATGGAACGGAACTGCATAGTCTCTTCCTCGACATTTATCACTGTGCGCACAGCAGTCTGATTGCGAAGAATCGTACCGATATATCCGACCGCAAGAACCAGCACCAGCAGAAGTAAAATGAAATCAGCTGTTTTCCTTTTCATATAGTTTGTTCCATATTTTTCACAGCCTCATTTTGCAGATTCTGCAAATCGGCCCTTTTATAACAGTATATTGGGAAGTCAGCCGGATTAGACAATGAAATATGCGGCATAATGAACTGTACTCTCACATAAAATGGAACAACTTCTCCGGATGGTGAATTTCATGAAAAAATGGTCCGCACTGATAATTGCCATTCTTTTTCTTTACCTTCTGCTTTTTCCCGAGACAGCCGTGCATGATGCACGTGCTGGACTGCTCCTGTGGTATCAGTCTGTTGTCCCGGTCCTGTTTCCCTTTATGCTGCTGTGCAGTCTTATCCTCAGATTCAGATTGACAGAAACACTTCCCGCTTTTCTCGCACAGCCGGCACAGATATTGTTTGGCTGCAGCAGATCCGGCGCATTTGCGGTCATCACCGGTTTTCTCTGCGGATTTCCCATGGGTGCAAAGGTCACTTCCGATCTGAACAGAAATGGCGATATCAGCGATGAAGAGGCAAAATTTCTATATGGTTTTGTTAATAACCTCAGTCCGGGATTTATTGTGTCCTTTCTGGCCTGTGATCAGATGAAATGCTCTGAATACGGTGTGCTCTTTCTTATAAATATTCTGGGAGCATCCGTTCTATATGGTACTCTGACTTCCGTCCGGTTCCGGAAAAGAAACGGCAGAAGCAGAAAAGGAAGCGCAGAAGCCTTTTTATGCAAGAAATCTGCATGCGAAATGTCTGCATGCGAAATTGCATCCTCACAGGAAAATCTGTTTGCAGCCATTGATGACTGCATTTATGACAGCGTCCGAAACACACTGCGTCTCGGAGGATATATTGTATTTTTTTCTGTTCTTTCCGGTGCTGCGCTGCTTCTTCCGGCCGCCTCACAGATGCCCTGGTTTTATCTGATCGCAAACATTGAAGTGACAAACGGAATCCGCATGATCTGCAGTTCGGAGCTTTCTTTTTCTGCCCGATTTCTTCTGTCACATGCGTTGTCCGCATTCGGCGGTCTGTCGGCAGCAGCGCAGACTGCTGGGATTTCGGGAATGTCTCCGTCTCTTCTTTTCTACTATATAAAAAGCAGGGTAATGATTACCCTGCTTTCCCTGATGCTGTCTGCCAGCACATTATTCTTCTGTCGATTCTTCCTCTGACGGAGCTGTCTCATAGCTGGACGGAGCTGCCTGCGGGGAAAGTTCCTGGCGATTCTTGTTCACGATATCGTAACAGGACTGAATGGAATTGATGAAGTTGTTGTACTTTGTACCTGCTGCATCGATTGTATGGCTCATGATCTTTTCAAGATTCTCGAGCATCTCATCCGTATACTGGATAGCTCCCATACGAATACTGTTGGAATCCTCAATCGCCTTATCCATAATCTCCTGAGCCTGAGCATTCGTCTGCTCGATCAGCTGATTGGACTGCTGCAGAGCTGCCTGCATCACTTCGCTGTCGCTGACGATCTGCTGTGCCTTCTGCTGAGCTTCTGCAATGATCGCATCTGCTTTGGTCTGTGCGTCCTCAAGGATCGCATCCTTGTTGCTGATGATCTTCTGATATCTCTTGATCTCATCCGGAGTCTTCATACGAAGCTCACGAAGAAGCTCTTCAAGTTCTTCTTTATTTACTACGATCTTTGTGGAAGACAGCGGCTGGAATTTACAACTGTCTACAAACTCCTCGATTTCTTCTATGATCTGTTCAATTCTGCTGCTCATAATTACCTCTCCTTATTAATGATTTCTTCCCTTTTAATACCCGTCCGTTCAGATGTCCTTACGCTTTATCTTGCTGTAAACACGTTCTGCTATCAGCGGTGGAACAAAGCCTGAAATATCGCCTCCATAGGATGCGACTTCCTTCACGATCGTGGAACTGATATACGCATAATTCAGTGCCGTCGTAAAGAAAAGTGTATCAATACCGCCGTCAATACTCCTGTTGGTCTGTGCCATCTGGAGTTCATATTCAAAGTCGGTCACAGCCCGCAGTCCGCGGACAATAAATGCTGCATCACATTTCCGCACAAATTCGACCGAAAGTCCCGAAAATGCTTCAACACGAATATTCGGGATATGTCCCGTCACTTCCTCTAACATCTTAACACGTTCTTCGACAGAAAACAACGGTGTTTTTTCACTATTATTTAATACACCAATAATCAGCTCATCCACAAGTGCGGAAGCTCTCTCTATAATATCGAGATGTCCCCGGGTCACCGGATCAAAGCTTCCTGGATAGACTGCTCGTTTCATATGTTCCCCTTTTCCTGCAATTTCAGAAAAATATGCATGTTTGTCTTGTATTCCTTGATTCGCAGTAATTCATATCCGAGGTCCTGCGCATAATCATACTCAGTACCAAGTGCCGCCTCGAAAATGATCAGCGTCTCTGTATCAATGAATGATGGACGATTCGATGAAAAGTATTCCAGAACCATTCGTTCCAGTCCCTTCCCGTATGGCGGATCCATGAACACGATCTGAAACGGCTTCTGCCCTTCCAGACGCGCAAACGCAGCCAGCACATCGCACTGAAGCACTTCTCCGTCCTGTTCCAGTCTGGTAAACTTCAGATTATCGCGGATACATGCAGCCGCAGCCCTGCTGTTCTCAATAAAGCAGGCATACGATGCACCTCTGCTCAATGCCTCGATTCCGATTGCACCGCTTCCGCTGAACACATCGAGGAAACGGGCACCGCCGAGATCGTTCTGCAGAATATTAAACAATGTCTCTTTAATACGATCCGTGGTAGGACGTGTATCCATACCCGGAATTGTCTTGAGCGGAAGCCTCCGCGCTTTCCCTGCAATTACTCTCATACCATGTTCCTTTATCCATTTATTCTGAATTATTATAAATTTTTCGGTCGAGCCTGTCAATACAAAACACATATTCGCCTTATATTTTCCGCATGCTCTTCTGCACAAATAGTTTATGCGGACAGTGTGTCTGACCTATTTTCCAGTGGTTCCCCTGTGCGATTTTTATTTTATTTTGTAAAAAACAATAGCCAATGAGAATCTTTTGTCGTATAATCTATAGAGTTGAATTTCGAGATATTTTTATATACAAGGGAGACAGTTTATGAGAACAGGATTTGATAATCAGAAATATCTTCGTATGCAGTCTGAAAAGATTAAGGAACGAATTTCCATGTTTGATAACAAGCTCTATCTGGAGTTTGGCGGAAAGCTGTTTGATGATTACCATGCTTCCAGAGTGCTTCCGGGATTTGCCCCTTCCAGCAAGCTTCAGATGCTGCTGCAGCTGGCAGATCAGGCTGAAATCGTAATTGCCATCAATGCGGAGGATATTGAAAAGAACAAAGTACGTGCTGACCTTGGCATTACCTATGATCTGGATGTGCTCCGTCTGATCGAGATATACCGTAACCACGGTCTTTATGTAGGAAGTGTAGTGCTCACCCAGTACAACGGACAGGGACTTGCAGATTCTTTCAAGAACAAGCTCGAGGCTCAGGGAATTCCGGTCTACTATCACTATCGGATCGAAGGATATCCGAAGAATATTTCTCTGATCGTCAGTGAAGACGGCTATGGAAAAAATGATTACATTCAGACTACACGGCCGCTGGTCGTTGTGACTGCTCCGGGACCCGGAAGCGGAAAAATGGCAACCTGTCTGTCACAGCTTTATCACGAACATAAACGCGGGGTACGTGCAGGCTATGCAAAGTTTGAGACATTCCCGATCTGGAATCTGCCGCTCTCTCATCCGGTGAACCTGGCATATGAGGCAGCTACCGCAGATCTGAACGATGTTAATATGATCGATTCCTTCCATCTGAGCGCATACGGTATCTCTACCGTTAACTATAATCGCGATATCGAGATTTTCCCGGTGCTCAATGCCATGTTTGAGCGTATCTTCGGCAACAGTCCGTATAAGTCTCCGACTGATATGGGGGTAAATATGGCCGGCTACTGTATCTTTGATGATGAAGCATGCTGCGAGGCATCCAAACAGGAGATCATCCGCCGCTATTACGAATCCCTGATCCGCAAGGCCGATCTGATTGCTAAAGAGGATGAGCTGTTCAAGATCGAATTTCTGATGCAGCAGCTTGGTATTACCAAGGAGGACCGCAGAGTTGCCGCTTCTGCCAATGCAATGGCTGCCGAGCGCGGTGTCAGCTGCTCCGCCATTGAGCTGAAGGATGGACGCATCGTGACTGGAAAGACATCAGATCTTCTCGGACCGTGTTCTGCAGTGATCCTGAACAGTCTGAAAGAGATCGTCGGCATTGATCATGAACTTCCGCTCATTTCACCGAAGGCACTTGAGCCGATTCAGAAGCTCAAGACCCAGTATTTTGGCAGCCGGAATCCGAGACTTCATACGGATGAAACGCTGATCGCACTTTCCATCAGTGCTGCTGAGACTGAAGAAGCGCAGAAGGCTCTGGATGCTATCGGACAGCTGAGAGGCTGCCAGCTCCACTGCTCTTCCAGACTTTCCAAAGTAGATCTGGATACGCTGAGACGTCTTGGTCTGCAGGTTACTATGGAACCGATCAGAGAGCAGATTTAAGATTTAAATCCTTCGGCAGGATATACGAAACAGGATCGTTTTTATATCAGAACAGGTAAATAACGAGAAAGAAAAAATTCCCGGCAGATTAGCCGGGAATTTTTATCGTGAAGTTTTTCTATTCTGAAGTCATTTATATTCTGAGCTCATTTTTATTCTGAAATCATATTAAAAATCATCGGAACGTACATTCAGTCTCCAGTCGAGATCACCGCGTGCCAGTCCCATGACAAGAGACTCTGCCGTTGCGATATTGGTCGCAATCGGAATATTGTACTGGTCACAGCATCTCGAAATCGCCAGAATGTCCGGTGCATTCGGACTGGTCATAATGGGATTGTAGAAAAAAATGACCATATCCATGCAGTTGCGTTCGATCATGTCCATAAACTGCTTGTCTCCGCCCACACTGCCCGAAAGGAACTTATAGACTTTCAGATTCGTTACCTCCTCAATCCTGCGTCCTGTGCTGCCGGTTGCGTACAGATTATGTTTTGACAGAATATATTTATATGCAAGACAGAAATTCTCGATCAGAGTCTTCTTGCTGTTATGTGCGATAAATCCAATGTTCATCCCTAATCCAACCTTTCAAATCAAAATCTTTCCTTTTTATATTATAGCAAATATTTCTAAAAAATCAATCATTTTCACAATATTTTCAGGAAAATTGACAGAAGCGCGTTTTGTAATAATTTCCAGTTTATATCTTCTTTGAATGCACATACTACTATTGCAGCAAAAAAAGCTGTAAAAATAACAGACGATAAAAAAGAATTAAAAACAAAGGAGGCGTTTTATATGTCAAATCGTTCATCTAACACAGCAGCAGTACCGGAAGCAAAGAGTGCTTTAGACCGTTTCAAATTCGAAGTAGCCAATGAGCTGGGAGTACCGCTCACAGACGGTTATAACGGCAACCTGACATCCAAGCAGAACGGTTCTGTAGGTGGATATATGGTGAAGAAGATGATTGAAGCGCAGGAGCGTCAGATGTCTGGTACAGGTCAGATGTCCACAATGGGACAGACATCCGGAACAGCTCAGATGTAAGCAATCCGACAGCGTCATGCGATAGTGGTGTTGTAGTCGGAAAGGATTAAAAGAGGGACTGATACACTTCGGTGTGTCAGTCCCTTTCCTTTTCCATTTACTTATAAATCAATGCTTCCTGTCACGTCACCGTTGATTACATAATAAGCCTTGTTCTCTTCCGGTTTCAGATACAGTGTAACAGACTTCATGTCTCCGACCTTATTTTTCATCTGCTTTGTCCAGATCTCTTTTACCTGCTTCATGAGGTCATCTTTGCTGATCTCTTTGCCAAGATACTGAAGATATACTTCTTCTTTTACAACAGTCTTCTTTGCCGGAGCCTTTGCTGCTGTTTTCTTCACTTCTTCTGTAACAACTGCAGCCTTTGCCGCTGTCTTCTTTACTTCTTCTTTAACTTCTACAGCTTTTGCCGCTGCTTCCTTTACAGTCTTCTCAACTTTTTCTTCAACAGCCTTCACCGCTTTTGCTGCCGCCTTCGGTGCTTCCTTGACTTCTGCAGCTGTCTTTACCGGTGTCTTTGCTTCTTTTACAGTTTTTCTCATAATAATCCTCCTGATATAAAAAAACTCGGTTTCCTGTGGCAACCAGATTAACACCACAGGCTGCGTCTTAATACTATCTTCTGCATCATATACTAATTTTTGCGACATTGCAAGTCAAAAAATCCGCCAATTATCCGCATTCTTCATGAAATTTAACCAAAAAATCATGTTTCAGAGATTCAAATGGTCGCTTTGACGGCTGACAAGCAGCTCATAACGCTGCTTCAAATCGGAGTGAGAAGGATGTTCCAGACACGGATCTTCATCCATAAGTGCACTGATCGCTTCGTTTGCCTGCTGCAGAATTTCTGCGTCTGAATAAATATCAGCCAGATGAAAGTCCAGCATTCCGCTCTGTCGGACACCGAACAGATCGCCCGGCCCGCGCAGCTGCATATCACGGTTCGCAATCTCGAATCCGTCATTCGAACGGTTCAGAATATCGAGTCGTTCCTTTATCTGTTTTCCCTCCATGGCATGCATAAAAATACAATAAGACTGTGCATCTCCACGGCCGACACGCCCGCGCAGCTGATGGAGCTGTGCCAGCCCGAAACGTTCCGCGTTCTCAATCATCATGACTGTAGCGTTCGGTACATTGACACCGACCTCGACTACAGTAGTTGATACAAGTACCTGAATTTCATTTTTCAGGAAACGTTCCATGACCTCATTTTTCTCAGAAGGTTTCATTTTTCCGTGCAGATATTCGACCACAATCCCGGAGGGAAGTTCTTCCCGCAGAGTGTCCGCATAAGAAATCACATCCTCCGCGTCTACTGCTTCGCTCTCTTCCACCATGGGACAGATCACGTATGCCTGATGTCCTTCTGCTACCTGCTTTTCAATGAATTCGTACGCTTTTTTCCGATATCCCGTTCCCACTACGCAGTTCTTGATCGGAAGACGGTTTGCCGGCATTTCATTGATAACGGAAATATCCAGGTCACCGTACAGAATTACTGCCAGTGTTCGCGGAATCGGGGTGGCACTCATTACTATGGTATGAGGCATGCGGCCTTTCTGTGACAACATTTCCCTCTGTCTTACACCGAAACGGTGCTGTTCATCTGTAATGACCAGAGCCAGATCTCTGTATTCCACTTTTTCCTGAATCAGAGCATGCGTACCAATAATAATAGAAGCTTCGCCTGATGCAATACGCGCATAAGCTTCCCGCTTCTGCTTTGCAGTCATGGAGCCGGTCAGCAGCTCCACACCGAATGGAAATCCGTTCTTCTCCATCAGCTCTGAAACAGAATCATAATGCTGCCGGGCAAGAACCTCCGTAGGAACCATCAAAGCTCCCTGATATCCGTTCTCAGCCGCTGCCACGAGCGCCAGAATGGATACGATTGTTTTACCGGATCCCACATCTCCCTGAATCAGACGGGCCATCACGGAGTTCCCCTGCAGTTCCTGTTCAATCGTATACCATACCTTCTTCTGTGCTCCGGTCAATTCATAAGGAAGATTTTCAATCAACCCGGCCGCCAGCTCGGATTTTCGGAAAGTATGGATATTATCAGCCTTTTCCCTCACCTGTTTGAGATTGCGCAGCTGCATCAGAAAGAAAAAGAATTCATCAAATACAAGTCTCCGGCGGGCAAGTTCCAGCTCATGCATACTCTTCGGAAAATGAATCTGTTCTATAGCAAAATTATATTCAGCCAGATGATACTGTTCTCTGAATTTTGCCGGAAGAAATTCACGCATCAGACTTTTCTGCGCAAGTACCTGTTTTACAGCTTTCTGAATCATCTGACTTGTCATTCCCTTCACTAGAGAATAGACAGGGCGCAGTTCGTCCGATAATGCCTGATACTGCTCCACATGAAAAACAGCAGGCTGCTCCATGAGCAGCTGCTGTCCCTTGCGCCTGATCTTCCCTCGGAATACGTACGGTACTCCTGATCTGATTGAGTTTTTCAAAAATGGCATATTGAACCAAGTGAGTGTGATCGTGCCGCTCTGATCCGCACATACCGCTGTCGAGATGGACAGTCCCCGAATATAACGGGTCGCGATCGGAGCCAGTATCTGACCCTGAACAGCGCAGATGCTGCCTTCTTCAAGGCTGCACGCCGGAACAGGCACCCCGTATTGTTCATACGTACGCGGATAATAGCCGATCAGATCATTCAGATTCTCTATACCGGTCTTTGCAAATAACTGTTTCGTCTTATCGCCGATTCCCTTCAGAGAATCGAGAGAAGATTCAAGATTCATAATTTCCTCTATTCTACAGAAATAATATAATAGTAAATCGGCTGTCCGCCATAATTCAGTTCCACATCACAATCCGGATACAGCTCTTCCATTCTGTCACGCAGCGCGGATGCCTCATCTTCATTCATGTCCTCACCGTAATAAATACTGATCAGCTCTGAGTCTTCATCCACCATGAGTGAAACAGTCTCTTCCGCTACCGGATCGATCTCCTTTCCGACAGCAAGAATAGAATGATCGCCCACACCCATGATATCCCCTGCATGGATCGTCTTGTCATCGATATGGGTATCACGAACCGCATAAGTCAGCTGACCGGTCTTCACTCTTGCGATCTCTTCCTCCATTACAGCAGCATTCTCTTCCGGAGTCTTATCCGGAACGTAATTGATTACCGCGGTAATGCCCTGCGGAACAGTCTTGGTCGGAATAACGATGATATTCTTGTCCTCTGTCAGTGCCTTGGCCTGATTTGCTGCAAGGATGATGTTTTTGTTATTCGGAAGAATAAAAATGTTCTTTGCATTCACTTTCTCAATCGCAGTCAGCATATCCTCTGTGCTTGGGTTCATCGTCTGACCGCCTTCGATCAGATAATCCACTCCAAGGTCACGGAAAATATCAGCGATGCCGTCACCGATAGAAACAGAAATGAAGCCTGTCTCCTTAAGTTCCTTCGGAGCTTCTTCTGCAGCAGCACTGGCTGCCTTCTGACGCTCTGCCTCCTTGATCACTCTCTCCTGATGCTCTTCACGCATATTATCGATCTTCATACGTGTCAGAGAGCCGTAAGTAAGCGCACGCTGGATAGCAAGTCCCGGATCATTCGTGTGTACATGTACCTTAACAATTCCGTCATCCGATACAACTACGATAGAATCACCGATCGACTCCAGATAAGCCTTGAAGTCAAGCTCGGTCTCATCTGTATATTCCTTTTCGAGCATAATGATGAATTCCGTACAGTAACCGAATTTGATATCTGCATCTGCCGGCTGAGCACCTGCTCCTGCAGAAGCTGCTGCTACACTTCTGGCCGGAGTGATCTCAATGCTGTCGTAATCCACTTCTTTGCCGTTAAATGCATCAAAAGCACCTTTCAGTACCTCCAACAGACCCTGTCCGCCTGAATCCACCACACCTGCTTCCTTCAGGACCGGAAGCATCTCCGGTGTCTGATTCAGGACTTCCTCCGCACGTCGGATCGTTCCGTCAAGCAGATCATGCATCGAAATATCCGGATCCTGATCCAGAAGCTCTGATGCACGCTCTGCTGCACCTCTTGCAACGGTCAGAATGGTACCTTCCTTCGGCTTCATAACTGCCTTATACGCTGTCTCGACCGCCTTCTGGAAGGATGCTGTCAGAACTGCAGTAGTAATCTCCTTTTCCTCACGAATGACTTTTGTAAAGCCACGGAGAAGCTGAGAAAGAATAACACCGGAATTACCGCGGGCCCCCCGGAGGGAACCGGATGAAACAGCTTTTGCAAAGCTCTCCATTGTGACATTCTCAAGCGCAACCACTTCTCTGGCAGCTGCCATAATTGTAAGCGTCATATTTGTACCTGTATCACCATCCGGCACCGGAAAAACATTCAGCTCATTAATCCATTCCTTCTTTGCCTCCAGATTTCTTGCTCCTGCAAGAAAGACTTTCGCGCAAAGAGATGCATCTATTGTATTTGTACTCACTGGTAGAACCTCCTTAATCAATCACTCTGACGCCTTCGACGTACATATTGATCTTCTCAACTTCCATGCCTGTAAACTCCTCAACACGGTATTTCACATTGCCGAACAGATTGTCCGCAACTGCGGAAATGCTGACACCGTAGGAAACAATTACATGGAAATCAATCGTAATCTTATTGTCCTCGATGTGCACACTGAGTCCCCGCTCCAGGCTGTCCCTCTTCAAAAGCCGTACCAGTCCGTCTTTTACATTTACGATTGCCATGCCGACGATACCGAAGCACTCTACGGCAACACTGCCGGCATAAGTCGCAATTACATTCGGATCAATTACAATTGAGCCAAGTTCATTACTCATGCGTCCTTTCATAAACAGAACCTCCATCTATTCTGAGTGTTAGAATTCTCTTTTCATCGAACTGCCCGTTTCTCTCTGCGGCTGATTCTGTCACAGCGCATAAAAAGATGAGCATAATTCAGATATATTCTACCAGAAAAGCGAACAATTGCAAAGATGATTTTTCAAAGAAATAAAAAGAAATAGCAAAAGAAATAAAATATTCGTATTTCTGAATTTTCCCCTTGCAAAATATTGTTGTATCTGGTAGAATAAACATGCTGTGAGTCTATATCGAGAAAATAGACTTAATTAATTGTCAAGGAGGTGCGGTCATGGCTAAGTGTGCTATTTGCGATAAAGCTGTTCATTTCGGTAACAATGTGAGTCATTCTCATAGAAGAAGCAACAAAATGTGGAAAGCCAATATCAGACATGTGAAAGTTAAGGTAAACGGAACTGCTAAGAAGATGTACGTTTGTACTTCTTGTCTGAGATCTGGAAAAGTTGAAAGAGCTTAATTGATGATTATGAGACAGGTTATCTTTTGATAGCCTGTCTTTTTTTCTGCGTAATACATCCCGGTACTGCTGTTTCCGCTTCTCTTTGAACAGTATCATGAGATTCAGCACAGGAACAGATTGTATCCAAGCAAAAGCAAAAAAAATATCAGAAGTATGCTTATCAGGATACTTTCAATAAACAGTCCTATCACTATTCCGACTGCTATCCAGAATAACGTATAACCGATCAACCTGCGCATACAACGATACCTTTTCCTGCCGCAGCTGCCTTGCAGCAGCCGCTTTTTTCTAATATATGCAGTTTTAATAAATTGTAGACTCTTCTGAATATCGTAATCTCTTTAGAATGTTGTGGTCTCCTCAGATGCCGCAGCGTTGACTGCCTCATCCACTGCCGGATCACTTGCCTGGGATGATTTGCCGGGCACAAACTTGTTAATGAAATCCGGAACCATATCCAGAATCTTTGTCACGCTGTCCTGATTCTTTACATTGACCAGTTTTGTCGTACCATTCTGAATCACCAATACAGCACTCGGAGTGATCTTTCCCCCCATTCCTCCGCCTCCGTTATTCTTTTTTTCCTCTGATTTTGCGGACGCACCGACTCCGAAGGAGACATCAACGAGCGGAAGGATGATCGTATCTCCAACCGTAATCGCGTCTCCCACTACAGTCTTGGTGGTAATAAAATTCTCCATTCCTTTAAATAATGATTCAACCGTACTCTGAAAATTTTCTGCCATATCTGTTCTCCTTTCTGGATTTCTTATTTTAATTTGTTATGAACGCAATGTTCGGATTTTTTTGATCAGCCGCATCACTCTGTCATTCCGGAACAGCCGCCATGCAAGAACCAGTATATGGCATGCTCTGATCTTTCCGTAAAGAATTATTTCCGTTTCCAGTACAGATTCTGTAAATTCCGGTTCAATTCTGAAATCTGCCGCTTTCACAGGAAGTATCATATAGAGTAATCCTGTAAGCTTTCCTGTCAATGCCGGATCCTCTGTTCCGAAGCGCAGACAGCCGTTTATTTTTCTCGGCATATAATGTTTCAGGAGATCTGTTACCTCATGCCAGATATCCATCAGCGCTTCTTTTGCCTCATATTTCTCCAGTATATCCAGATATCCGCTTATTCGATTCTGTATTTCCCGGATCTTCCTCTGCAGCTGCTGAAGGCCCTGCAGTGCGGATGCTGCGATTTCTCTTATCTTATCACAAATACTGCGGATCAGATACCAGAGATTCCTCAGTTTTTCCGGTAATTCAGATACCGTATGTCTTATCCCGGTAAAAACACGTTTTTTCTGTTCCGTATTTTTCACATCTTCTGCATTTTCTGTATCTTCTTCGTTTTCTATATTTTCTTCGTTTTCTATATCTTCTTCGTTTTCTATATTTTCTTCGTTTTCTGTATTTTCCGTATTTTCTGTATCTTCTTCCTTTTCTTTATTTTCTGCATACTGTTCAGGCTCTTCCTCCGCTCTGACAGCATCAGGAGGTTCATCCGCCGGATCTCTGCTGTCGACCCCACCGGAGGATCCGGCATCCGGTTCCGCATCCGGCCGTTCTGAATCCGCATCTTCTTCCTTAATATTACATTCCGTATCAGATTCAGTATTACTGATATTACTGTAAATGTCCTCATTTACATCATTGTGAATACTGTTATCAGGATTTTCTGTGTCATGCCCCTGCACTCTTTTCCTGACCGGGGTAATCTTCCGCAGTATACCGCTTATTTTTTTTATTCCGTTCAGCAGTGTATTCAGGCGGACACCACAGATTCTGATGCTCAGATCACGCTTTTTTCCAAAAGCATCGAATGAAAAACGGATTGAAACAAAATGCAACAGCCAGCTGGCATTTACTTCTGCCCTGGTCTCATCGGAAGTCTTCTTCACCTGTCCCTGATACCGCACCGGTGCCAGAAGAACAGCCAGAGAAATCCCGATAATCATTATGAGCATGACAGCCAGCAGGATTCCTATCAACTTAAGTATGCCCAGAATAATGCGCAGCATATACCTTCGACTCAACCTTTCTGTTTTTGTATAAAATACTCTTTCAATCTGACAGTTCCTGTCTTCTGAAATACCTCTTCCGTCATCCGGCAGACAATTTCTTTTGCCTCTGTCATACTTCCGGCAATCCCCACGATCAGACTTTCACCCTTTCGGGCCGCCTGTTTATAATACTCCCGGGGAGTCAGAATCTCGAGCTGATTTTGTTCACCGGGTGCTGTTATGATCAGATAAACATGGTACAGTGTCCTGTGTGCTTCAACTTTGCTGATAATTTCCGGTTTCTTCTTTTTTGCAGTTTCTCCAATATACAGGTTCTGATACCAGTCCATTGAAACATCTCCGTTCTCTGTTTATCACTATCTATCTTAATCATTATTTTATCACGATCTTATCGCTGTCTGTTTTATCGCAATAATTATATTGCAATGATTATATTGCAATGAGTTTTAGCGCAATCGGCTTTATGATAATCCGGCTTTATTATGATCCTGCTTTATCACAATCGGTTTGGCTGTGATCCGGCTCTTTCCGGCTCCGATTAGCGGAAATGCCGAAATTCCGCAGTCAGCGGAATCCCGGCATTTTGTGGACTAAAAGTATTTTCGGTTTCCCCAAAGATTATTTTTTTTCAGATTTAAATATTCATTGTAAGCTTTTTCCAGAATCATCTTTTCATTCGAAAATTTAAGAAGATGATATGCTTCATGATATTTGTAATACCCTGAGTCTACAAAATACTCCTCTCGCTGTGGTTTGCTGTAATAACTGTCTGCCATCATCAGATACCAGTGTACATCCTTCGAGACCGTATCTTCAGGTACATTGAAGGTATACTGGCTCTTACCGATATATTTGATAATGGAAGCTCTGACACCAGTTTCCTCCAAAACCTCTCTTGCAGCAGTTTCCTTAAAATCCTCGCCGGCTTCCACTGTACCTTTCGGAAGAACCCAGCCCTCGTACTTGTTCTTGTAACTCTTGTACAGAACAAGTATCTTTCCTCTGAATATCACCACACCGCCACAGCTTGTTGCCTCGATCATTGCAATCCCTCCTGTTCGCGTGTGCCACATATGACTGCAAACAGTATAACTCTTTTTAGCAAATCACGCAACCAGAAATCTTAATTACCTCCGGCAATACTGTAGTAAGTCTGGAAAATCTGTGCAGCGATCGGTACTGCTGTCTGGCTTCCCGTACCGCCGTTTTCAGCGATTACAGCAACTACCAGATCCGGATCGTCCACATTGGAAAATCCTACAAACCAGGAATGAGTTCCTTCCTTTCCGTTCGATACATACTCTGCAGAACCGGTTTTTCCTGCTGCTGTAAAGCCGTACCAACCAAGCGCAGTTGCAGTACCTTCTGTTACTGTAGCTGTCATGTATTCCGTCAGAATCCTTGCTTCCTCCGTTGTCATCAGACGCTTGTATTTCGCCGGACTGTTTTTTGATACTGTATTGCCGTCATAAGTCTGGATATGGTCGACACAATACGGCTTCATCATAATGCCGCCGTTCGCAACAGTTGCGGTAATGAGTGCCATATGCAGAGGTGTTACAAGGGTCTCGCCCTGACCGATTGCCGTTGTCATCTGTTCTCCATAGGAGGAACTGCTGTCCAGATTAAACTGTGAGGTACTGTGCTGCATCGTAGTGGGAAGGGAACGGTTGAACAGGAATTCCTCACAGAGAGAACGGAATTCCTCATTGTCAAGTTCCGTACCGATTTTCGCGTATGCTGTATTGCACGAATGGGAAAGTGCTCCCTTCAGATCCTCCTGTCCGTGAACAGAATTATTATAGCAGTTGATCGTAACATCCTCAACAGTAAACTGTGAGGTACAGTCATACTGGAATTTACCGTATTCTGAGGGCTGCTGGCGCATATAAGCCAGCGTTGTAAGAATCTTGAAGGTGGATCCGGGCGGATACAGTCCCTGTGTCGCACGGTTCAGCAGAACACTGCTGGAAGTGTCTGTCACGATACTCTCCCAAAGGCTTTCGATCTGATTCGGATCATAGTCAGGCTTGGACACCATGGCCAGAATCTTGCCCGTATCCGGCTCCAGCGCAACCACTGCTCCATTGTAACTGCCCAGTGCATAATAGGCCGATTCCTGCAGCTTGGCATTCAGAGTCAGTACCACTGAATCTCCCTGCTGCTTGCGATTTTCCTCTTCATCTCTGATCTGTGTCAGAACAGACGCATGCGAATCCAGAAGATCGCTGTTGCATGTTGCCTCCAGTCCTGCTTTTCCGTTCGATGCATAGCCGACAATATGGGAAAAAATATTTGCATAAGGATAAACACGCGTCTCTTCTCCGCTTTCTGATACCTGCGTCTCGGCCAGGACGCTTCCGTCTGCTGAAAGGATCGAGCCGCGAATATATTTGTCGGTATTCGCATCCTGCTTTGTGTTGTATGCATTGGAGTTCAGCTCATCTGCTTTCCAGACATTCAAATAGACCAGATACCCGATCATAATGAGAAACAGAAACACAAATGTATAGGTAACTATACCGAGTTCTGTATTCCTGCCTTTCCCTGTCACCGGTTCGGGTTCCTGTTCAAAATAAACTTCCTTGACTTTTACCGGAATCCTGGAACGGCTCCTGTGTTTTCCGGTATCCTTATTCTTCTCTGTTTCATTTCTGCTCATTGTATCCATCATCTCCATAATACGCATCCTGCGATGACTGATAGCCATATTCATCCTGATACGAACCGCTCATACCATAATATTCAGGATTGCCGTACTGCCTGTTCTGGTTGCTGCGGTAAACGCGGTCATCATAATACGAATTCTGATATTCGTTGTTCCTGTAACAGCCATTCTGATAACCATTATTCTGATAGCCGGTGTTTCCGGGGTACGCATTCATACCGTCCGGATAGCCGTTTCCATAATATGCATTCGGACCGTGGTATCCGTCCGGCTGATTATTTCCGTACGAATCAGCTCCGCCTGAGCTCTTGCGAAGCTCATCTCTTCGCAGCATGTACAGTCCCTGTACAATCGAAAACATGATCATTGTACTGAGCATGGAGCTTCCTCCGTAGCTGACCAGCGGAAGTGTCACACCTGTAAGCGGAATGAGCTTGATTCCGCCGCCAACCGTCAGGAAAATCTGAGCCGCATACGTTGTACCGAGTCCTACTGCAACAAGACGGTAAAAACGGTTGGTAAGCTGCATCGCAATATTCACGAACATGATAAAACAGCTCATGCAGACAAGGATCAGGCAGATACCGAAGATGGTTCCCAGTTCTTCCGCAATCGCAGAAAACATAAAGTCCTGCTCCACAAACGGAATCGCTTCCGGCGATCCCTGATACAATCCTGTACCGAACCAGCTTCCGGCACTGATCGAGAACAGGGACTGACAGATCTGATAACCGCCTCCCTGATAATCGCGAAACGGATCCTGCCATGCCTGTACACGCACGCGGACGTGCGAAAACAGAAAAAATGCACCTACTGCCGCCACTGACCCGGCAAGAATACCAGCCAGTGCATAAAACGGATTTCTGGTCGAAACAAAAATCATAACAAGATACGTAATGAAAAAGATCACCGCACTTCCGAGATCCTTCGAAACGACCAGAATCAGTACATGAAGTGCAGCCAGACCGGTCGCGACAACAATACGCCTGAAATCACGTGCATGCGACAGCAGACCTGCAATCGCAAACACATAAATGATCTTGACAAATTCCGATGGCTGAATGGAAATACCGCCTACAGTAAAGGAAAGCTTGGCTCCGTATGTAGAGCGTGCAGCAATGGCAACGAGTGCCAGAAGTCCGATCCCGAGAAGCGCATAGACCCAGTACATCTTTGTGATGAACCGCAGTTTTCGTATGATCAGCGGAATCAGCAGCGCTACCACCGTTGCAAATACAGCGATCTTGAACTGCTTTACACACTGATCATAGGACAGTCGCGTCAGCATAATAAAACTGATGCAGATCAGCATGCACATGTTGTTTATCAAAAGTCTGGATGCAAGAGGATACAGATTGCGGAACAGCACCAGTACTGCCGCCAGATAAATCACCTGCGCTCCGTAAAAGATCAGAACCGTGTTATTTTTCATCTCGAGATACAGCACGGCGAATGCAACAAAGTGCATAAAAAACATCAGCATATTCTGTCTGAGAAAGAGATAGTCTCTGGACTCCTCATCCTTTTTCTGAAATACCGTGAAACACTGCAGCGTATACAGTGCCATCAGTATAATGATCAGATATTTTGAAATCTGTATGATTAGATTCGTCATCGGTTATTCTACTCCCCTTTTAAAGTGTCCTCTTGTCCCTTCCGACTGCCGGTTCGGGACAGGAGCAGACGCAAAAAAGATATCATAGTAATCGTGCAGCAGCTCCGCTGTCTGTTCGTATGTCTCAATGGTAAATGTCATACGAAGCGCGGCAGGTGAGAGTCGGTCAATCTCATCCCTGCACCCGTATAACTGCAGCGGAACAGAATTGTAAATCGTATTGCAGCAGACCGGACACCGGTTCAGCACCGGAAATCTGGCATTTCTTCGATCCTTCAGCCATTGCAGGGAAGGCCGGTGCGTACAGCCGGATGTATTGGCTGTCACACACTGAGCTGAATGCATCAGCGCCTGATATCCATATACATTCAGTTCCGATTCCGATGTATTCAGACTCCGGAGCTCACGACTGTTCAGTTCAGACGGCAATGTTATCTGTGTAATCCCCTGCTTCTGCCAGAACACGGATGCCCGGCTGTTATACATATAGAAATTGTCATCTGCAGCCAATACAGCATCCCTTTGAATCTCAGAAAGGAAGCATTTTATCCAGGCAAATTCATCCACTGTATGGAGAAGAAATCCGTCCAGACGGCTCATCAGCCTGCACATATCCTCCTGACCGAAAATTTTCCGTTCTTTCTCACGGAATACCGGCGGCATGCTCAGAAAGCAGCGGATTCCCTTTTCTGCTATTTTATCAATATATCGTTCTGCACGGGTAAAGGTCTCATCCGAATTCACACCCGTTCCGAACAGTATGGAATCCAGATAGATAATGGTAAGCTCCGGTAAATCCGCTTCCAGTACGGCATCAAGCTGCGGCCATGCTGTAACCAGAATATTCAGCCGACGGCAAGCCTGAACGGGCGCATCTGCAGCAGATCCATAGTTTGGGGACTGAATCTGTACCGCATCCTGTTCCGGATTCTGCATTCGTACTTTCTGTATCTCCGTTTCCGGATATTTCTGCATATCCCCTGTCAGAACAGCTTCCCTGCGTCGTCCTTCCGCATCAAGGATTGCCTGTTCAAGCTGTTCCAGTGCAGCACGGCGGAACTCGTTCAGACGGCGCACCGGAATAAACAGACCATCATCCAGTGAAATGAAGAGCCGTTCAAAAACAAACGGAGTATTTCCGGTCCTGCTCATCTGCTTTCGGATACTGTCCTCTGTAGCAGGATTGTTCTGCGCTGTCTCTGCAATCGCCTCTGAATATGTGACCGATGCAGCCCGGCTGTTCAGCTTCAGTATAGCAGTCCCGTCTCTGAAAATCCTTAAATCACCCTTAATTTTTACCTGCAATTTTTCTTTCAGATACTTTTCCTGAAGCTGCGAAAGAAGAAACTCATTTTTCGTTCGCAGAATAATATCGCCGGGTACTGTTTTGGATGACCGGCAGTTTAGGTCAAATACGGCACCTGTTCCGATATCTTTTCCCAGGGTAATTTCTGTTCCGTCCGGCAGCTCCAGCATATCCTTCTGATGAAGCGGTTCCAGCGCCGCCGCCTGGATCATTCCCTTTCTGACGGCTTTTACTCTGGCAGCTTCTGTTCCATAATGATTGGGACGATTCATTGACATCATCGCCGGACCGTTGTGCTGTCGATAATAACCCTGCGAAAAACCGCCGCGGTTATAAAGATCCATCAAAATTCCTCTGTCTTCATCCAGCACACGGTATCCTGATCTTCCGTGTTTCTGATACAGATCAATGTATTTGCGGTAAATACTGACAACACCCGCCGCATATTCAGACCGTTTCATTCTGCCTTCGATTTTCATGGAGGCAATCCCTGCATCGATCAGATCCGGAATCAGATCAATGGTACACATATCTTTCATACTGAGCAGATATCCAGTATATGTTTTTTTCCCGGATGTGCACGTGTATGGAAGCCTGCATGGCTGCGCACATCGTCCGCGATTGCCGCTGCGCCCGCCGATCATGCTGCTGAACAGACACTGCCCCGAATAGGAATAACACATAGCACCATGAATGAATGTCTCAACTTCAATCCCTGTATCATCTATGATTCTTCTCACTTCCTGCAAAGACAGCTCCCTGGCGGGCACAACACGTGTAATCCCCTGCTGCTGCAGAAAACGTGCCCCTTCACTGCCGGTGACCGTCATCTGTGTGCTGGCATGCACCGGAAGTCCCGGAAAAAAGGTCTGAATAAACTGCACAACACCAAGATCCTGCACGATCACACCATCCAGACCATTTTCGTAAAACGGCAGCAGGTAAGAATACAGCATGGTCTCCAGCTCTTTCTCCTTCAGTAAGGTGTTTACTGTCAGATAGATTTTTCGTCCATGAAGATGACAATATTCAATTCCGCGAATCAGCAGTTCCTCGTCCGGATTATCTGCGTATGCTCTGGCACCAAACATGCTCCCTCCGATATAAACTGCATCCGCTCCTGCATTGACTGCGGCACACAGCGTTTCGTAGGAGCCTGCCGGTGAAAGTAATTCAACCATGATTCCTCCTGTAATGCGCATTATGTAAGATAAAACTGTAATGAGATGACATCTTCTGTCAAAATCCCGGCTGCGGCCGGCATTCATTCAGAAAAAAACAGGCTGCAACGATCTCCATAACTTCTTCTGATTCAGATGAAAGTATATGCAAACAATTGCAACCAATTCTTACAGTTTGTTCTGATTCTTTGCCTGTGTCTCAAGCTGAATGACCTCGCGCTGCATCTGAGCATTCCGGTCCTCAAGGGACTGAATCTCTTTCTCTGCATTTTCCAGTCTGATCTGAGCTGTGATAAGCTCGTGCTTGAATTCGTAAATTTCTCTGTCTTTTTCAGAAAGCTCCTTTTCCAGATCTTCCACTTTCTTTTTCATTTTAAAATAATCATCTGCGGTATTCAGATTCAGAAGAATCCCTCTCATATCCGGAGACAGTCTGTGATAGCCGTCCAGATTCCGGAATTCTGTTATCTTGCCATTCAGATAAGCTGCCACTCTCTGAAGATACTCTTCGCTCTCATAGCCGCTGAGTGTGTATATTTTCCCCGCAATGATCACCTGGGTCCTGTTTTTGGATGACATGCACGTTCTTCCTTCCGCTTCGTATTTATATTGCTTTTATTATAAACCAAACTGAAAGAATTACAACTGTTTATTTTTTTCTTCCAAGATGATTATAGGTCAGATCTGTTACAACACGTCCCTTCGGAGTACGGTTGATGAATCCGTTCTTGATCAGATACGGCTCATAGACCTCTTCAACCGTACCGGAATCCTCCCCGATTGCCGCTGACAGCGTATCCAGTCCCACCGGTCCTCCGTCGAACTTATCGATCATCAGTTCCAACAGCCTGCGATCCGTGGAGTCCAGCCCGTGCCGGTCCACTTCAAGAAGATCCAGCGCTTCTGCCGCGATCTCAAAGGTAATCCTTCCATCATACCGTACCTGTGCATAATCTCTGACGCGTTTCAGCATACGGTTCGCCAGACGCGGTGTTCCGCGGGAACGGCGTGCGATCTCAAGTGCACCTCTGTTGTCGATTTCAACTCCAAGAAGTGCCGCGGAACGGATTACGATCGTCTGCAGTTCTTTCTCAGAATAAAATTCCAGATGCTGTACCACCCCGAAACGATCACGAAGCGGAGCAGTCAGCATACCGGCTCTTGTCGTCGCCCCGATCAGTGTAAAATGCGGCAGATCAAGGCGGATAGAACGTGCCGTTGCACCTTTCCCAATCATAATATCGATTGCAAAATCTTCCATCGCCGGATAAAGAACCTCCTCCACCTGACGATTCAGACGATGGATTTCATCTACAAAGAGAACATCGCCCTCCTGCAGATTGTTGAGGATGGCCGCCATCTCCCCCGGCTTCTCAATAGCCGGACCTGAAGTGATCTTGATATTTACATCCATTTCATTTGCGACGATACAGGCAAGTGTGGTCTTGCCAAGTCCAGGAGGTCCGTAAAAGAGCACGTGGTCCAGTGAATCTTTGCGCTGCCTTGCCGCTTCAATAAAAATCTTCAGGGTGCTTTTTGCCTTTTCCTGACCGATATATTCATCCAGCAGCTGCGGACGAAGCCCCGGTTCGATCCGGATATCGTCTTCCGTTGTATCTGTAGTTATAATTCTCTTTGCCATTTATTTATCCTCACAGAAATGCCATCTGCTTAAGCGCCAGTTTCAGTATTGTCTCTGCATCCATTTCTTCGGTCACACCGGCCGCACGTACAGCCTTCAGTGCATCGCTGTTTGAATATCCAAGTGCGGTAAGCGCCTGAACGGTCTCTGACTTTGCATCATTCATCACCGTACCTGCTGCTGCACCTGTCACAGAAGCAAATTTCTTCTCAAAGGCATCCTCCAGCTTCAGCTTGTCCTTCAGCTCCAGAATCAGCTTCTGTGCAGTCTTCCCACCCACACCGGGTGCCTTTGAAATCGCCTTCACATCATCCGAGAGAACTGCAAAGCGCAGGTCATCTGCAGTCAATACAGACAGGATTCCAAGTGCTGCCTTGGGCCCTATTCCGTTCACATTCAGAAGAAGCTTATATATTTCCAGATCATCCTCTGAAAGGAATCCGTATAGCTGAATCGCATCCTCTTTCACGTTCATATATGTATGAATCCGGACTTCTTCACCGCGCCCCGGCATATCTGCGGCATCTCTGGATGATATGTAGATCTGAAATCCGACCTGATTGACATCCAGAATCAGCCGCGACTCTGATACATCTGCAACAATTCCTTTTAAATACGCTATCATCTGTCTCTCCCCGTTTCATTTTGGCTGAAGACATTTTAACATACGAAAAGGATAAAATCAACCATACGTTCGATTTCATCCTTTTCGCTCACTTCTCTATTCGACTTCTATTCGACTTCTATTCGATTATCTCCACTTTTCAAAGAATACATGCCCGCCGATCTGTATATAAGGAGCACTGAGTCCGCATCCGTTATATGCTGCCTTGGTCATAAAGAACAGGTATGGGAAATCAATCTGTTCGTCGTTCAGTTCAAGCTTCACTTTCTGGCCTGACTGATAGGATCCAAGCTTTGTCATGATCTCCTTTGCAGCCTTTTTGCATTCACTGGTGATCAGTGACTGATTATTCAGAACCTTGGTCATTACTCCTGAATAAGCCGGTGTGAACTGATGCGACTGATAAATGATCTCCCGGATCGTATCCGGGAACAGAGCACTGTTCCTGCGGTTCATGATAACAAGCCCCACCGCCACTTTACCTGCATACGGCTGATTGCCCGCCTCACAGTAAATAATTGCAGAAAGAAGTGTTGTATCATCTACTGCCGGATCGGTATAATATTCCTGCTCTACAGATACCTTTGCAGTCGGTATACTGTTCGTTACAATAGTTCCCCTGCCATCACTGTCGAACTGATAGGTAACATCCTTTACCGTAATGGTAGTATCGGTAACCTTCCTGTATGTTGATGTATCGAAATAGTAATATACTCCGTCGATCTTCTTCAGTCCGGAAACACATTTTCCGGTACTGCTCAGATATCGGTTGTCCTTCCATTGATTTGTGAGCCGCTTGCCGGTCTTACCGACGTAATATCTGCCGACCCACTTGTTCTTTGCCATTACACCGTTGCTTCCGTAGTAATAATAGACTTTGGAAGTCACACACCATTTCTTGGTCTGCATCTGACCGTTCTTGGTGCTGAAGTAATAGGTCTTGCCATCTATCGTACGCTTACCGGTGAGTCTCACTCCGCGTGCATTGAATGCGTAGTAATAGCTGCCGATCTTATAACGTCCATCCGTATAAAGTGCGCCGTTCGAACCTGCAAAATACATGTTCTTGCCGGATCTGATCCATTTGCTCTTGACTACCTTTCCTGTTGTCTTTGAAAAATAGTACCACTTTCCGCCTTTGTACATCCAGCCGGTCTGACGGATTCCCTGTGAATTTACGTAGTATGTTCCGTTGATCCACTTGCTCTTGAGCAATACACCATTGCTGTAATAAGAATATGTACCGTTCGAATTCTTCTTCCAGGCAGCTTCGGCATTCGCCGTCATGCAGAAAAACAGCATGAGGAATAATATACCTGATATTAACAGTTTCTTTCTATTCCTTTGTTGCTTAGACATGATTCTCTCCTTTGCAGCCCAACCAGGCTTTTCTTACATCTCGTAAAAAAATTGTAACAATTCATTCATATTATATGCTGCATGTTACGTTTTGTCAAACAAAACCGACCGCAAAATGCAACAAAAATACTTGTATTTTGTCATAAATCATTCAAATAAATGCCGAAATTATTCTTATATGATAATGCAGATGAGTCTTCCCCGGGAATTATTGACAATGCGCTTCATTGTGTCCTGCAGCTTCAGCTGGGTTCCTTCACTGATTGAAGCCAGTCTTCCGTGAATCCCCTCATCCACCATCTGTTCAATGGATTTACCGAAAATCAGAGTATTCCATCCGCCGTCCTCTGTCTGCTCGTTCTGTTTCATATAGCTGATCAGATCCTCCGCCTGAGCTTCACTTCCCACAATAGGAGCGATTTCTGTCTCGATCTCTGCTCTGATCAGATGAATAGACGGCGACGATGCTTTGATCTTCACCCCATAACGGTTCCCCTGCCGGATAATGACAGGCTCTTCCATATGGATTTCTTCCTTTTGTGGAGTGATCACACCATATCCCGTCTGTTTGACTGCCGCAACCGCTGCAGCTACCGCTTCATACTCTTTTTTCAGCTGTGACATCTCTTTTACAATGGAAATCAGCTGATATTCACTTCTGATTTCCGTTCCTGTCATCTCACTGAGGATATTATAGTAGAGGGGTTCCTGCATCTGCACACCGATCTCCGCATATCCGTTTGACAGATCCACCGACTCTATTTTCGATTTTTTGATATACTGACTGTCAAGACTGAAATTCTCCGCATAAATATCTCTCACGCAGCGCAGTTTCTGCATGACCTTCTGAACACTCTGAAACAGATCCTGCTTCAGCCAGTGCGCATTATCCAGCGTCTCCGCCCATTTCGGTATCTGAAAGACTACCCGTGTCAGCGGAAATTCCAACAGAAACTGTTCAAAAACGGAATGAATCTCATTTCTGCCCATCTGTTCACAGTTCAGGATCATACACTGTACCCCATGTTCTTTTCGTATATATTCTGCTGCCGCCTTTGCTTCGTCTCCATACGGTTTTGCAGAATTCACGATCACAAGGAACGGCTTGCCGAGCTGCTGCAGTTCACGGATTGCTTCACGTTCCGCATCCAGAAAACTGCTGCGCGGCAATTCTCCAAAACTGCCGTCTGTGGTAATCACAATTCCGACTGTTGCGTGATCCGTGATCACTTTTCGTGTCCCCATCCGCGCTGCTTCGGAAAATGGAACCGGCTGTTCCTGCCACGGAGTCTTGACCATACGCACAGTTCCATTCTCCTGCGTTCCTTCTGCCCCCGGCACAAGATAGCCGACACAGTCTGCCAAACGGACCTTCATAACAGTTCCGTCACCCAGCTCTATCTGTGCTGCATGACGAGGTACAAATTTCGGTTCCACTGTGGTCACGGTACGGCCTGACGCACTAGCCGGCATTTCATCATTTGCAACAGTCCGCTGCTGATCCTGCAGCTCCGGAAGAACCAGATGCTCCACAAATTTTCTTACGAAAGTCGATTTTCCGGTCCTGACCGGCCCAACTATCACGACGTAAATCTCCCCGCCCGTCCTCATCTGAATATCTTTGTATAAATCAAATTTTTCCATAAGAAGACCCCCTGCATATCCTGAAATAAATATATGCAGGGGGGTTTTTCATTATGTTCTTTAATTTCATTAATATTTCTGATTTTATTTTGCTCTCTGATTTTATTTTGCTTCTGATTTTATTTTGTTCCCGATTTTATTATATTCCTGATTTTATTTTGCTCCCGATTTTATTATATTCCTGATTTTATTCCGCAAACTGTTTCCATTTTCTGAACGGCTTCTGATTCGCTTTCATCTGCCCGGTTACCGAATTCTCAATTTCTGCTCCGGTAATATTCCCTGATCACAGCTTCCGCAGGTTTTTTACAAATCTCATACGTACTGTCCAGACGCGCCTGCGCATCCTCCGGAATATTTGGTGCCCACTCCCACAACCCGAATCCATTCACCCACTCACGCCTGCCGCATGATTCAAACATTTCCCTGTACCAGTTCGCCTGCTCGTCAAGACTCTGCCGCCCCTGCAGATTCCAGTCGTTCGGAACTCCTGCAGAACCTGCTCTGGACATACATCCGGCCTCAGCAAAAAAGAACGGTTTATTAAATTTTCGAACCACATTTTCAATCCGGTCCAGTTCTTTTTCCCAGCTTCCGGACGGATAATAACCGCTGGAGGAGATCACATCAACACAATCCCACCACGTCACATGGTCTTCCTGATATTTATCTGTATTATAGGAAACAGGACCGCCATAATACGCTCTGATCGCCGCAATCACTTCTCTCCACTCTTTCTCACGATGCTCCGACATTACCATTTCGCAGCCGGCAATAAACACCTCGCAGCCCTCCTGTTCTGCAATCCGCGCATAATGGATCTGAAATTCTGTGTAAGACCGAAACCAGTTGCTCCATTTCGGTTCACATACAACATCGTGTTCAAAAAAGCTTATGAATGCTCTCCAGTCACCGCTTTTGCAGTTCACAGTAGTTTTAAGTGCGACCTGCAGGCCCAGCTCCTTCGCATACCGGATCATGCCGATCAGCTCCTCATCGGTCGGTGTCCCGTCTGAACAATAACAGATTTCCTCCGAATGCGCATTTTCCTGCAGACCGGCAGGTGCGAGAATAACGCTGTCTGCACCGGTATGCTCAGCAAGATATCTGAGGCTTTCCGCCGCACTTTCCGTACTTAAAATGCCTTTTCGGCAAAATGGTGCAAATGTAATTCCTTTAAAGTATTTCATACGTGTCATTTTCCTTTCAATCCTGATATCCGATACGACAAAAAGCCGCCGCACAAATGTTGAGAGAGATTTCCTTCCCCATTCAAATGTGCGGCAGCTTCATTATCAGCATACTTTATTTACCAGAATGTCATTTGCAGACTTTCTGCGCCGTTTCTTACAGACCAGCTTTCTTTGCAGCTGCCTCAACCACGTGACCAACAAGTACAGAAGTTGTAACACTTCCAACGCCGCCCGGTACCGGAGTGATCGCATCTACGATCGGCTCAACTGCTGCGTAATCAACGTCTCCACAGAGCTTGCCTTCTGCATTCACATTGATACCTACATCGATGATGACCTGACCCGTTTTTACGTACTCAGCACCGACAACACCTGCACGGCCTGCTGCCACGATCACGATATCAGCTTCTTTTGCCACGCTCGGCATATCAACTGTCTTTGTATGGCATACAGTAACAGTTGCATTCTTCTTGATCAGCATCATTGCTGCCGGCTTGCCTACTACAAGGCTGCGGCCAATCACAACTGCCTTCTTTCCTGTGCAGTCGATTCCGTAATGGTCAAGAATTTCCATACAAGCCTGCGGTGTACACGGCGGGAATCCGATTGCCTTGCCTGTAAATACACCTGACATGGAACCGTCTGTCATACAGTCAACGTCCTTAGCCGGATCAAGCGCATTTTCGATTGTAGCCTGATCAAGATGTTTCGGAAGCGGACGGAACAGAAGAACGCCATGGATCGCATCGTTCTTGTTAACATCGTCGATTACCTTAAGAAGCTCTTCCTGTGAAACGTCTGCCGGAAGCAGAATCTTCTCACATGCAACTCCAAGTGTCTCGCAGCGCTTTGTTGCGCCTCTCTCGTAAGAGATATCACTCTCATTTTCTCCGACACGGATGATCCCGAGTGTCGGCTTTACTCCCTTTGCTTCCAGTTCAGCCACTTTTGCCTTGATTCTCTCATTAAGAGCAGCTGTAACCTCTTTACCAAGTAACTGCTTTGCCATTGCCGCTTCCTCCTTATTTTTTAAGACGTCCAAGAACGCTCTCGAAAATTTCATCTGCCATCGGCGGGTATTTCTCAAGCATTGCATCTGCCTTTGCATTCAGCTCTGCTGCGTACTCTTTGTTTGCCATGGACTTTGTGTTGATGTATACGTTCAGGCTGGCACCCTGAAGTGCTGCCTTACAGAATACCGCACCTACACCTGCATCACTGATAGCCAGTGCAGAACCCTTTGCAGCAAATTCTTTGATCAGTTCCAGTGCTTCGCAGCACTTCTCCATGATTTCCATCGGAACAGAGCATGCATCCTTCAGAACGATCTCCATCACACGGGCTTTTTCAGCCTTTTCTTCCTCTGTCTCACGCGGCATACCGTATGCCTTTGCAAGCGGTTCAAATACTTCCGCATCTTTCTCAACAAGAGCCAGAAGTTCAGCCTGCAGCTTGTCACATTTTGCCTTCAGCTCATACATTTCAGCTTCTACATCAGCGTATTTCTTCTTGCCGACAGTCAGACTGCCTACCATATTTCCAAGTGCTGTACCAACAGCACCTACCAGTGCAGATGCACCGCCGCCGCCCGGAACAGGAGCCTTGGAAGCAAGTACCTCTACAAATTCATTACACGGTACAGTTGAAAATCCCATTGTAATCAACCTCCTACATTTTCTTATCGGTATTTAAAATCACGGATCTGCTCTGTGCTTCGCACTTCCGCAATCCATACAGGCATTATCAGAACAGACCGGAGATCTTTCCTGTCTCGTCTACGTCGATTCTCTCGGCAGCCGGTACCTTCGGAAGACCCGGCATTGTCATGATCTCACCTGTCAGAGCTACGATGAAACCTGCACCTGCAGAGATCTTCAGATTACGTACAGTAACTTCAAAGTCTGTCGGAGCGCCGAGCTTTGTCTGGTCGTCTGTCAGAGAGTACTGTGTCTTAGCTACACAGATCGGGCAGTTGCCGTATCCGAGTGCTTCCAGTTCCTTTGCCTGCTTCTGAGCATTT